>NZ_JAUSWJ010000001.1:4072500-4372500 GCF_030815145.1 Kaistia geumhonensis | reverse complement strand
CCGTTCTCGTTGAGATAGCGGATGTTGGTGTCGCCGGAGATGAACCACAGCAGCTCGTGGATGATCGAGCGCACATGCAACTTCTTGGTCGTCAGCAGCGGGAAGCCGTCGGCCAGATCGAAGCGCATCTGATGGCCGAACACGGACAGCGTGCCGGTGCCGGTCCGGTCGGTCTTGACCGCGCCCGTCGCGAGGACGAGCCGCATCAGGTCATGATATTGGCGCATCGCAACATCCCCTGTCAGCCAGCCCAGCGGCGTCGGGTATAGGACAGACCGGCACCGGCGCGCGACTCATCGTCCGGCGCCGATGTCGATTCGCACAGCTTATGCTGGCATCCTCGACCGCCGTCGGCCAGCCTTCGCCGAGCCGGAAGCCCGCCTTATTCGGCGGGCGCCCCGGCCAGCGCGGGCGACCGCTGCGGCGTCAGGAAGGCGAGCGCCAGCGCGATCACAGAGCAGGCGGCGATGCCAGCGAGCATCGGAACGGCTGTTCCGTCGAGGAACAGGCCCACCACCGCCATCATGACGATGCCGGCGCCGAACTGCAGCGTGCCCATCAACGCCGAGGCCGTGCCGGCGATGGCGCCGTGATCGTCGAGCGCGATGACGGCCGAACTCGGCACCACGAGACCGAGGAAGCCATAAGCGATGAAAAGCAGCACGATCATGACGGAGAGCTGGTCGAAGCCGGCGAGGAACAGCGCGACGAGCAGCACCATCGACGCTGCGTAGCCGGTAACGGCGAAGCGCATCAGCCGCATGAGCCCGAAGCGCGAGCCGAGCACGCCGTTCAATTGGGCGACGCCGAAGAAGGACACGGCGTTCACCGAGAAGGCGATGCTGTACTGCGTCGGCGTCAGTCCATAGTGGTCGATCAGCACGAAGGACGAATTCGCGAGATAGACGAAGAAGCTCGAGACACCGAACGCGCCGAGGAAGCAGAGCGCCAGGAAGCGCCGGTCGCGCAGCAGCAGCCCATAGGCGGCGAAGGCGCCGGCGATGCTGCTTTCGCGCCGCTCCTTGACCGGCCGCGTCTCCGGGAGCGCAAGCGCCAGAAGGATGAGTCCCAGCGCCGCGGCGACCAGCACCACCCAGAACACCGCGCGCCAGCCGCCGAGCGCGATCACGCCGCTTCCGGCGAGCGGGGCGAGGATCGGCGAGATGCTGAAGACGAGCATCAGCAGCGACATGAGCTTCGCCGCTTCGGGTCCGGTATGGAGGTCGCGCACGACGGCGCGCGGCACCACCGTGCCCGCGCAGGCGCCGAGCCCCTGGACGAAGCGGAAGGCGATGAGCGTCTCGATCGAGGGCGCCAGCGCGCAGCCGACGCTGCCGATCATGAACAGCACGAGGCCGATATAGAGCGGCAGCTTGCGGCCGAACATGTCCGAGAACGGACCATAGACGAGCTGGCCGGCGCCGAGCGCCACGAAGAAAACCATGAGGCTCATCTGCACCTGGCCGATGCCGGCGCCGAAGTCAGCGCCGATCGTCGGCAGGGCCGGAAGATACATGTCGATGGCAAAGGGGCCGATCGCGCTGAGCAAGCCCAGCACGACCGCGAAGCGGACGAGCGACGAGTTCATGGCCGAAAACTCTTGAATGCGAAAACCGCCGCTGACGTCAGGCGGTTCGGGAAACGGGTCTATGTGTGTGGAAGCTCCGCCGGCCCGCAGCAGGCGGACGGATGCGTTGATTGAATCGAATTTCCCCCTGCAACGCGCGTCGGTCAAGCCGGTTCATGCTGCATCTGCGAGATGACAGATTTCTGTGGCGATCCGGCATCATCGGCAAGGCGGACGTGGATAGCGCACGTCGCGGCGCTCGCCATCGGCCCCGCCACCTTCACAGCGCGGAGGCGATCCCCTATATCTTCATCGCCGGTGAAAGCCGGCTATGGCGATAAATGGTCATCGTAATAAACCCATCGGACCCGGGGGCGGTACCCGGCGCCTCCACCCAAGTCCATCGGCCAGCGCATCGCGCGGGTGGCCTTCGGCGGGGGCGAAATAGGATCGACGAGGGCGTAAAGGGTGCACTTTCGCTCGGCATGGTACCGCCGATATCGGACCAAACCTATAGTTGCGAATGACAACTATGCTCCGGTGGCCGTCGCCGCGTAATGCGGTGCTGGTACCGAAATCAAAGTCCTTGCGGGTAGCACTGTAAGGCGGGGTCCGGAGGCACCTGGCAACAGAAGCCTCCACTTTCATTCTCCCGTCCGGAAGCGGCCGGGATGCAAGGAACGGTGGGAATGCCTGAGGATCTGATCCGCTACGATATCCTTGCCCAGGACGCGCTCCGGGGCGTCGTGAGGAAGGTCCTTTCCGAGGTCGCGAAGACCGGGCTTCCCGGCGAGCATCACTTCTACATCACCTTCGAGACCCGCGCGCCCGGCGTGCGCATCTCGAGCCGCATGCTCGCGCAGTACCCGGAAGAGATGACGATCGTCCTCCAGCATCAGTTCTGGGACCTCACGGTCACCGAACATGCGTTCGAGGTCGGCCTTTCCTTCAATGGCGTTCCCGAGCGCCTGCTCGTCCCCTTCGCAGCCATCAAGGGCTTCGTCGACCCGTCCGTGCAGTTCGGCCTCCAGTTCGAGACGGCTCCGGCCGACGCGGGCGTCGAAGAGGCGAGCCGCGAGATGGACGAGGTCGAGGCCTCGGCGCTCGTGTTCGACCCGCCGGCCGCCGATGCCGCCGAGCCGGAGAAGACGGGCGAGGCGCAGGTCGTCCGCCTCGACGCATTCCGCAAGAAGACCTGACCACCTCGGCCACCTGACGGCACCCTGTATCGACCCCACACCGAGGCACACGTTCCGGTGCCCCGGTCGAGCGAGCCTGACGGTCAGCCTTGCAATGCGCTGCTGTCACACGCCTGTCATGTGGATCGCCGAAGCACGCTCGATGCGCCGCCCCGGCTGCGCTGCCGCTTCGCCGGGACAGGTCGACCGGCAGGCGGGCGCACTGCCTCGTGACCTCCGGATGGCGTGACGTGACGAGCCTTGGCGAACTGCTGGCCGGTCTCGGGCTGCTCTTTGTCGGACTGAAGCTGTTGTCCGCCAATCTGCAGCAGGCGCTCGGTGGCCGGCTCCGCGAGTTGCTCCAGCGCTCGACCGCCTCGCCGCTCGCCGGCTTCCTGGTCGGCTGTGTCGCCGGAATCGTCACGCAGTCCAGCAACGCGGTCGCGGTCATCTCGGGCAATCTAGTGCGCGGCCGCGCACTGACGACCCGCGACGCGATCCCGATCGTCGCCGGCGGCAATGTCGGCACCGCGGCGCTCGTCGTCATGGCCGCCATCGACTTCCACCTCGCGGCGCTGATGCTCGTCGGCTTCGTCGGTCTCGGCTATCAGGCCGGCCTCGACCGCAAGGGACGGCTGCGCGACTGGATGGGCGTCCTGCTCGGCCTCGCCCTGCTCTTTCTCGGCATCGACTTCATCAAGGCCGCGCCGCGGACTGTCGATATCGATGCGCTGGCCGCTTTCGCCGACACGCTGCCGCCCCTCGTCAGCCTCGCCATCGGCGTCGCGGTGGCGCTCGTGACGCAATCCTCGTCGACCGCCGCCATCCTGGCTCTCGCGGGCCTCCGCGCCGGCTTCGTCGAGCTGGACGACTGCTTCTTTCTCGTCGTGGGCGCCAATCTCGGCTCGGGCATCGCCAGCCTCGTCGCCGCCGGCGGTCTTTCCGGCGTCGGACGCCAGCTCTGCTATGTCCA
Organism: Kaistia geumhonensis; assembly: GCF_030815145.1. Taxonomy (NCBI): domain Bacteria; kingdom Pseudomonadati; phylum Pseudomonadota; class Alphaproteobacteria; order Hyphomicrobiales; family Kaistiaceae; genus Kaistia; species Kaistia geumhonensis. Next base: position 4,368,782 of record NZ_JAUSWJ010000001.1, on the reverse strand, counting down.
CATCCTGGTCAAGGCGATCGGCTCCGGTCTCCTGCTGTTGCTCTGGTACGCAGTGCCGGCCTTCGGGCTCGATCCCTCGCTGCTCTTCGTCGAGGCCGGAGCGGGCGAGGCGCCGGCCTCGGTCTCGATGCTGTTCCTCGTCCTGCAGCTCGCCGGGGCGCTGCCGGTGACGATGTTTCGGGACCTTGCGGAACGGTTCGCCGACCGCTTCAGCCCGCCCTCGCTGGAAGACAGCGTCTCGCGGCCGCGGTTCATCGATCCCGCCGCGACGGCCGATCCCGCCGGCGCGCTCGATCTTTCGTCGCGCGAGATCGGAGACCTCGTTGCCAGGCTCGGCGCGCTGTTGCCGGATCTCGACGTGGCTGATGTCGCAAGCCCGGCCGACATCCGCCTGCTGTGGCGCGGCGGCTCGGCCGTGGCAGCGACGACCGACGCCTTCCTCGTCCAGCTGATCGGCCGCGGGCTGTCGGGGGCGGATCTCGAAGCCGCGCTCGGCCAGCAGGCGCGGCTCGAAGGCGTGCGCTCGCTGCAGGATGCGCTCGCCGATTTCTCCGACGTGATCCTGTCCTTCGCCACGCTGCCGCGCCTCGCCTTCGATCTCTCCGAGAGCCTGCGCCTGATGGTCCTGCAACTCGCGGAAACCGGTGCAGCCGACGACGGCGACTACGAGTTCCTGATCGCCCTCACGGCCGACCGCAGCGAGCATCTGAACGCGCTGCGCGGATCGCTCGCAACGACCGCGCTGGGCGCAGAGCACGACGCGCAGCGCCTTCTTCTCGCGACGAGCCTGTTCGAGCGCGCGGTCTGGCTCATCCACCGCCTGGCCGTCGCGCTCCGTGCGGTCGAAACTCCGCTCGGCGCGCCGGTCTCGCGGCAGGCGGACGAACCAGCGCCGGCCGAGCGCGCCGGGCTCGGGGCGGGATTGGAGAGTGCCGGCCGGCAGACCGGCTGAACTCGATGCCGCATTGCGGCAGCAGCGCCGTCACGTCGCCTTGGCAGCCGGGAAAAGCGCATGCTAGACAGCCGCCATCCCCCGCCCGGCCGGGCCATCCTGCCTGCGGCGACGCCATTCGAGCCATGAAAGCGGCCAGCGCGTCTGGCCAGGAGCGCAGCATGACGACCCGGATCGAGACAGATACGTTCGGCCCCATCGAGGTTGCCTCGGACCGCTACTGGGGCGCGCAGGCGCAGCGCTCGCTCGGCAATTTCAAGATCGGCATCGAGAAGCAGCCGAAGCCGGTCGTCCGCGCCCTCGGCGTCGTCAAGCGCGCCGCGGCCGAGGTCAACATGGCGCTCGGCCGGCTCGATCCTGCGATCGGCACGGTCATCGTCGCCGCGGCGCAGGAAGTAATCGACGGCAAGCTCGACGATCATTTCCCGCTCGCGGTCTGGCAGACCGGTTCCGGCACGCAGTCGAACATGAACGCCAACGAGGTCATCTCGAACCGCGCGATCGAGATGCTTGGCGGCGTCATGGGATCGAAGAAGCCGGTCCATCCCAACGACCACGTCAATATGAGCCAGTCGTCGAACGATACCTATCCGACGGCGATGCATGTTGCGGCTGCCGAGGAAATCGTCGCGACGCTCATTCCGGCGCTGAAGCACCTCCACGCCGCCCTCGACGCCAAGGCGAAAGCCTGGTCGGATATCGTCAAGATCGGCCGCACCCATACGCAGGACGCCACCCCGCTGACGCTCGGCCAGGAATTCTCTGGCTATGCCAAGCAGGTCGAGAACGGCATCGCCCGGATCGAGCTGACGCTGCCGGCGCTGATGGAACTCGCCCAGGGCGGCACCGCGGTCGGCACGGGCCTCAACGCGCCGGTCGGCTTCGCCGAGCAGGTCGCCGACCGCATCGCCGCGATCACAGGACTCCCTTTCACGAGCGCGCCCAACAAGTTCGAGGCGCTCGCCGCCCATGACGCGATGGTGTTCAGCCATGGCGCGCTCAACACCGTCGCCGCTTCGCTGTTCAAGATCGCCAACGATATCCGCCTGCTCGGCTCCGGCCCGCGCGCCGGCCTCGGCGAGCTGTCGCTGCCCGAGAACGAACCCGGTTCGTCGATCATGCCCGGCAAGGTGAACCCGACGCAGTGCGAGGCGCTGACCCAGGTCTGCGTGCAGGTGTTCGGCAACAACGCCGCCCTCACCTTCGCCGACAGCCAGGGCCATTTCGAGCTCAACGTCTACAACCCGTTGATGGCGTACAACTTCCTGCAGTCCGTCCGCCTGCTCGCCGACGGCGCCGTCTCCTTCACCGACAACTGCGTCGTCGGAATCGAGCCTCGCCTCGACAATATCCGCCACGGAGTCGAGCGCTCGCTGATGCTCGTCACCGCGCTGGCGCCGAAGATCGGCTACGACAACGCCGCCAAGATCGCCAAGACCGCGCACAAGAACGGCACCACGCTGCGCGAGGAAGCCGTCGGCGGCGGCTATGTCACCGCAACAGAATTCGACACAATCGTGCGTCCAGAGGACATGATCGGACCAAAATGAACATTCGGAGGTTCGAGGCGACGACGACTGTGCCGATCACACGTGAGCGTGGCGATCGGCAACGCTTCGGCTTTTGACCATGCCCGACCCGATCAACCTGAACCGCTTCCGCAAGCAGAAGGCCCGCGCCGAGAAGGAGGCGCAGGCTGCCGAGAACCGTGTCCGCTTCGGCCGCACGAAGGCGGAGAAGGAAGCCGAAGCCGAGGAGGCTGCCCGCAAGGCGAGGCTGCTCGACGGCCATCGCCGTGACGGTGACGAGCCGGACCGATCATGAGGAAGCGCTCGATCGCGATCGCCGGACACCGGACTTCGATCTCGATCGAGGACCCCTTCTGGGAAGCGCTCGGCGAGATCGCCGCGGCGCGCGGTCTCTCCGTCGCTGCCCTCGTCGCCGAGATCGACGGCGCGCGAGCGCCCGGCGTCAACCTGTCATCCGCCCTTCGCCTCGCGGCGCTGGACTGGTTTCGCTCAGGTAGAGCCTCCGCCTGAACCCCGCCGCAGGATTACTGCCCCTGCAGATGTTCCGGCGAGAGCTTCAACACTTCCTGTGCCCGCCGGATCGCATCGGCATTGGCCTTGGCCTCCGCTTCGGCCGCGGCCTTGGCTGCTTCGGCATCCGCCTTGGCGGCATCGATGACCTTGGCGTCGGCGTCGCCCTGCTTCTTGGTCGCAGCCGACGCGGCGGCCGCGTCCTTCGCGCCCTGCGCTTTCTCCTTCACGAGGGCGTCGGCGGCAGCCTTCTTCTTCGCCGCATCCTCCGCCCGCGCCTTCGCCTCGGCCGCGGCCTTCTCGGCCGCTTCCGCCGCGATCCGCGCCTCTTCCGCCTTTCGCCGCGCTTCGTCGGCGGCCTGAGCCTCCTCCGCGGCCCGCGCCTCCGCCTGACGCTGAGCCTCGGCAGCGGCCTGCCGCTCGGCCTCGGCTCTCGCAAGCCGTTCCGCCTCCGCACGCACGGCCTCTTCCTCGGCGGCCTTGCGCTCCGCCTCTGCGGCAGCGGCGGCTGCCTCGGCGGCGCGCTTCTCTGCCTCGGCCTTTCGGCGATCCTCGTCGCGGCCGGCGCGCAGCAGGCGACCGAGCTTCTCCTTCTCGAGGATTTCGCTCTGCAGCTTCTCGATCCGCTGCATCTCGCGCTGCGCCGCCCGAAGCTGCAGGAAATTCTGCAACGGTGACACGTCGAGCGAGCGCTCGGGCGCCGAAAGCGGCCCGTCATAGGCGATCGAGACCTGTGGCAGCGCTCCGGTCGCCTCGTCGGCGCCCGAGACCGCCGCCAGCGTCCAGCGGCTGGCCAGCGACAGATCGTTCAAGTCGATCGTCAGGCCTCCGGCGACGGTGGCGCCGTCGGCCGTGATGTCGAGATTGGGCGCGCGAACGATGCCGGCAACGATCGAGAAGGCTCCGTCGACACGGCTGAAGGCCAACGGCGCGGCATCGAGGAAACCGGAGAACATCTTGCCGAGCGCAGCCTCGTCGAGATCGCGGCCGCTCTCGGCCGCGGCGACGGTGGCGGCGAAGGCGCCAGGATCGGTCTCGGCAGCGCTGCCGGCGCCGATGCCGATCGAGCCGCCGCCCGAGAGCGTCGCGACGACACCAGCCAGCGACCGGCCGCTGCCCTCGAACTGCGCCGAAAGGTCGAGCGGCCCCGAAAGCACCGGCTTGCCACCCGTCTGCCAGACGAAATCGCCAAGACGGCCACCCTTGATCGCGAACTGGCCCGAGATACCCGCGGCTCCGTCGGCGGGTGTGATCGACAACGCGCCGGTCGCCGCGCCGCCGGCGATCGTTCCGGCGGCCAGCGAAAGATCGAGGCGGCCATCGGACCGGTTGAGATTGCCGATGGCGTTCTCGACCGCGATGCCGCTTGCGATGGTCAGCGTCGCGGCCTTGAGCCCGATCGCCGCATCGAGGCCCGAAACAGCGGGGCTCGCGAAGGGCGCATCGGACCAGCCGCCGGCGACAGCTTCCGGAACGAGGCCGAGGCCGAAACCTGCGAGCGCGCCGAGATCGAGCGAAGCGAGGGTGAGATCGCCGTCGACACCCCAACGCTCGCCTGCCTTCGCCAGCACCAGCGATCCGGTCGCCTCGCCTGCGCCGAGCCGCCCCTTCTCCAGCGTGAGGGCAAGGCGCGTCGGCACGATGTCGAGCGGACCTCCGATCTCCAGGGCCGCGGGAGCACCGAGGCCCGGAACGGGGCCGGCGACCAACGCCACCAGCGTGGCCGCGTCGGCACCCGAGAGCGCGACTGTGCCGGCGAAGCGCGGCGTCTCGTCCTCCGCGACCGCGAACCGCCCCTCGAGATCGTAGTCGACACCGGCGATCGCGCCCTTGATGCTCAGCGGAACGCCCGAGGCGAGCGGACCGCCGCCTTCCACCGTCAGGCGTAGCGGACCCGGCGCATCGACGTCGCGCGCGGCGAAGCCCGCCTGGCGCAGCGCGACGCCTGCGTCCGGATTCTCGACCGCCGCCGAGAGCTTCACCGCGCCGTTGCGCCAGTCCGACACGGCGCCGGTGAGCCCGAGCGCGACATCGACCGAGCTGCCGCCCGCGATGCCGTTCAGAGTGATGTTCGCGTTCGTCCGCTCGTCGGTCGCCGCCGCATTGGCCACGGCGGTGAGCTTCGTGTCCCGCAGCGCCGGCGCGGCTGCAGACAGCCAGGCCGACAATGAACTTTCTGGCAGGACGCGCTCGACGACGGAGGCGAGCCCGGACATGTCACGGGCGTCGATGGTCGCCGAAAGCTGGCCGCTCGGCAGCGTTCCGAGATCCGCCAGCTTTCCGCTGGCCGAGATCGCTGCGCCGGCGAGATCGCCGACATGGAAGCGGTTGGCGACAAGCACGCCCTCGGCATAGGAGCCATCGGCCGAGACATCGGCGAGCGTGGTGTCGCCGATCACGAAGCTGCCCGCGGCGAGCTTCACCTTGAAACTGTCGGCAAGGCCGCCATTCTCGGTGACCGAGCGGCCGGCGAACAGCTCTGTCAGCGAGGCCGCCTGATCGTAGTCGAAGCGGTCGGCCTTGAGATCGATCGAGAAATCGCGGCGGCCGGATGCATCGCGCCGCCAGTCGAGCCCGCCGCGGATGTTCGATTCGTCCATCCGCGCCGTCATGCCGCTGATGCGGATCTCCTCGGGCGCGACATCGAGCTGTCCCGACATGTCGAAGGGTTGCAGCGGCAGCCGCGTCCCCGTCGGCGCGCCACGCCACCAGGCCGCGAAGATCGATGGCTGGTCGGAACGCAGGCGCACGCCGCCGACGAAACGGACGGTCGGTGTCGTCGTGACCGTGCCGTCGGCCGAAAGCCGCGTGCGCCCCGGCAGATCGGCGGCCAGTTCCTCGATCCGCCAGCCGTCGCGATCGGTGGCGGCATCGAACTGGAGGTTCTGCACCACCGAGCCACCCACCACGATGCCCGGCACATCGAAGCCGACTCGGCCCGGGATCGGCGGGCGCGGAAGCTGCGACAGAGCCGTCACGAGCGCGGCGCCCGCTGCGTTGACGTCGACCGGCTCGTTCGGCCCCTTTCCGAGCGAACGATCGAGATCGACCTGCCGCGACTTCAACACCGCGTCGAAGCGCATGTCGGCACCGAGCGCGATCGTCGCGGCCCCGGTCAGGCTGAACGGGCGGTCTTCCGGCCCCTCGGCGAGCGTCAGCTCGGGCAGGCGCAGCAGGTCCGGCCGCAGCTCGAAACTGCCGAGCGCCCGCCAGCCCGGCGGCGGCACCGGCTTGCCCTCCTCCGTCGGCGGGAGGACTTCGGCGAGGGTGAACGTGCCGCCCCAGAGCGGCCCTCTGCCGTCCTGGTTGAAGACGCCGTCGGCGCTGGCCGTGATGGGCAGCGACGTCGGGTAAAGGTCGAGCTTAGCGCGGATCGAGCCATCCGCCTCCTGCGTGCCGGTGGCGAGGCGGAAACCGGTCGGCTGGCCCTCGACGGCAAGATTGCCCTCGACCTTCCACGGGCCGAGCAGCGAGCGCGCATCGATCCCCGCCTCGATCGAGGTGAACGCCAGCACACGCCCCGAACGGCTGTCGAGATAGGAGACCGCGCCGTTGCGGACGGTGACATGCTGCAGCGTCACGGCCGCGGGGTCTAGGCTCTGCGACGCGGCGCTCCGCTTCAGCCAGTCGATCGCGCCGGTCTCGTCCACCGTCACCGCCGCCACCGGCCGGTCGATGGTCATCTCGGCGACGCGGATATCGCCGGTGAGCAGCGGGATGAGCTCGACCCTGGTGGAGAACCGCGCGATCTCGAGCATCGGCTGGTCGGCCGAGCCACCGACCCGGATATCCGTCACCTCGAGAAACGGCATCGGCAGGATGCGCAGCGTGACGTCGCCATCGACATGGACCGTCTGGCCCAGCACCTTTTCCGCTTCGCGCTCGAAGGTGGGGCGGAACGCGTTCCAGTCGATCACGAGCGGCACCACCAGCGCCGCGAACAGCACGGCGATGATCAAGCCACCGACGAACAGGTAGAGCCTGCTCAGGTCCGCCTCCCTCTCGTTCGACGCGCCATCGTCCCGTCAATCGGGCAGGATCTTGCCCGGATTGAGGATGCCCAGCGGGTCGAGCGCCGCCTTGATCGCCCGCATCGGCGCCAGCGCCGGGCCGTGCTCGAGCTCGAGATATCTGCGCTTGCCCTGGCCGACGCCATGCTCGCCCGTGCAGGTCCCTTCCATGCCGATCGCGCGCTTCGAAAGGCGCGCGAGGAAGCCCTCCGCGGCGCGGATCTCCTCGGCATTGTCGGTGTCGATCATGACCTGCACATGGAAGTTGCCGTCGCCCACATGGCCGACGATGGGCGCGATCAACCCGGTCTCGGCGATGTCCGCGATCGTCTCGTGCACGCATTCGGCGAGCCGCGAGATCGGCACGCAGGCGTCCGTCGCGATCACCTGCGCGCCGGGACGGAGGCCCCGCGCCGCGAAATAGGCGTCGTGGCGGGCCTGCCAGAGCTTGGTCCGCTCCTCCGGCCGGGTCGTCGACTGGTAGCCGCCGCCGCCGAACGAGGCGGCGATCTCGCCGAACAGCGCCGCCTGCTCCTCGACCGAAGCGGCCGAGCCGTGGAACTCGACGAAGAGATGTGGCGTCTCGGGCAGGCCGAGGCCGGCAAAGGCGTTGGTGGCACGGATCATCAGCGTGTCGAGCAGTTCGATGCGCGCGATCGGAATGCCGCTCTGGATGGTGAGGATCGTGGCGTTGCAGGCGTCGTCGACACTCGGGAAGGCGCAGACGCCCGCCGACATCGCCTCGGGAATGCCGGCAAGGCGCAGCGTGACCTCGGTGATGATGCCGAGCGTCCCCTCCGAGCCGACGAGAAGGCGCGTCAGGTCGTAGCCGGCCGAGGACTTGCGGGCACGGCTGGCCGTGCGGATGACGGAGCCGTCGGCCATGACGGCGGTGAGGTTGACGACATTGTCGCGCATCGTGCCGTAGCGCACGGCATTGGTGCCGGAGGCGCGCGTCGCGGCCATGCCGCCGAGGCTCGCATCGGCGCCGGGATCGATCGGGAAGAACAGGCCCTGGTCGCGCAGGTGCTCGTTGAGCTGGCGGCGCGTGACGCCGGCCTCGACGGTGCAGTCGAGGTCCTCCGGGCGAACGGCGACGATGCGGTTCATCTGCGAGAGATCGACCGAGATGCCGCCGAACGGCGCGTTCACATGACCTTCAAGCCCGGTGCCTGTGCCGAACGGGATCAGCGGCACGTGGTGCGCGACAGCGACGCGCACGATCTCCGCGACCTCTTCGGTCGACGTCACGAAGATCACGGCATCGGGCGGCTGATTCGCCATCCAGTTGACGGTGTTGGCATGCTGGCGCCGGATTTCGGCGCCGCGGCTGAAGCGGCTGCCGAAGCGGGCCGCCAAAATGTCCAGCGCCGCTGCGCGATCGCTCTCCATGCGCAACGCCGATACCGTCATTCCTGCCTCGCTCCTCACCCGTCGCATTCCCGCCGCAGCGCGGCTGGCGGCACCGTAGCAAAATGATGCTGCCGCGCCAAAGACTTCCTCGGAAAGTCGCCACCGCCGGCCCGCCGAGGCGCCCGATCCCCCTCCTTGCTGGAAAGGCGGGGCCCGAGGCGCCATATTCGCGCTATGTTCCAGTTTCCGAATCGCAGCCGGTTTCCGGCATGACCGAGCGTCCCGACCGCCATCCCGAACCCGCGCCGCCCGCCCCGCGCCCCGGCGGCATCGCCGCGCGCGCGCTCGGCGCCCGCCCCGTTCCGGACTATCTCGTCCGCCTCAACCCCGAGCAGCGGCTGGCGGTCGAGACGACTGAGGGGCCGGTCCTGGTGCTCGCCGGCGCGGGCACGGGCAAGACACGCGTGCTGACGACACGCATCGCCCATCTCCTCGCGACCGGCCGCGCCTATCCGAGCCAGATCCTCGCCGTCACCTTCACCAACAAGGCGGCACGCGAGATGCGCCATCGCATCGGCGACCTGATCGGGCCATCGGTCGAGGGCATGGCCTGGCTCGGCACGTTCCATTCGATCGGCGTGCGCATCCTGCGCCGCCATGCCGAACTGGTCGGCCTCAAGTCGAACTTCACCGTGCTCGACGCCGACGATGCCGTCCGCCTGATGAAGCAGCTGATCCAGGCCGAGGGCATCGACGAGAAGCGCTGGCCGGGCAAGCAGCTGGCGCTCTTGATCGACGGCTGGAAGAACCGCGGCCTGACGCCCAAGGACGTCCCGCCGGGGGAAGGCGGCGCCTTCGCCGGCGGCAAGGGCGTCAAGCTCTACACCGCCTACCAGGAGCGGCTGAAGGTTCTCAACGCCTGCGACTTCGGCGATCTGCTGCTCGAGACGATCCGCCTCTTCCGCGAGAATCCCGACGTGCTCGCCGAATACCAGCAGCGCTTCCAGTACATGCTGGTCGACGAGTACCAGGATACCAATGTCGCCCAGTATCTCTGGCTGCGCCTGCTCGCGCAGGGTCGGCGCAACATCTGCTGCGTCGGCGACGACGACCAGTCGATCTATGGCTGGCGCGGCGCCGAGGTCGACAACATCCTGCGCTTCGAGAAGGACTTTCCGGGCGCGGTCGTGATCCGCCTCGAGCGCAACTACCGCTCGACCAGCCACATCCTCGGCGCGGCCTCGCATCTCATCACCCATAACGAGGGCCGGCTCGGCAAGACGCTCTTCACCGACATCGCCGATCCAGAGGCCGCCAAGGTCCAGGTGGCCTCGTCCTGGGATTCGGAGGAGGAAGCACGGGCGATCGGCGAGGAGATCGAGGCGCTGCAGCGCCAGGGCCACAGCCTCGACGAGATGGCGATCCTGGTGCGCGCCTCGTTCCAGATGCGCTCCTTCGAGGAGCGCTTCATCCAGCTCGGCCTTTCCTACCGGGTGATCGGCGGTCCCCGCTTCTACGAGCGGGCCGAAATCCGCGACGCCCTCGCCTATCTGCGCGTCGTGATGCAGCCGGCCGACGACCTCGCCTTCGAGCGCATCGTCAACACGCCGCGCCGCGGCATCGGCGAGACCACGATCCGCCTCCTGCACGACCATGCCCGCGCCCGCCGAATCCCGATGATGGCGGCGGCCGAGGAACTCGTCCAGACGAGCGAGATCGGCGCCAAGGCGCGCACGGCGCTGCGCGATCTCGTCGCCGCCTTCGCCCGCTGGCGCGGACGGCTCGACGCCGTCAAGCATACCGAACTCGCCGAGATCATCCTCGACGAGAGCGGCTATACCGAGATGTGGCAGCAGGACCGTTCGGCCGATGCCCCCGGCCGGCTCGACAACCTCAAGGAGCTGATCCGCTCCATGGAGGAATTCGAGTCGCTCGAAGGATTCCTGGAGCACATCGCACTCGTCATGGACCGCGACAGCGCCGACACGACCGAGGCGGTGTCGATCATGACGCTGCATTCGGCGAAGGGGCTGGAATTCGAGACGGTCTTCCTGCCCGGCTGGGAGGAAGGCCTCTTCCCGAGCCAGCGCACGCTCGACGAGAGCGGCCGCGCCGGCCTCGAGGAGGAGCGGCGGCTCGCCTATGTCGGCATCACCCGCGCCAAGCGGCGGGCTCTCATCTGGTTCGCCTCCAACCGCCGCATCCACGGCCTTTGGCAATCGACCGTCCCGTCGCGCTTCCTCGACGAACTGCCGGAGAAGCATGTCGACGTGGTCGAGCAGACGTCGAGCTATGGCGGCTACAATGTCGGCGGCATCGGCAATTACGGCGCCAGCCGCTTCGACCGCGCCGATCCGTTCTCCAACACCTATTCGACGCCGGGCTGGCAGCGCGCCCAGAAGAACCGAGCCGCCAGCGCCGACAAGCCGACGGCGCGGCCGACCATGCGCGTCATCGAGGGCGAGCTCGTCGCGAAATCGACCGGCTCCGCCTCGGCCTATGCCATCGGCGAGCGGGTCTTCCACCAGAAATTCGGCTATGGCACCGTCTCGGCCATCGAAGGCAACAAGCTGACGGTCGACTTCACGACAGGCCCGAAGAAAGTCGTCGACAGCTTCGTCACGCGGGGGTGAGCCGCTCAGCCGTCGTCGCGAAGCCGCATCAGCCCGGCCCTGGTCGGGCGAAATCCGCAGCCGGCGTAGAAGCCTTCGAGATGCGGCTCGTAGTCGACATGGAGCCATTCGGCGCCGCGCTCGCCGGCGAGGCGGGCGGCTTCCCTGACGAGGCGCGAGCCGAGGCCTTCGCGGCGATGGTCGGGATGGACCGTCGGATCGAGCAGGAAGGCATGGACGCCGCCATCGGTGGCGACATTCACGAAGCCGACCAGCGTGCCGGTTTCGTCATAGGCGCCGAGATGGACGAGGCTGCGCGAAAGCACCGTTCCGATGTCGGTGCCGGGCGGCCCGCCCCAGGCAGCCTCCCAGAGCCGCGCGAAGGCCCCGGCGGGCGGAAAGGGATCGATGCGGAGTTCGGTCATGGAAAGCCGGCCTTTGCCTGATGCTCGGGCCGGCGCTATGAAGCCTTTCCCTCTTCCGTGCAAGGCGCCGCATGACCCTCATCGCTTCCCTTCCCGTCGCGACCGAAGAGCTGGCCGGAGCCCTCGTCGAGGCCCTCGGCGCCAGCGAGGAACTCGATTTCCCCACCGCGGCCACGACCGAGCAGCCCGACAAGAGCTGGGTGGTCGACATCTATTTCGAGGAGCAGCCGGACGAAGCGACGCTCGCGCGGCTGGTACGCGACGTGATGGGCGACGCAACGCCGCCGATCCTCGTCGCGCCGCTTCCCGACGAGGACTGGGTGGCCAAATCCCTGGAAGGGTTGAAGCCGGTGCGCGCCGGGCGCTTCATGGTGCATGGCAGCCATGACCGGTCCAAGGTGCAGCCGGACGACGTCGCGATCGAGATCGAGGCCGGAGAGGCGTTCGGCACCGGCCATCACGGCACCACGGCCGGCTGCCTCGCCGAAATCGACCGCCTGTGCAGCGCGCGGGAGTTCGGTTCGATCCTCGATCTCGGCACCGGCACCGGCGTTCTGGCGATCGCCATCGCCAAGGCCTTCGGCAAGCGGGTGCTCGCCACCGACATCGATCCGGTCGCGACCCGGGTGACGCATGAGAATGCCGTCCTCAACGGGGTCGGTGCGCTGATCGATGCGGAAACGGCGGAAGGGTTCGGCAATCCGGTCTTCGCGGCGCATGCGCCCTTCGACCTCATCATCGCCAATATCCTCGCGGGACCTCTGATCGCGCTCGCCGGCGATATCGTCCGTCACCTCGCGCCCGATGGCGTCGTCGTCCTCTCCGGACTGCTGACGGCGCAAGGCCCCGCCGTCATCGCCGCCTACGAGGCCGAGGGGCTTCGTCTGGAACGCTCCGGCGAGATGGAAGGCTGGCTGACCCTCACTCTTTCGCGCTGACGCATTCTTGCGCGCTGGCGCCAGAATCGAAACGGCCGGCAGGTGCTTCCGCATCCTGCCGGCCGTTCCAGAATTCCGGCGGGCTCAACGCCCGCGTGCCCTGATCAGAGCGGGGCGCTGAACGCAGCCCGCTCGAAGGTTTCGCGGTCGAACCCGAAGGTCGCCAGCGACGCGTCGTCGAGCGCCAGCTGGTAGCCGTTCACGTAACGCGGCATCTGGCGCTCGCGCACATGGTTCATCCGCGCGACCGCACGCCGGACGACGCCATGTCCGCGGCTTGCCGCCGCGGCGATGCCGATCTCTCCATAAGCTGCAGCCATAATATCCAATCCTTGTCTGAATCGCCGGATGGCGCTTCGGTCGACACGGAACATAGTGGTGATCGCCACGCGAAAGAACCGCCGCAACGGAATGACAGACATGCGGTTTTTGCATCGCACAAACTTCCGACACAATGATGTCGCGATGCAAACACCACCGTGAACGTGGTTGCCGCCCGCGACCGGCCTCGCTACGCTCCGTTAACCTCACCCGCCTGAACGAGCCCTCCCATGTTCCAGACTTTCGATGCCCCGTCGCGATCCGGGCCGATCGGCGCACGTCTCGCCGCATTGCGGGCAGTGCTGAAGAAGGCGGGGCTGTCCGGTTTCGTCGTGCCGCACGCCGACGAATATCAGGGCGAATACATCCCCGCCGCCGCCGAGCGCCTGGCTTATCTGACGGGCTTCACCGGCTCCGCCGGCGCTGCGGTCGTCCTTACGGAGGAAGCCGCCGTCTTCGTCGATGGCCGTTATACCCTGCAGGTTCGTGACCAGGTCGACGGGGCCGACTTCACCTATGAGCATCTCGTCGAGAACCCGCCGCACCAGTGGCTGAAGTCCCGCCTGAAGCGGGGCGACCGGCTCGGTTATGATCCGCGGTTGATGACGCTCGCCGAGGTGCGGCGGCTCGAGGCGGTCGCCAAGGCGGCCGGGGCAACCCTTGTCCCGGTCGAGGAGAATCCGGTCGATGCGATCTGGCACGACCGTCCGGCTCCGCCTCTCGCCGCGGTCTCGCTGCAGGCCGAGCCGCTGGCCGGCGAGGCTGCCGAGGCCAAGATCGATCGCCTCCGCGCCATTCTGGGGGAGAAGGACGTCGATGCCGCGATCATCGCACAGACCGACTCCATCGCCTGGACCTTCAACATCCGCGGCGGAGACGTTCCGCACAACCCCGTGCCGCTGTCCTTCGCGATCCTGCGCCGGGAAGGCGCCCCTTCTCTCTACATGGACGGGCGCAAGCTCTCCAACGCCGTCCGCGACCGGCTGGCCGGCCTTGCCGATATCAAGGAAGAGACGGCGCTGGCGGCCGACCTCGGCGCGCTCGGCGCCTCCGGCGCCAAGGTGCTCATCGATCCGAACCTGACGCCGGAAGCGCTCGCCCGCGCGGTCAGCGCAGCCGGCGGCAACCTCGTCGAAGGCGCCGATCCGGTGTCGTTGCCCAAGGCGCGCAAGAACGAAGCCGAACTCGCGGGCATGCGCCGCGCCCACCGCCGCGACGGCGTGGCGATGACGCGCTTCCTTGCCTGGCTGGCCGCGACGGCGCCTTCGGGCGGGCTCACCGAGATCGCCGCGGCGAAGAAGCTGGAAGCCTTCCGCGCCGAGACGGGCGAGGAGGATGGCCAGCCGCTCCTCGAAATCTCCTTCGACACGATCTCGGGTGCCGGCCCGAACGGCGCCATCGTCCATTACCGTGTCACCGAGGCGACCGACCGCGCGATCGAGCCGGGCCAGCTCTATCTGGTCGATTCCGGCGCACAGTATCGCGACGGCACCACGGACATCACCCGCACCATCGCCATCGGCGCGCCAACCGCGGAGATGCGCGACCGCTTCACCCGCGTTCTCAAGGGCCATATCGCGCTCTCGACGGCGCGCTTCCCGAAGGGCACGACCGGCGCGCAGCTCGATACGCTCGCCCGGCTCGCGCTCTGGCAGGCCGGGCTCGACTACGACCACGGCACCGGCCATGGCGTCGGCGTGTTCCTTCAGGTGCACGAAGGCCCGGCCCGCATTTCCAAGGCCGGCACGGTGCCGCTCGAGCCGGGCATGATCCTTTCCAACGAGCCGGGCTACTACAAGACCGGCGCCTTCGGCATCCGCATCGAGAATCTCATCATCGTGGAACCGCCCTCGGAGATTGCCGGCGGTGACCGGCCGATGCACTCCTTCGAGACGCTGACGCTCGCGCCGATCGATCGCAGCCTGATCGAGCCCGCGCTGATGAGCGCCGACGAGATCGCCTGGCTCGATGCCTATCACGCCCGTGTCCGCGCCACGCTCCAGCCATCGCTCGAGAGCGAGGCGCTCGAATTCCTGATCGCGGCAACACAACCGCTGCTGGCATGATACGACCGACACGGCCGGATGCCGGCCGTGTCCAATTTTGCAATTTTCTTCGGAACAGATCGGGGTCAGCTTCGTTGGACTGCTGAGCAAACGCTCTAATAATCTCGCAGAAACACGGAGTTAGACCATGACGAAGCTCTTCGCGGCCACCGCTTTGGCCGGCATGCTGGCGGTTGCGCCGGCCTTCGCCCAGGACGCGACCCCGGCCCCCGCGACGCCGCCGGCTGCAACCGGCGATGCAACCGCCACGACCCCGAGCGCGACCGGTCGCTTCATTCCCGCGCCGTCGCAGGACGATTGGGTCGCCTCCCGCCTGATGGGTTCGACCGTCTACAGCCCGGCCAATGAAACGCTGGGCGAAATCAACGACGTGGTCGCCAGCCAGGACGGTCAGGTCAAGGCACTCGTGATCGGCGTTGGCGGCTTCCTCGGCATCGGCCAGAAGAACGTCGCCGTGGCCCCTTCGGAGCTGCAGCGGGTCGCCGACGGCGACAGCTGGCGCTACCAGCTCAACACGACCAAGGAAGAGCTGAACGCCGCCGCCGAGTTCAAGGTCCCCGAGCCGCCGACTCCGGCCACCACCGGCACCACGTCGACCTCGACGCCGTCGACCGACATGACGCCTCCGGCCGCGGACGGCACCACGACGACCGATCCGGCGACGCCGATGGCTCCGGCCGCGCCTTCGACGACCACGCCGTAACGGCGAAGGATCGTCACGATCGAGCCCCGCTTCGGCGGGGCTTTTTCGTGCGCCCGTGGCTGGGACGCCGGCTTCAGACGATCATCGCCAGCCAGTCATCCTCGGAGATGACCTTGACGCCGAGCCGCGTCGCATCGGCGAGCTTCGAGCCCGCGCCCGGCCCGGCTACCACAAGATCGGTCTTGGCCGAGACGGAGCCCGAAACCTTGGCGCCGAGTCGCTCGGCCGTCGCCTTGGCCTCGTTCCGGGTCATCTTCTCGAGATTGCCGGTGAAGACGACGATCTTGCCCGAGAGCGCGCCGCCGCCGCGCACCGGCTCGACATCGCTGACGCTCACCTCTCGCAGCAAACCGGCCACCACCTGCTCGTTGTGCGGCTCGGCGAAGAAATCGGCGATCGAGGTCGCAGCCACCTCCCCGACATCGCCGAGACCGGCGAGCTCCTGAAAGCCCTCGCCCGGCCGTTCGCCGGCGGCGCGGCGCGCACCGTCGAGAACGCCCGCAGCGCTGCCGAAATGGGCCAGAAGATTGTCGCGCGCCGGCTTGTTGAGCCCCGCACGGTTCAGCGCCGTTTCGGCATCGAGATCGGCGAGCGTGCCTTCCGGGGCTTCGGAAGCCACCGCGACCAGCCGGTCGCGCGAACCGGGACCGACGCGCGGGATCTCGGTCAGCGCCTGCCATGTCTCGCCGGGCAGGCCCTCGACGGCCCGATTCACGGCATCGCGGAAGGCGTCGATGCCGACATAGCGCTTCGCCAGCGCCTTGGCGGTCGCCTCGCCGACATTGCGGATGCCGAGCGCGTAGATGAAGCGGTCGAGCGGGATGCTCCGCCGCTCGTCGATGGAGTCGAAGAGCTTTTCCAGCCCCTTGAATGAGCGGTCGGCTTCCTTCCCCTTCTTTGCCTTCGTCTCCGTCGCCCCCTGAAGCGCGCGCCGCTCTTCCTGCTGGCGGATGCGCTGCCCGGTGAGCGCCGCTTGCGCCGCCTCTCGATGATCCTTGAGGCGGAAGATGTCGACCGGGCTTTTCAGGATCCCGGCTTCGAAGAAGAGCTGAACATTCTCGTCGCCCAGCCCCTCGATGTCGAAGGCGAGCCGCGAGACGAAATGGCGGATGCGCTCCACAGCTTGCGCCGGGCAGATCAACCCGCCCGTACAGCGCCGGACCGCCTCGCCCTCCTCGCGCACCGCATGGCTGCCGCAGGCGGGACAGCGGGTCGGGAAGCCATAGGGGGCGGTATTCGGCGGCCGCTTGTCGAGACGCACGCCGACCACCTGCGGGATGACGTCGCCGGCGCGCTGGATGACCAGCGTGTCGCCGATCCGGATGTCGACCGCTCCCTCGACAGGCGCGCCCTCGGCATCGATCCCGCGCGCGAGCGGGGCGCCATTCGCGTCGAAGCCCTTGATGTAGTCCTCGTTGTGCAGCGAAGCGTTGGAGACGACCACGCCGCCGACGGTCACGGGCTCGAGCTTCGCGACCGGCGTCAGGGCGCCCGTGCGGCCGACCTGGATGTCGATGCCGTTGAGGATCGTGAAGGCGCGCTCGGCCGGGAACTTGTGCGCGATCGCCCAGCGCGGGCTGCGCGAGACGAAGCCGAGGCGGTTCTGCAGCGCGAGGTCGTTGACCTTGTAGACGACCCCATCGATGTCGTAGCCGAGGCTCGCCCGCTCCGCCTCGATGCCGTGATAGAAGGCGAGCGCCCCCTCGACGCCCTCGCACAGCACCAAGCGCGGATTGACCGGCAGCCCCCAGTCGCGGAAGGCCTCGACCATGCCCATCTGTGTCGTGGCCGGCATGGCGCTCATCTCGCCCCAGGCATAGGCAAAGAAGCGCAGCGGCCGCGCGCGCGTGATCTCAGGATCGAGCTGGCGCAGCGAGCCGGCGGCCGCGTTGCGCGGGTTGGCGAAGAGCCGGCCGCCCGCCGCCGCGACACGCTCGTTGATGGCGCGGAAATCCTCATGCGCCATGTAGCACTCGCCGCGGACCTCGACGATCGCGGGCACGCCATCCGGCAGCGCCTCGGGAATATCGCCGATGGTGCGCGCATTGGCGGTGACGTTCTCGCCCTCGAAGCCGTCGCCGCGCGTCGCCGCCGTCACCAGCCGGCCGCCCTCGTAGCGCAGCGAAAGCGACAGGCCGTCGATCTTGGGCTCGGCGGTGAAGGCGAGCGGCCCCTCGTGGCGGAGAAACCGGCGGGCCCGCTCGATGAACTCCGCGACGTCGGAATCGGCGAAGGCGTTATCGAGCGACAGCATCGGCACGACATGCCGCACCTTGGCGAACTTCGACGAGGGCGCGGCGCCGACCGCGACGCTCGCCTCCGAGGACAAGCCCGGAAAGCGGGCCTCGATCGCGTTGAGCCTCCGGCGCATCGCGTCATAGGCGGCGTCCGTGATGAGTGGCGCGTCCTCCTGATGATAGTGGACGTCGGCCTCGCGGATCTCCGCCGTCAGCCGCGCATGCTCGGCAGCCGCCTCGGCCTCGGAAAGCGCATCGATCGCGGCGGGGGCGGACGGGTCGGTCGACATGGGCGGCTCCTCCTCGACGAGGAAGAAGCTATGCCGCCGCCGATCCGTTCCCGCAAGAACCCCGTCCCGACCCTCCCCCGCTTCAGCGGGAGAGGGCGGGCCGATGTGCTATTCCGCCGCGATGGTGAAGCGGACGCAGGCCTGGCTGCGGCTCGCCTCGGCGAGGCGGCGCCAGGCGGCCTCGGCGGTGCGGCGGTCGGCATAGGGGCCGATCACCTTTTCGCTGCCCTCGATCAGCTTTTCGAAGGCGGTGGTGGCGTATTCGCCGCCGACGATCCAGAAGCGCGATGTCTGCATGATGCCGTCCTCTCGTCATTCGGCAGCGGTCAGGAACTGCTCGGTCTCGGTCGATTCCGCCATGGCGGTGGTCGAGGCGCGGCCGGCGGTGATGGCGAGCGACACCGCGTCGAAATAGCCGGTGCCGACCTCGCGCTGGTGGCGCGTCGCGGTGTAGCCGCCCTCCTCCGCCGCGAATTCGGCCTGCTGCAATTCGCTGTAGGCACCCATGCCGCGATCGCGATAGCCGCTCGCGAGCTGGTACATCGAGTGGTTCAGCGCGTGGAAGCCGGCCAGCGTCACGAACTGGAACCTGTAGCCCATGGCGCCGAGCTCGCGCTGGAAGGTCTCGATCGTCTCCGGGTCGAGCTTGGCCCGCCAGTTGAACGAGGGCGAGCAGTTATAGGCCAGCATCTTGCCCGGATAGACGGCGTGGATCGCTTCTGCGAAGGCGCGCGCGTCGTCGAGGTCGGGATGCGACGTCTCCCACCACAGAAGATCGGCATAGGGCGCGAAGGCGAGGCCGCGCGCGATGCAGTGTTCGAGGCCCGTGCCCTCCTTGAGGCGATGGAAGCCCTCCGCGGTCCGCTCGCCCTCCTCGATGAACGGCCGGTCGCGCTCGTCGATATCGGAGGTGATCAGCCGCGCCGATTCCGCGTCGGTGCGGGCGACGATCAGCGTCGCGACGCCCATGACGTCGGCGGCGAGGCGCGCGGCGATGAGGTTGCGCTCGTGCTGCGCGGTCGGGATCAGCACCTTGCCGCCGAGATGGCCGCATTTCTTCTCCGAGGCGAGCTGGTCCTCGAAATGGACCGCCGCCGCGCCGGCTTCGATATAGGCCTTCATGATCTCGAAGGCGTTGAGCGGTCCGCCGAACCCGGCCTCGGCATCGGCGACGATCGGCACGAACCAGTCGCGCGTGACCTTGGCTTCGCTCGACTCGATCTGGTCGGCGCGAGCGAGCGTCCGGTTGATCCGCCGGCAGAGCTCCGGCCCGGCATTGGCCGGATAGAGACTCTGGTCGGGATACATGGCGCCGGCGGTGTTGGCGTCGGCGGCGACCTGCCAGCCGGACAGATAGATCGCCTCGAGCCCGGCGCGGACCATCTGCATCGCCTGGTTGCCGGTGACGGCGCCGAGCGCGTGGACATAGGGCCTCTCGATCAACTGCCGCCAGAGACGCGCCGCGCCGCGCTCGGCCAGCGTGTGCGCGACCGGCACCGATCCTGCGAGCCGCGCCACATCGGCCGCGCCATAGGGGCGGCGGATGCCGTCGAAACGGCCCTTGGGCTGGCTGGCGAGAAAAGCGGTGAAATCGCGTGACATGATCAGCTCCATTGACAAGTCATGACATCGGCTGCACATCGTTCAGTAACAGCGATGACTTGATCAAGGTGCCGAATAAGCCTCGACGTTTCAAAGGCTTTGTAGGAAATTCGGGTTGAGCTGTCACAGCATGACGGATGAATGGGTCAATTTGTAAAATTATGACAATCGAAACGACCCGGAAACTGTTCATCGGCGGCAAGCTCCGCCGCCTGCGGCTCGAGCTCGGCCTCAGCCAGACGAAGATGGCGGAGGATCTCGGCATCTCGCCGAGCTATGCCAATCTGATGGAGCGCAACCAGCGCCCGGTCTCGGCGCAAATCCTCATCCGCCTGGCCGAGGCCTATGACCTCGACATCGCCGCGCTCGCCTCTTCCGACGACGATCGCAGCCTCGCCGAGGTCACGGAGTTGATGGCCGATCCGCTGTTCCGCGATCTCGCCGTGCCGGCGCAGGAACTGCGCGATCTCGTCGAGACCTGCCCTTCCGTCGCCGACGCGCTGCGGCGGCTCTACCAGACCTATCAGCAGACGCAGCGCCAGCCCGGCGCCGCGGCAGGTGCCGAGAGCCTGCCCTTCGATCCGGTCGACGCCGTGCGCGGCGCGATCGAGGCCGCGAAGAACCACTTTCCGGGTCTCGAAGCGGCAGCCGAGGAACTGGCCGCGGAATGCGGCGAGACGGGCCCCGGGCTCCTCGCCGCCCTCGCCGCGCGCCTGCAATCGGGCCACGGCATCCGCCTGCGCATCCTGCCGGCCGATGTCATGGCGGGCACGCTGCGCCGCTTCGACCGCCATCGCCGCCAGTTGCAGATTTCCGAGCTTGTGTCGGGGCCGGGCCGCGCCTTCCAGGCCGCGTTCCAGATTGCGACCATCGAACAGGGCGCGCTGCTCGACGCGGCGGTCGAGGAGGCGGCGCTCGCCGATCCCACGGCGCGGCGCATGTTCCGCATCGTGCTCGCCAACGCCTTCGCCGGCGCGGTGATGATGCCCTATGGCCGCTTCTTCGCGGCCGCCGAGGCCTGCCGCTACGACATCGAACTGCTCGCGCATCGCTTCGAGGCGAGCCTCGAACAGGTCTGCCACCGCCTGACCAGTCTCCAGCGTCCCGGCGCGCGGGGTGTGCCGTTCTTCATGATCCGGGTCGACGATGCCGGAAACGTCTCGAAACGCCACGCCCCGGGGCGCTTCCATCTCTCGCGCTATGGCGGGACCTGCCCGCTCTGGAACCTGCACGAGACCTTTCGCAGCCCCGGCGCGATCCTCACCCAGCGGCTCGAGATGCCCGACGGCAGCGCGTTCTTCTCGATCGCGGCGACCGTGAGCGGCGCGCCGCAGCCGTTTCCGCGCCGCGCCGCCCGCTTTGCCATCGGGCTCGTCTGCGAGATGAAGTATGCGCAGCGCCTCGTCTATGCCGATGCGACGGGCGAGGCGCCGGCGCGGATCGGCACCACCTGCCGGCTCTGCGAACGGGCGGATTGCCCGCAGCGCGCCGAGCCGCCGCAGGCCCGGCCGCTCATCATCGACGAGACCCTGCGGGGCGCCGTCCCCTTCCCCTTCGTGCCGGCCCGCGAACGGGACGGCAAGGCCGAATGACCGCGCGGCTCAGTGGCCGCCGAAATCGGCGAGCGCACCCGGCAGCGGATCGGCATGCTGCGGGTGGAACAGGCGGCCGCGCTCGGTGACGAGCACCGTCGCAAGCGCGACGACGCCGACGACCACGAAGCCGAGCGCCAGCGGCAGCACGGTGCCGTCGAAGTTCTGGCTGATCACGAGGCCGACGACGGTGCCGAGGATCGTGGTGTAGAAGCCGATCAGCGACGAGGCCGTGCCGGCGATGTCGCCGAGCGGCTCCATCGCCATGGTGTTGAAGTTCGGCATCGTCAGGCTGAACAGGAACTGGCAACCCGCCAGCGCGACGGCGAAGAGCAGCAGCGGCGGCTTGCCGTCATAGGCGATGGCGAGGCCGACCATCAGAACGGCGAAGGCGAGATAGCCGCAGATGCCCGCATGCGACAGGCGGCGCATGCCGAGCCGGCGCACCAGCTTCGAATTGACGAAGGACGCGACGCCCATCACCGCTGCAAGCGAGCCGAACACGACCGGGAAGATCGCGCCGAGGCCGTAGACCTCGGTCTCGAAAATCTGCTGCGTCGATCCGAGATAGCCCATCAGTGCGCCGAACATGAGCCCCATGGCCGTGGCATAGCCGACCGTGACACGCAGCGAGACGCAGCGCCGGGCGCCATCGGCGATGCGGCGCATCGAAAACGGCATGCGATATTCGGGATGCAGCGTCTCCGGCATGCGGCGGCCGAACCAGACGGCCAGCAGCGCGGCGAGCACGAGCATCGAGACGAAGATCGTGTGCCAGCTGCCGACCAGAAGGAACAGGCTGCCGATCGAGGGCGCGAAGATCGGCACGATGATGAAGACCATCATGGTGAGCGACATCACGCGCGCCATCTCGCGGCCCTGGAAGCGGTCGCGCACGATGGCGACGGAAAGGATGCGCGTGGCGGCGGCGCCCATGCCCTGGATGAAGCGGGCGGCGAGCAGCATCTCGAAGCTCGTCGAATAGAGCGCGATGACGCTGCCGATCGCGAAGACGACGAGGCCGACCATGAGCGTCGGCTTGCGGCCGACGATGTCGGAAGCCGGGCCATAGACCAACTGCATGATCGCGAAGCCGATCATGTAGGCCGAAAGGATCAGTTGGACTTCATTGGTGCTGGAAAGGCCGAAATCGGAGCGGATGACGTCGAAGGCGGGCAGCAGATTGTCGATCGACATCGATCCGAGCGCCATCATGAAGGCGATGATGACGACGAATTCGAGGAAGGACGGAGCGGACGCCTCGCGCGTCGCGGGCATCGTGGACATGACGGACATTGCATTTCTCTTGGCGGCGGTCGCACAGGAGGGAGGTCCTGCGCGGAAGGCGGCGGGCGTTGGCGCGCTCCAAAGGGGAAAGCGACGGGAACGTCAGCCGCGAAAGCCTAATAGACCGCCTTTTGTGGCGGCGCGGTGACGAGGATCACATATCATGCTTCAAATAATGTTCCCTTACGAAATGGAAGTCGAGTTCGCCGCTTAACGACCGGCCCAGCGGGACGCTCCCGCGACAGATTGGCCGCCGGCCGCGCACGACACGCTCGCGTCGCGATCGCGCGCGAGAGAGAGCCGGCAGCGCGACGACAGGAGGACTTCCATGGGACGCTTCGAAACCACCGCCGCGACCTATGAACGCTTCCGAGAGCCTTATCCGGCCGCTTTCTTCGCGAAGGTGGCCGAGCGCCTCGGGCTCGCGGGAAGCGAAAGGCTGATCGATCTCGGCACGGGCCCCGGCATCCTCGCGCTCGGCTTCGCGCCCTATGTCGGCTCGGTGCTCGGCGTCGATCCGGAGGCGGAGATGATCGCCGTCGCACGCGACAACGCCGCGCGCGACGGCCTGGCGTTGCCGCTGATCCACGGGCGGACGGAGGACCTTTCCGCCGATCTCGGGACGTTCGATCTCGTGACCATCGGCCGCGCCCTGCACTGGATGGAGCGCGCGCCCACCGTCGCGGTGCTGGACAGGCTGCTTGCCCAGGAGGGCGTCATCCTGACGACGGGCTCAGCGCCGGCGAAGGACGATCGCAATCCCTGGCTCGAGACGATGGAGCGCGTCAGCCACAGCTGGGCGCCGCATGACGAGCGTGTCCTGTCGGTCTATCGCACATGGTTCGAAGCGACGCCCTTCGCCGAGGTCGAAGACATCACCTATGTCTTCGCAGCGCCGGTGACGCCCGAGCATCTGTTCGCCCGGCTGCTGACCCGTTCGAGCACCTCGCCAGCCATTCTCGGCGACCGCATCGCCGCCTGCCGCGCGGAGCTTCTCGGAGAACTGGCACCTTTCTTTCCGGACGGCGAACGGGAGGAGACGCTTGTTGCCCGCGCCACCGTGATCCGGCGGCGCTGACGGCTCAGACGCGGCCGTGCTCTGCGGCCATCAGTTGCGCGGCCGCGGCCCGCGCCTCGTTGGTGATGACGCTGCCGGCGAGCATGCGCGCGATCTCCTCGCGGCGCTCGGGACCACCGAGCGGCGTCACACCCGTCGCCACCCGCTCCTCGGCGCCTGCGACCAGCGACTTGGCGATCAGCAGGTGGCTTCCAGCGCGCGCAGCGACCTGCGGCGCATGGGTGACCGAGAGGACCTGAACGCGCTCGGCGAGCCGCGCCAGCCGCCTTCCAATGGCCTCGGCGACGGCGCCGCCGACGCCGGTGTCGATCTCGTCGAAGACGAGCGTCGGAGCCGAACCGCGGTCGGCGAGCGCCACCTTGATCGCGAGCAGGAACCGCGACAGCTCGCCGCCCGAAGCCACCTTCATCAGCGGTCCCGGCCGGGTCCCCGGATTGGTGCGCACGACGAAGGAAACCTGATCAATCCCTGTCTCCGCGCGCTCCTCGCCGTCGCTGTCGATGCCGACGATGAAGGCCGCGCGCTCCAGCTTCAGCGCCGGCAGCTCGGCCGCGACGGCGACTTCAAGTGCGTCGGCGGCGGCGCGGCGGCGGGCGGAGAGCGCGGCGGCCCGGGTATCGAAGGCCCGCATCGCCTGCTGCGCGGCGGCCTCCAGCGCGGCGAGCCGCTCCTCTCCCGAATCGAGCGCCGCCAGATCGGCCTCCATGCGCTCGCGCAGCCCGGCCAGACCCTCGACGGGCGTGTCGAACTTGCGGGCCGCGGCGCGGAGCGCGAACAACCGCTCCTCGGTGCGCTCGAGATCCCTGGGATCGAAGGCGGCGGCGCGGATGCTGGTGTCGAGCAGGCCCTCGGCCTCCTCCAGCGCGTCGATGGCGCGATCGATCGCCTCGACGACGCCGTCGAGAAGCCCGCCGGCCTGCTCGCGCTTGCGCTCAAGCCGGCGGGCGAGGCTCGCCAGCGTCGGCACCGGGGAGCCCTGCCCCGCCAGCGTGTCGTGAGCGTCGGAAAGGTCCGTGGCGATCTTCTCGATCGCCATCATGCGATGGCGCTGTTCGGCAAGTTCGGTTTCCTCGCCCGGCTGCGGCGCGAGGCGCTGTAGTTCGTCGACGGAGGCCCGCAGATAATCGCCCTCGCTGCGCGCCGAAGCGATGCGGCGGCGCAGCAGCGCCACCTCGCTCTCCGCCGAACGCCAGCCGCGAAAGGCGGCGGCGACGTCGCCGGCCTCGATCTCGAGCCCGCCGAAGGCATCGAGCAGCCGCCGATGCTCGGCCGGATCGACCAGCGCGCGGTCGTCATGCTGGCCATGGATCTCGACGAGCCGCGCGCCGACATCACGCAGGAGCGCGACGCCGACCGGCTGGTCGTTGACGAAGGCGCGGGTGCGGCCGTCGGCGGTCTGCACGCGCCGCAGGATCACCTCGCCGTCATGGTCGATGGCATTCTCGGCGAGCAGCGCCCGTGCCGGATGATCACGGGGCACGTCGAAGACGGCGATCACCTGCCCCTGAGTCGAGCCATGACGGACGAGAGCGCCGTCACCCCGGCCGCCGAGAGCCAGCGCCAGCGCGTCGAGCAGGATCGACTTGCCGGCACCCGTCTCGCCGGTCAGCACCGTCATGCCGGGCGCGAAGTCGATTTCGAGCCGGTCGATGAGGACGATGTCGCGGATGGCGAGGGCGGCGAGCATCGCGGCTCTCGTTCCCCGTCAGGCGCCGCCGCCGAGGCCCGTCACCGTCTGGAACGCCTTGCTGATCCAGGAACTCTTGTTCTCGGACGGCGAGAGGCCCTTCGACTCCAGCAGCGTGTAGGCGTCCTTGTACCAGGTCGAGTCGGGGAAGTTGTGGCCCAGCACGGCGGCCGCGGTCTGCGCCTCGTTGACGACGCCGATCGCGTAATAGGCCGAGGTCAGGCGATAGAGCGCCTCTTCCACCTGCCGCGTGTTGCCATACTGCGTCACGACCGTCTTGAAGCGGTTGATCGCCGCCGTGTATTCGCGCCGCTCCAGATAGTAGCGGCCGATCTGCATCTCCTTGCCGGCGAGCTGGTCGCGGGCGAAGATGATCGCCTTCTGCGCATCGTCGACATATTCCGACGTCGGATACCGTTCGACGACTTCCTGCATCGCCGCGATCGCGCGCTGCGTCGATTCCTGGTCGCGCGTCACGTCGGGGATCTGCTTGAAGTAGGACTGGCCGATCATGTACTGCGCGTAGGCGGCGTCGGGGCTCGCCGGATAGAGAGCGACATAGCGCTTCGCCGATTCGATGCAGTCGTCGAACTTGCCGAGGCGGTAGTTCGTGAAGGCCTGCATGATGAGCGCCTTGCGGGCCCATTCCGTATAGGGGTGCTGCTTGTCGACCTCGCCGAAGCGCGTGTTGGCCTGGCGAAGCTTGCCCTCCGACATCAGCTTCAGGCCCTGATTGTAGAGCTCGCCGGCCGGAATGTCGGGCTCGTCCGAATCGCTCTCCTTGCCGAGGCAACCGGCCAGCGCGACCAGCGAGCAAAGAAGGGCGACACGCAGAGTGGCGGCGCCCATGCGTCCCAGCCGCTCCATCGCGGAGGACGCGGTCGCTTCGATATGGGTCATGCGGGGAATCGAGCCAGCGGAACCGGCCTCGCCTCTATCGACGGGTCAAAGCACTGCCGCTTCTCTATCCGAAACGACAGCAGGATGTCACCAGCCCTGCCAGCGCAATGGCGCATTTTCAAGGCAGGCCCTGACGATCGGAAGACGTCCATCGCGAGAAGAATCAGCGGCTTGGACGGCGACGCAGCGCGCCGCTCAGGCCTTCTGGGGGCCGAAAGCGGCGGCGGCGAGCCGAACCGGGACCTCGGCGCGGACCGGCTCGCGACGCGGAGCCGACGGGCCGTCGACGAAGGCGAAGGCTTCGGAATCGGCGAGAAGAGCCTCGACCATCCGCGCATTCAGCCTGTGGCCGCCGCGATAGGAGCGATAGGCACCGAGAATCGGTGCGCCCGCGAGGGCGAGATCACCCACGGCGTCGAGCGCCTTGTGGCGCACGAACTCGTCCGCGAAGCGCAGGCCCTCGGGGTTCAGGACGCGGTCGTCGCCGAGCACCACGGTGTTGTCGAGCGAGGAGCCGAGCGCGAGGCCGCGCGACCAGTAGGTCTCGACATCGCGCAGGAAGCCGAAGGTGCGGGCGCGCGCGAGATCGCGGCGGAAGGTCTGCGCGGTCAGGTCGATCACGAAGGCCTGGCGGCCGATCAGCGGCGAATCGAAGTCGATATCGATCTCGAAGCGGCGGCCGTCGAAGGGAAGCAGTTCGGCGAAGGCCGGGCCCTGCTCGATGCGGATCGGCTTCAGCACGCGGATGAAGCGGCGCGGCGCGGCGAGACGCTCGATGCCGGCCTCCTCGATCAGCGACACGAAGGCGCCAGCGCTGCCGTCCATCATCGGCACTTCGGCACCGTCGATCTCGACCGCCACATTATCGACGCCAAGACCGTTGAAGCTCGCCAGAAGATGTTCGATCGTCGCGATGGAAAGGCCCATCCGCGCGATGGTGGTGCAGGAATCGGTGGCGGACAGATTGTCGATGGAGGCGCGGATCGCGACCTGCTCGGCGGCGGGATCGTCGGTGCGGCGGAAGACGATGCCGGTGTCGGCGGCGGCCGGATGCAGCGTCATCGACACCTGCTTGCCGCTATGCACGCCGATGCCCGTCACGACGACGCGATTCCGCAACGTCGTCTGCGGTGTGCCAGCACGCTTAGCCATCGATGAGAACCTCTTGGAACCGCCAGGTTACGCGGCGTTCCTGTCGCGCTTCCTGATACTCCGCCGCCGCCGCGACGGCGTCTTCCGGAACGTCCGGGAGCGCGTCGCGCTGCAAAGCAGCAATTCGTATGAGGAAGATACGGCCCGCCCCTCGCGACAACAAATCACGGTTTCTAACCGGATGTTACGCGGCGCCCGCTCGAGGGGAATGCGCCGCCGCGCCTCGTGAAAAGACCCGGCGGAGGCCGCCGGGTCGCTTCGTCATGTTGCAGGTGCTCAGTTCGCCTGACGGCGCAGGAAGGCCGGAATCTCGAGCTGGTCGTCGTCATGGCGCTCGCGCGGGGCGACGCGGCCATGGGGGTCGAGCTCGGCCTGCTGGCGCTGGCGATAGGTCTCCGGGATCGGCTGCGCGCCGCGCGGAGCCTGCTGCGGACGCTGGGCCGGCGCCGGCTGCTGCAGGCGGGGCTGCTGCGGGGCGCGGGCCGGCTGCTGGGCGACCGGGTTGCCGCGCGGGGCCGGAGCCTGCGGCTCCTCCTCGCGGCGGCCGAGATGGGCGAGGCGGCGGAGCAGGCCCATCGGGCCGCGATCCTCCTCCTGCGTCTCCTCGGCACGCGAGGCCTGGATCTCGCGCTGGGCGACGGCCGGGAAGTCCTCGACCCGCGGCATGCGGCTCGAAGCCGGAGCCTCGGCGGCCGGCGGGATGAACGCCTGCTGCGGGGCATGGTCATGCGTGTCGGCCGGCGGCGGGGCCATGCCGAACTCGTGGTCGAGTTCCGCCTCGTCATAGGCGACGGGCGCCTGCGGCTGCTGCAGCGGGGCGATCGTCACGCCGGGATCGCGGGCGACGGGCTGGGCCGGAGCGGCATAGGTCTGGGCCGGCTGGCGACCGGCCGGCTGGGCCGGAGCGCGCAGCTCGGTGTTGACCTGCGGCGGACGGGCCGCCGGCTGCTGGACGGCCGCCTGGGCCGCCGCCTTCATGCGCTGGTTGAGCTCGGCCATGCGCACTTCGGTCGGCGTGGCGTCCTGCATCACCTCGCTGTCGATGCCGGTCGCGACGACCGACACGCGGATCACGCCCTCGAGGCTCTCCTCGAACGTGGCGCCGAGGATGATGTTGGCGTCCGGATCGACTTCCTCGCGGATGCGGGTCGCCGCCTCGTCCACCTCGAACAGCGTCAGGTCCTTGCCGCCGGTGATCGAGATCAGCAGGCCGCGGGCGCCGTGCATCGACGTCTCGTCGAGCAGCGGATTGGCGATCGCCGCCTCGGCGGCCATGATCGCGCGACGGTCGCCCGACGCCTCACCGGTGCCCATCATGGCCTTGCCCATCTCGCGCATCACCGAACGGACGTCGGCGAAGTCGAGATTGATGAGGCCTTCCTTGACCATGAGGTCGGTGATGCAGGCGACGCCCGAATAGAGCACCTGGTCGGCCATGGCGAAGGCGTCCGCGAAGGTCGTCTTCTCGTTGGCGATGCGGAACAGGTTCTGGTTCGGAATGACGATCAGCGTGTCGACGCATTCCTGCAGCTCGCGGATGCCGGCCTCGGCAACGCGCATGCGGCGGGCACCCTCGAACTGGAAGGGCTTCGTCACGACGCCGACGGTCAGGATGCCGTGCTCGCGGGCGGTGCGGGCGATGACCGGAGCAGCGCCGGTGCCGGTGCCGCCGCCCATGCCGGCGGTCACGAACACCATATGCGAGCCGGCGAGATGGTCATTGATCTCGTCGATGACCTCCTCGGCGGCGGCGCGGCCGATTTCGGGCATGGAGCCGGCACCGAGACCCTCGGTCACGGCGACGCCCATCTGGATGAGCCGCTCGGCGCGAGCCGACATCAGCGCCTGGCTGTCGGTATTGGCGCAGACGAACTCCACGCCTTCGAGGCCGGAGCGGATCATGTTGTTCACGGCGTTGCCGCCAGCGCCGCCAACGCCGAAGACGGTGATCTTGGGCTTGAGCTCGGTAATGTCCGGCATCTTCAGGTTGATCGTCATGGAGACCTCGTCGTCTAGACCCCTCGGGCCGGTGGCGTTGCCCGGCTCAGCTCAGTTTGAGTTGGGGCGCATCGCCGGCGCGCCCCGCCTTTCGGCGCTGTCAGAAACTCTCCCGCAGCCAGTGGCCGACCCGTGCGAGATAGCCGCCGGTTCCGGTCATCGACATACGGTGTCCGCGCATCGCCGCGACCTGTTCGATCTGGGCGACTTGCGGGTAGATCAGGAGGCCGACGGCCGCCGAGAAAGCCGGCCCCTTGGCCGCCTCCGGTAGGCCGGTCACCCCGAGCGGGCGTCCGAGGCGAACATTGCGCGCCAGGATGCGTCGCGCCGCCTCGTTGATTCCTGCGAGCTGGCTGCCGCCGCCCGTGAGCACGATCCGGCGGCCGACCATGGTCTGGAAGCCGGAACGGTTCAGGCGGTCGCGGACGAGTTCCAGCACCTCCTCGATGCGGGCGCGGATGATGCGGGTCAGGGCTGCGCGCGGCAGCTGGTTCGGCACGTCGCGGTCGTCGTCGCTGATCGGCAGAACCGAGAGCATGTCGCGCTCGTCGGAAACCGACGGCAGCGCGCTGCCATGCATGGTCTTCAGCCGCTCGGCGTCCTCGATTCGCGTCGAGAGGCCGCGGGCGATGTCGGTCGTGACGTGCTGGCCGCCGATGGCGATCGCGTCGGCATGGACGAACTGCCCGTCCATGAAGACGGAGATCGTCGTCGTGCCGCCGCCGAGATCGACGCAGGCGACGCCAAGCTCGGTCTCGTCGTCGACGAGCGCCGAAAGGCCGCTGGCATAGGGCGTCGCGACCATCGCCTCGACCGAGAGATGGCAGCGGGCGATGCAGAGCTCGAGATTGCGCAGCGGCGCCGACTCGCCGGTGACGATATGCATATCGACGCCGAGCTTCTCGCCGAGCATGCCGCGCGGATCGCGAATGCCGCCATTGCCGTCGAGAGCATAGCCGATCGGCAGCGAATGGATCGGGGTGCGCTCGGGCGTGATCGTGTGTTCACGGCCGGCGGCGAGTACGCGCTTGATGTCGTTCTCGACCACTTCATGGCCGGAGAGCGAGACCGAGGCGGAATAGACCTCGCTCGACAGGCGGCCGCAGGAGACGTTGACGATCAGCGATTCGACGGTCACGCCGGCCATCCGCTCGGCGGCGTCCACCGCAAGGCGGATCGCCTGCTCCGCCTTGTCGAGATCGACGACGACGCCCGACTTGATGCCGCGCGAGCGCTGATGGCCGATGCCGAGCACCTCGACCGCATGGGTGCGGCCCGGCAGCACGTCGCCGAGTTCGCGCGGCTTCAGCTTCGCGATGAGGCAGCAGATCTTGGACGAGCCGACGTCGAGGATCGAGACGATCGTGGCCTTCTTGGCCGGGAGCGGCCTGAGGCGGCTTTCGGAAGAGACGAACAGCGGCATCACGTGCTGGCTCCCTTCCGCTTGGCGGCCTTGGCCTGCGCCTTGAGATCGGCTTCGC
The DNA here is from genome assembly GCF_030815145.1 of Kaistia geumhonensis. NCBI lineage: Bacteria > Pseudomonadati > Pseudomonadota > Alphaproteobacteria > Hyphomicrobiales > Kaistiaceae > Kaistia > Kaistia geumhonensis. The sequence continues at coordinate 4,338,059 of NZ_JAUSWJ010000001.1, read as the reverse complement.
GCTTGGCAGCGGCGTCGGGCGAGAGGCGAACGAACATGCGGTCTCCGAGCCTCAGATCGACGCTGACGATGTCGCGGTCGATCAGGTCGTCGGTCGCGTCGAGCGAGGCGATGCGCTTCAGCGCGGCAGCGGGGTCGTCCTGCGGCAGCATCAGGGTCACGCCGTTGTCGAGCACGAAATTCCAGCGCCGCTCGCCGACGAGGATCGCCGCCTTGAGCCGTGCGCGGATCTCCGGGACGGTACCGGCCAGCGCCAGCGCCTCGGTGGCGCGGCCCTGCACGCCGTCGCCGGCGACACGGACGAGGTCGCGATGCGCGTCGCTGGCGTCGCCGATCACGCGGCCCGTCTCGTCGAGGACGGAAAGCTGCTGGTCGTGCTGCCAGATGACATAGGGCTGGCGCTCGTCGATCGTGATCTTGAGCGTCGAGGGATAGACCTTGCGCAGCGAGGCGGTCTGAACCCAGGGCAGGCTCTCGATACGCTCGCGGGCGGCGGCAAGGTCGATGGACGGCAACGCGGCATCCGTGGGGAGCTGCAGCTTGGCCAGCACGGCGACCTCGGAGGTCTCCATCTGCCCGGTGATTCGCACTGATTCGACCGAGAGACCGGCGGCCTCGCTCAGCGAGGCGACGAAGGCATCGGTCCGGCCGGCGGCGGTCAGGCCGGCGATTCCCGTGACGATGAAAAGCAGAGCCGTCAGCTCGAGGCCGACATGCTTCGGGAGCTGCCGGTCGATCCGGTCGAGCGCCCGCATCCGGCGCGCCAGCCAGGACGGCATGCGCGGCGGGGACTGCTGCGCGCCGCTCGCGGCGCCGCGTCCTCCCTGCTCTTCCGCCTGTCCTTCGCTCAACGGCCGCACGACGCGTCCTCCACCATCCAGCTCACCAGTTCCGGAAAGCTCATTCCGGCATGTCTCGCCATATCCGGGACCAGCGACGTCGCCGTCATGCCCGGCTGGGTATTCACTTCGAGGCAGACGAGCGCACCCGTTCCCCCCGGCCCATCGTCGTATCGGAAGTCCGCCCGGCTGATGCCGCGACACCCGAGAGCCCGATGCGCCCGCACCGCCAGATTCCGTACATTTTGGTAAACATCTGGTAAAAGCGGCGCCGGGATCACGTGACGGGCGCCGTTGTCGGAATACTTGGCGTCGTAGTCGTACCAGCCGCCATCGGCGGTCACGAGCTCAATGATATCAAAGGCTTCGTCGCCCTTAACGCCGCAGGTGAGCTCCCGTCCGGCCACATATCGCTCCACCATGACGATGTCGCCGAAAGGCCACTCCTCCGCAAAGAGTTGCTGAGGGGGATGGGTCGCACCCTCGCGGACGATCAGCACGCCGAAGCTCGACCCCTCGGCGACCGGCTTCACGACATAGGGCGGCGCCATCGGATGCGCCTTCGCCGCGTCGAGGCGGTGGATGAGGATCGATTCCGCAACGGGAATGCCCGCCGCCTTCATGACGTCCTTGGCGCGCGCCTTGTTCATGGCCAGCGCGGAGGCGAGCACGCCGGAATGGGTGTAGGGAATGCCGAGCACTTCCAGAACGCCCTGGACGCAGCCGTCCTCGCCGAACGGGCCGTGCAGCGCATTGAAGGCGACGTCGGGTTTCAGCGCGGCGAGGACCTCCGCGATGTCGCGGCCGACATCGACCCGCGTCACGCGGTAGCCGGCCTCCTCGAGCGCATCGGCGCATCCCTTGCCCGAATTGAGCGAAACCGGCCTTTCCGACGACCATCCGCCCATCAACACAGCTACATGCTTCGCCAAAACCGACTTTCCTCGACACACGCGAACACGGGCAGCGACAGGGGCCGGAGGCGCGGTCTCTCCTCGTCGCGCGACACGCTCGGACCCTGGACGCTCAAATTGACAGCGAATGTGTAAGGAGGCGTTAACCAGGGACGCCGGAATCAGATCGGCGTCGCTTCAGCGCATCGCCACGGCAGCCTCGATGTCGGGTTGGAGGCGGCAGAACGCCGGCATCAGCCGGGTGAATTACCGGGGACGATCTTCAGGGCGGCCATCTCGGGACAAGCGGTCACCCGCCGAGAAACGGCTCGACTTCGCCGCCGGGCAGCGGCAGGCCGAGGCGCTTGATCTCCCATTCGAGACGGACACCGCTCGTCGCCAGCACGCGGGCGCGTACCGTCTCGCCGAGCAGCTCCAGATCGTGAGCGGTCGCCTCGCCGGTATTGATCAGGAAGTTGCAGTGCATCTCCGAGACCTGCGCACCGCCGACGCGAAGGCCACGGCATCCGGCCGCATCGACGAGCTTCCAGGCGGAATGACCGGGCGGGTTCTTGAAGGTCGAGCCTCCGGTTTTCTCGCGGATCGGCTGCGCCCGTTCGCGATGCTCCTCGACGGCATCCATCGCCGCGCGGATCGTCTCCTGCGGGGCCGGCTCGCCCTGGTAGACAGCCTCGGTGAAGATGAGATCGTCGGCAGCGTCTGTATGGCGATAGGAGAAGCCCATCTCGGCATTGGTGAGCCTCTTGACCCGCCCGGCCCGGTCGACCGCCGTGACCTCGACGAGCCGCTCGCGCGTCTCGCCGCCATTGGCGCCGGCGTTCATGCGCAGCGCGCCGCCGATTCCGCCGGGAATGCCGTGATAGAACGCGAAGCCGGCGAGACCTTGCTCATAGGCGAAGGCCGCGACCCGCTTGTCGGGCAAGGCGGCACCGACGCGAATCCTGTCGCCATCGAGCCGTTCCATGTGCCCGAAACCCTTGGCGCTGAGGCGGATCACGACGCCGGGAATCCCGCCGTCGCGCACGAGGAGGTTCGATCCGACGCCGACGACCATCACCGGGATCTCGGAGGGCAGACGCTCGAGAAAGAGCGCGAGATCATCTTTGTCGGCCGGCTGGAACAGGACCTGTGCCGGGCCCCCGACGCGAAACCAGGTGATCGGCGCGAGCTCGAACTGCTTCGTAACCCGCCCCCGGATGCCTTCGAGGCTGAGGTCGAGGGATCCCATCGTCACGTCGATCCGCCGATCTTCTCGAGCTCGCCCGGCAGCGCATAGGCCCAGTTGGTGATCGAGCCGGCGCCGAGGCAGACGACATAGTCGCCGCTCTTCGCGAGGCTCGCGACGAGCGGCGCGAGACCTTCCGGCCCGTCGATCGCCCGCACGTCGCGATGGCCGCGCACCTTGAGGCCGTCCACCAGATGATCGCGGTCGGCCCCCTCGATCGGCGCCTCGCCCGCGGCATAGACGGGCGCGACGATGACGGTGTCGGCATCGTTGAAGCAGGTGCAGAAGCCGTCGAAGAGATCGTGCAGGCGGCTGTAGCGATGCGGCTGGACCACGGCGATGACGTGCGAGCGATGCGCCGCCGCGCGCGCCGCCTTGAGGACGGCGGCGATCTCGACCGGATGGTGGCCATAGTCGTCGAAGATCTCGACGCCCTTCCAGCTGCCGGTATGGGTGAAACGCCGCTTCACCCCGCCAAAGCCGGCGAGACCCTTGCGGATCGCCTCGTCGGAGATGCCGAGCTGGTGGGCGATCGCGATGGCTCCGGTCGCGTTCTGGACATTGTGTTCGCCGGGCATCGGCAGTGCGAGCCCGACGATGTCGCTGACGGCTCCGCTCGCGCGGTCGCGGATCGAGACGTTGAATCGCGACATCGAGCCTTCGGTGCGAAGATCGCTGTAGCGGACATCGGCCTGGGTGTTGACGCCATAGGTGATGATGCGGCGATCCTCGATACGCCCGATCAGCTTCTGAACCTCGGGATGATCGAGGCACATCACGGCAAAGCCGTAGAACGGGATGTTCTCGATGAACTGCTTGAAGGCGTCGCGCACCTTCTCGAACGATCCGTAGTGGTCGAGGTGCTCCGGGTCGATATTGGTGACCAGCGCGACATCCGCCGGCAGCTTGACGAAGCTGCCGTCGCTCTCGTCGGCCTCGACCACCACCCAGTCGCTCGCGCCGATGCGCGCATTGGTGCCATAGGCGTTGATGATGCCGCCATTGATCACGGTCGGATCGAAGCCACCGGCGTCGAGCAGCGCCGCGACCATCGAGGTCGTGGTCGTCTTGCCATGGGTGCCGGCTATGGCGATGGCGCTCTTGAGGCGCATCAGCTCGGCCAGCATCTCGGCCCGGCGCACGACCGGCAGCAGCCGCTCGCGGGCGGCCTTCAGCTCGGGATTGGCAGCCTTGATCGCCGAGGAGACGACGACCACGCGCGCATCGCCGAGATTGGCGGCGTCATGGCCGATCGCGATGGTGACGCCCTTGGAGCGGAGGCGCTGCACATTGGCGTTCTCGGCCGCGTCGGAGCCCTGAACCCGGTAGCCGAGATTGACCAGCACCTCGGCGATGCCGCTCATGCCGATGCCGCCGATGCCGACGAAATGAACCGGCCCGATATCCGTGGGCATTCTCACGATGGGGATTTCCCTCTTCTGCGGCCCGCGATCTCCTCGACGAGATCGGCGAGGCGTTCGACGGCGTCGGGGCGGCCGACCGAGCGGGCGGCGCGGGCGGCCTCGACGAGGCGCTCCGGCGCGTCGAGAAAGGCGGCGATATCGCCCGCGAGGCGCTCCGCCGTCAACTCCGCCTGCGGCACGATCCAGCCGCCGCCCGCCTTGGCGAGCACGGAGGCGTTGACGCTCTGGTCCTGGTCGATGGCATGCGGCAGCGGCACCATGATGCCCGGCCGGCCGATGACCGAGAGTTCGCTCACCGTCGAAGCGCCGGAACGGCAGAGCACGAGCTGGCTCGCGGCGATGCGGGCCGGCAGGTCGCGGAAGAAGGGCGCGAGTTCGGCGACGACGCCGAGGCGGGCATAGGATGCCTGCACGCGCTCGAGATCCTCCGGCCGGCACTGCTGAACGATCGAGAGGCGCGCGCGCTTCTCGGCGCCGAGCGCCTCCAGCGCGGGCGGCATGACATCGGAGAAGTAGCGCGCGCCCTGGCTGCCGCCGAACACGACCAGCCTCAGAAGCGCTCCCGGAACTGGCGGGTCATAGGGAACGCGGCTCGCATCGATCACGGCCTGCCGCACGGGATTGCCCGTCTGCACGACCCGCGTCCTGAGGCCCTCGGCATGACCGACGCTGGCAAACGAGGTCGCGAGCGCGGTCACGCGCGGCGCCAGCAGCCGGTTGGCGCGACCCAGCACGGCATTGGCGTCATGCACGATCGTCGGCACGCCGAGATGCGCGGCTGCGAGCATCGGTGGCACGGTCGGATAGCCGCCGAAGCCGACGGCGACATCCGGGCGGATGCGGCGGATGACGCCCTTGGCCTGACGGTAGCCGCCATAGAGGCTCCAGGCGGCGGACAGCATCACCAGCGGCGATTTCACCGAAGGCGTCGCCGAGCGGATGATATGCGTCTCCGCCGCCGGAAAATTCTGGCCATAGGCCTCGACGCGATGGTCGGTGGCGAGGTGGATGGTCCACCCCCGGGCCACCAGGACATGGGCGAGCGCCTCGGCCGGGAAAAGATGGCCGCCGGTTCCGCCGGCCGAGAGGAGAACCGTGCCGGCCACGATCTCAGGCCGTCCCGACCTTGGCCTCGCCGCCATGATAGCGGCCGAAGCCGGCGGTGAGGCGGATCGGCTCGAAGCGGCGGCGCGTGAGCGCCAGGACGAGGCCCATCTGGAAGGCCAGCGCCAGCATCGACGAGCCGCCATAGGAGATGAAGGGCAGCGTCATGCCCTTGGCGGGCATCAGGTTGAGATTGACCGACATGTTGATCACGGACTGCACCCCGAACATCACGAGAAGCCCCGCCGCGCCGAGGCGGATGAAGGGATCCTCGTTCTTCATCGAATGGCTGAGGCCGCGCACGACGATAAAGGCGAAGATGAGCATCAGGCCGATGCAGAAGAGGACGCCGTATTCCTCGGCGGCAACGGCGAAGATGAAGTCGGTATGGCTGTCCGGCAGGATCTTCTTGGCGATGCCCTCGCCCGGACCGCGGCCGAAGAGACCGCCGCCGAGGATCGACTGAAGCGCGGTGTCGACCTGGAACGTATCGCCGGTGGCCGGATCGAGGAAGCGGTTGATGCGGCCGGCGAAGTGCGGAAACACCGTATAGGCGGCCACGACGCCGCCGGCACCGAGGCCGGCGAGCGCGGCGATCCAGTACCAGGAGAGGCCCGCCATGAAGAACAGCGACGACCAGGCGATGACCACGAGCATGGTCTGGCCGAGATCGGGCTGGGCGACGAGCAGCGCCACGACGATGGTGAGCAGCAGGATCGCGAAGATGTTGCCGGGAATGTCGCTGCGACGCTCATGCTCGGTGAAGAGCCAGGCCGAGAGGATCACGAAGGCCGGCTTCATGAATTCCGACGGCTGCAGCGAGAAGCCGAGCACGTTGATCCAGCGCCGTGCGCCCTTGACCTCCTGGCCGATGAACAGCGTCAGGAACATGAGCACGACGGCGAGGATGAAGACGATCAGCGCCGCGCGGCGCGCGTCGCGCGGCGACAGCATCGATGTCAGCACCATGATCGCGATGGTCGGGATCAGGAAGGCGACGTGGCGCTCGGTGAAATGGAAGCTGTCGAGCCCGATGCGCTCGGCCACCGGCGGGCTGCCTGCGAGCGACAGGATCACGCCGATGAACATCAGCGCAAGCAGCGAGAAGAGAAGATACTTGTCGACGGTCCACCACCACTCGGCGATGACGCCGCGATCGGCCCTGCTCACCATCACCTGACCTCCTCGGTGGCGCCCGCGGCAGCGCGGGCGAGGACGAGTTCGCGGAAATGATCGCCGCGCTTCTCGAAGTTGCGATACTGGTCGAAGGAGGCACAGGCGGGCGACAGAAGCACCACCGGCTCCGCCGCATCGTCGCGCGCGGCGTCTTCCGCCGCCGCCGCGACGGCGCGCTCCATCGTGCCGCATTTCACGGCCGAGACCTTGCCTTCCAGCGTCGCAGCGAAGGCATCCGACGCGGCACCGATCAGATAGGCGCGCGCGATCCTGCCGAAATAGGGGGCGAGGCTGTCGATGCCGCCGGTCTTCGGCTTCCCGCCGAGGATCCAGTAGATGTGGTCGAAGCTCGCCAGCGCCTTTTCGGCGGCGTCGGCATTGGTCGCCTTGGAATCGTTCACGAAGAGAACGTGTCCGATCTTCGCCACCTCCTCCATCCGGTGTGCGAGACCGGGGAAGGACTTGAGCCCCTTCTCGATGACATCGTCGGAGAGGCCGAGCAGCCGCGCGCTGGCGATCGCCGCGGCCGCGTTCTGGGCGTTGTGCGTGCCGCGCAGCGAGCCGATGCCGGCGAGATCGGCGACCTGCCGCGTGCTGGCGTCCACCGCCTCGTAGATGTAACTGCCTTCGGCATAGTAGCCGTCGGTCACGGGCCGGCGGACCGAGATCCGTTCGACCTTGCGGCCGTGATGGTCGATCGCCGAAGCGATATCGGCCGACCAGTCGTCATCGACGCCGACGACCGCCGCGTCGGCGCCGGCGACGAGCCGCGCCTTGATGGCCGCGTAGTTCTCCATCGTGCCGTGCCGGTCGAGGTGATCCTCGGTCAGGTTGAGCAGGATGCCGACGGACGGATCGATGCTCGGCGCGAGGTCGATCTGGAAGGACGAGCATTCCACGACATAGACGCGCTCGTCCGTGATCGGCTCCAGGGAGAGGATCGCCGTGCCGATATTGCCGCCGAGCTGCACATCCCAGCCGGCGCTCGCGAAGAGATGCGCGATCAGCGCGGTCGTGGTGGATTTTCCGTTGGTGCCGGTGATGGCGATGAACGGCGCATCCGGCGCCACGGCGCGGCGCTCGCGGCAGAAGAGCTCGATATCGCCGATGATCTCGATGCCCGCCGCCTTGGCCTTCACGGCGGTCCAGTGCGGCTCGGGATGGGTCAGCGGCACGCCGGGCGCCAGCACCAGCGCCGCGAGCGAGGAGAAATCGAGCGCGCGCAGATCCGCGGTCGGCACGCCGCGCGCCGCGGCATTGGCGACGGAATCGGGGTTGTCGTCGAAGGCGAAGACCTCGGCGCCGCCGGCGACCAGCGCCTCCGCGGTCACGAGGCCGCTCCCGCCGAGCCCGAAGACGGCGACCTTGCGTCCGGCGAAGACGGTGACCGGGATCATCGCCTCACCTCAGCTTGAGGCTGGAGAGGCCGACCAGCGCGAGCACGATGGCGATGATCCAGAAGCGGATCACGACCTGCGGCTCGGTCCAGCCAAGCTGCTCGAAATGATGATGGATCGGCGCCATCTTGAAGACGCGCTTGCCGGTCAGCTTGAACGACGCGACCTGGATGATGACCGAGACCGCCTCGAGCACGAAGAGGCCGCCGATGATGGCGAGCACGATCTCGTGCTTGGTGGCGACGGCGATGGCGCCGAGCATGCCGCCCAGCGCCAGCGATCCCGTATCGCCCATGAAGATCGCGGCCGGCGGGGCGTTGAACCACAGGAAGCCGAGCCCCGCGCCGAAGAGCGCGCCGCAGAGCACGGCGAGTTCGCCCGTGCCGGGCACGAAATGGATCTGCAGATATTCCGCGAAGATCGCGTTGCCGGAGAGATAGGCCATCAGCCCGAAGCTCGCGCCGGCGACCATCACCGGGACGATCGCGAGCCCGTCGAGGCCGTCGGTGAGGTTCACGGCATTGCCGGCGCCGACGATGACGAAGGCGCCGAAGGGAATGAAAAACCAGCCGAGATCGATGACGAACGACTTGACGAAGGGGAAGGTCAGCGAGTCGGCGAGCGGCCCGCCGGAGAGACGCGAGATGACGTAGCAGCCGATCGCCGCGATGACGAACTCGACGGCCAGGCGCGAGCGGCCGGAGAAGCCCTTGTGGCTCTGCTTCGTGACCTTCAGATAGTCGTCATAGAAGCCGATGAGGCCGAAGCCGATGGTGACGCCGAGCACGACCCAGACATAGAAGCTGGTGAGATTGGCCCACAGCAGCGTCGACACGATGACCCCGAACAGGATCATCAGGCCGCCCATGGTCGGCGTGCCCTTCTTGGTGAGGAGATGGCTCTGAGGCCCGTCCTCGCGGATCGGCTGGCCCTTGCCCTGCTTGGTGCGCAGCGCGCGGATGATCATCGGCCCGAACAGGAACACGACGATGAGCGCCGTCATCGTCGCGCCGCCGACGCGGAAGGTGATGTAGCGGAAGACGTTGAGGGCCGAGAACTGCGCCGAGAGATCCCCGAGGAAGTAGAGCATCAGGCGGGTCCTTCGATCTCGGATAACGGCGCGTCGGTGCCGGCCGCGGGCGGCGGGAAATGGTTGATCAATCGCTCGACCAGAGGCGTCATGCGGCTCCCCTTCGAGCCCTTGACCATGATCACGTCGCCGTCTGCGAGGGCGGCCTCGAGAATCACGTCGAGCTCTTCCGCCGTTTCCGCATAATGGCCCTTGATGGCGGTCGGCAAGGCCTCCCACAACGCGGCCATGCGCGGCCCGGCGAGGAGCACCGCGTCGATGCCCGCCTCGGCGAGCGGCTCGGCGAGGCCGGCATGCAGCGCCATCTCCTCCGGGCCGAGTTCCAGCATGTCGCCGAGCACCGCGAAACGGCGGCCGGCGGGTCCGGGACGCGCCGCCGCGAGCACGGAGATGGCAGCCCGCATGGAGGTGGGATTGGCGTTGTAGCTCTCGTCGATCAGGAGCGCGCTGCCCTCCGCGAGGCCGAGCACATGCTGCGCACCCCTCCCCTTCGGCGCCGCCATGCTGCCGAGCGCATCGGCGGCGGCGTCGAGATCGCCGCCGAGAAGCTGCACCGCCAGAAGGGTCGCAAGCGCGTTCTGGACGAGATGGCGCCCGGGAGCGCCGAGCGTGAACGATACCTCGCGGCCGAGGATGTCGGCCCGCGCCCTGGAGCCCTCCGGCAGCAGATCGAGCGCCGTCAGCCGCGCCTCGGCATCGGCGTTCTCGCCGAAACCGAGCACGCGATCGACGCCAGCATCGATCGCCATCAACGCCAGCGGCTCGAACTGCGGGTTGTCGCGATTGAGGATGGCGGCGCCGCCCCGTTCGATCCCGTGGAAGATCTCGGCCTTGGCGCGCGTGATGCCGGCGATGCCGTCGGGGAAGAACTCGACATGCACCGGCGCGATGGTGGTGATGATGCCGACATGCGGACGAACCATGCGCACGAGCGGATCGATCTCGCCGGGATGGTTCATGCCGATCTCGAACACCGCGAAGCGGGTATCGGCCGGCATCCGGGCGAGCGTCAGCGGCACGCCCCAGTGATTGTTGAACGAGGCCGGTGAATAGTGGACCGGCCCGGACGCGGCGAGGCAGCGCGCCAGCATCTCCTTGGTGGTGGTCTTGCCGACGCTGCCGGTCACGGCGGCGACGGAGGCGATCGTCCGCTCGCGCGCTGCCTGGCCGAGCAGTTCGAGCGCCTTCAGCACGTCCTCGACCACGACGAGCGGGATCGTGAGCCTGCCGAGCGCGGCCAGCCGCTCCTCGGCGATCACCGCGAGCGCGGCACCCTGCGCGGCAGCCTTGCCGACGAAATCGTGCCCGTCGAACTGCTCGCCGCGGATCGCGAAGAAGGCGTCGCCGGGGATGATCGTGCGGCTATCGATCGAGATGCCGCTGATCGGCGGCGTCGCGATGCCGGTGGGGCGGCCGCGCATCGCGGCCACGAAGTCTTCGAAGGTCCAGAGAAGTCCTGTCATGCAGCGTCCTCCCGGGCGATCGCCGCGGCGACAGCCTCGTGGTCGGAGAAGTGATGGACGACACCCTTCACGATCTGGCCGGTCTCGTGGCCTTTGCCGGCGACGCAGAGCACATCGCCGGGGCCCAGCATGGCGACCGCTTCAGCGATGGCACGCCCGCGGTCGCCGATCTCGATCGCGCCGGGCGCCGCCGCGAGAATGGCGGCGCGGATCGCCGCCGGCTCTTCCGAGCGGGGATTGTCGTCGGTGACGATCACGACATCGGCCCGCCGCGTCGCGACCTCGCCCATGAAGGGACGCTTGCCCGGATCGCGGTCTCCTCCGGCGCCGAAGACGACGACGAGCTTGCCCGATGTCATCGGTCGCAGCGCGGCGAGCGCATTGTCGAGCGCATCCGGCTTGTGGGCATAGTCGACGAACACCGCGCCACCGGAGCGCGTGACGCCGACCTTCTCGAGCCGACCGGGCGCCCCTTCGAGCCCCGCCAGCGCATCGATCGCGACCCGCGCCGGCACGCCGACGGCGATCGCGAGGCCCGCGGCGACGAGCGCGTTGGAGACCTGGAACGCGCCGGCGAGCGGCAGCTCGACCATCATCGGCTCGCCGAACACGTCGAGCTCCAGCACCTGGCGCAGTCCATCGGGAACGGCGGAGAGAAGGCGGATCGACGTCCCGGCCGCACCTGTCGTGAGGATCGCCTGTCCGCGATCGCCGGCGATGGTGGCGACGCGGGCGGCAAAGGGGCCGTCGGCATCGATCACCGCCGTCGCACCCTCGGGCAGGAGCTCCGCGAAGAGCCGCATCTTGGCCGCGAAATAGTCCTCGACCGTCGCGTGATAATCCATGTGATCCCGGCCGAGATTGGTGAAGGCGCCGGCTTGCAGCCGCACGCCGTCGAGACGGTGCTGGTCGAGACCGTGGCTCGACGCCTCCAGCGCGGCATGGGTGACGCCGTCGAGGACGAGGTCGTTCAGCGTCGAGTGCAGCTCGACCGGATCGGGAGTCGTCAGGCTGCCATAGACGGAGCCCTGCGGACCGACGACGCCGATGGTGCCGATCGAGGCGGCGGCATGGCCGGCCGCGGCGAAGATCTGGCGCGCGAAGACGGCGACCGAGGTCTTGCCGGCCGTGCCGGTCACGGCGACCAGCTTTTCCGGCTGCAGGGGATAGAATCGCGCGGCGAGGCGGGCGAGCGCCGAGCGCGGCTCTTCGGCCCTGAGCACCGGCACGCCGGGATCCGCGGCGAGCGATGCATCGGCCGCGCAGAGCACCGCCGCTGCACCGCGCGCGACGGCATCTCCGATGAAACCGAGACCGTCGCTGGAGACGCCGCGCAACGCGGCGAAGAGATAGCCCGGCTTCACGGCGCGGCTGTCGGCGGTCATGCCCCGGACCGTCACGTCCGCGAATTCCGGTCGGATCGGATAATCGGTCCCGGCAAGGAGGCCGAGCGGCATGGTCGGGCTAGGTCGCATGGATGGAGCGTTCCTCGTGGTCGATGGAGCCGGAAGGGCGGCTCCATCTGCGCTCAATACGACACGAGCATGGCATCGGGGTGGCCTTCCTGCTCCGTCCTCGGCTGGACGCCGAGAAAGGCGGCAGAGCGGCGGATCACGTTTCCGGCGACATAGGCTGCGTTCCAGGCAGCCAGCGCCGGCAGTCCCGGCTTCTCCGATTTCGGATCGTCGACCGAGACGAGAAGCACATATTCCGGGTCGTCCATCGGGAATGTCGCGAGGAACGAGTTGAGGTAATGCCCCTCGACATAGCGTCCGTTCGCGATCTTCTCGGCCGTACCCGTCTTGCCGCCCACGACATAGCCCGGAACGTCTGCATGGCGGCCCGAACCGTTGACGGCGTTGTAGCGGAACAGCCAGCGCATCTCGTCACTGGTCTTCTTCGAGACCATCGGCGTGGCCAGCGCCATCGCCTGCTCCTGCGTGCGCGGGAAGAAGGTGGGCGACAGGAAGTTGCCGCCATTGACCAGTGCGACGTCGCCCATGGCGGCCTGCATCGGCGTGATCGCGATGCCGTGTCCGAAGGCGACGGTCATCTGGGCGGCCGTGCTCCAGCGGCGCGGCACCTGAGGCGTGGCCACCTCCGGCAGCTCGGTCTTGAGCTTGGTCGAGAGGCCGAACTTCTTCAGATAGTCCTGCTGCGTCTCCTGGCCGATCGCGAGCGCCATCTTCGCGGTGCCGATATTGGACGAATAGCGGAAGATTTCGGGGACCGAGAGATAGCGCCCCTCGGGATGGGAGTCGCGGATCAGCTGCCGCCCGACGCGGATCGGAGAGCGGGCATCGAAGCTGTCCGTCATCTTCACCTTGCCGCTGTCGAGCGCCATGGCGAAGGTGAAGCTCTTGAAGACGGAGCCCAGCTCGAAGGTGCCTGCCGTGATCCTGTTGAGGCGATCCGGCTTGTTGGCGTCGACAGGGTCGTTGGGATCGAAATCGGGGAGCGACGCGAGGGCGATCACCTCGCCCGTCTTGGCGTTCACCAGAACGCCCATCGCCGCCACCGCCCTATATTTCTGCATGGCGCCGACGAGTTCGTCGCGCAGGACGTGCTGGACGCGGAGGTCGATCGAGAGACGCACCGGCTCCTGCGCATTGGTCTTCATCGCGAAGCCGGCATTGTGCAGGTCGGAGAGGCCGCGTTCGTCGACGGTCCGCTCGATGCCCGCGATGCCCTGGTTGTCGATATTGACGAGGCCGACGATATGCGCCGCGGCTGGACCGCCCGGATAGAAGCGCTTGTTCTCAGTCAGGAAGCCGACGCCCGGGATGCCGAGGTCATGGATCTGCGCCTGCTGGGTCGGCGTGATCTCGCGCTTCACCCAGACGAAACCCGCCTTGGTCGACAGCTTCTTGCGCAGCGCCGTCGCGTCGAGGTCCTGCAACACGCTGGTGATGAGCTCGGTCGCCTCGTCGGGATCGACGATCTTGTTCGGCTCGGCATAGAGCGAGGCGGTGCGGATGTCCGTCGCCAGGATCTCGCCGTTGCGATCGACGATGTCGGGACGGGCTGTGGCGACCGCCGAGGCGGCGCTGCCGCGCGCCGCCGCGTCCGCCGGCTCGCTGGCGCCGAGCTGGACCAGCCGGCCGCCGATGATCCCATAAAGAAGGACGAAGGCGCCGACCGCGAGCACGATGCGGCTGCGCGTCTGTTCCTGCCGCTTGCGGGCTGCGACCGCGGCGCTCTCGTCTCGCGCCAGCGGAGCGCGGTTCAACGTTTCGGGATGATCAGTGAGCGTCATCGTCATTCGAGATATCCCGTCTGCAGCTCGGCGGGCGAGGCGAGCGGCACCGGCTTTCGCACGGCGGGCTCGGTATGCTTGATCGAAGCGGCGGTCTTGGCAGCGTCGGCGGACTTCGCCGCGGCGGTCTTGGACGAAGGCGGCTTGGGCAGCTTGGGCGCCGTTGCGACGCTGCCGGTCCGCACCGGATCGACGCCGCTCGCCGCGCTCGCGGTGAGGAGATCGAGCGGCTTGCCCGGCATCTGGCCGCCGCCGGCGGGAATCGGCCCACGACCGGGAACGTCGCTGAGGCGGGCGAGCTGGCGGACGTCGAGAGGCTTCAGGCCGAGATATTCGCTGTAGCGCTCGACGAGCGCCTGCAGGCGGGACGGCTGGTCGAGAACGCCCCACTCGGCCTTGAGCACGGCGAGCTGCTGTTTCTCGCGGGCGATCTCGGCGCGGAGCTGCATAACATGGTCGGCGGCGCGGCCGGCGCTGTCCTTCATCGCATAGGTCACGACCGCGACGGCGATCATCAGGCTGACCCAGAAGATGTTCCAGCCGCGCTTCATTGCGAACGCTCCGCCTTGAGGGGTGGCAGCGACGGAACGCCCGCCGCCTCTCTGTCGAAGGGACGCGCCGGCGCCTCGGTGCGGATGGCCGCCCGCAGCTTCGCCGAACGGGCCCGCGGATTGCGCGCGATCTCGTCGTCGCCGGCGTTTACGGGGCCCTTGCCGACGAGCGTGAAGGTCGGCGCCGCGACGCTGCGTTCCGGCATGTGGCGCGAGCCCCCTGCCCGCTCCTCGCTGCGATCGGCGAGGAAGCGCTTGACGATGCGATCTTCGAGAGAATGGAAAGAGACGACGACGAGGCGGCCGCCTGGCCTCAGCACGCGCTCGGCGGCGGCCAGGGCGTCGGCCAGTTCGTCGAGTTCCTCGTTCACGAAGATGCGGAGCGCCTGGAAGCTGCGCGTCGCGGGATGGATCGTGTCGGTGGGCTTGCGGCCCACCACGCGCTCGATGAGCCCGGCCAGCGCCGCGGTGGTGGTGAAAGGCGTCGCGCCACGGTCTTCTGCGATCGCGCGTGCCACGGCGCCCGCCCGGCGCTCTTCCCCGAGGACGGAGAGGATGCGGGCGAGGTCGCGCGGCGCCATGGTGTTGACGATGTCGGCGGCGCTCGGCCCCGATCGCGCCATGCGCATGTCGAGCGGGCCGTCGAAGCGGAACGAGAAGCCGCGCTCCGCCTCGTCGATCTGCATGGACGAGACGCCGATATCGAGCACGACGCCGTCGACCGCGGCATGCCCGGCTGCCTCCGCGACGCTGTCCAGGGCGCCGAAGCGGTCCTCGACCAGCGTCAGCCGTCCGGCGGCCTCCGCGACCAGGCCGGCGCCGCCGGCGATCGCGGTCGGATCGCGGTCGATCGCGATCACGTCCGCGCCGGCCGCGAGGATCGCACGCGAATAGCCGCCGAGCCCGAACGTGCCGTCGATGATGGTTTCGCCCGCTCTCGGCGCCAGCGCGGCAAGCACCTCGGCGAGCATGACGGGAATGTGGCGCGGAGCGGTCTCTGCCGTCATGCCGACTCTCCCGGCTCGCGGCGCCCGCCGAGACGACGACGCAGGTCGCGCACCCGGTTCTTCGCCGCCTCGCGATAGGAGAGGAAACGCTCCGGTTCCCAGATCTGGAACTTGTAGCCCTGCCCGACGAAGGTCACGGTATCGCCGATCCCGGCATGGGCCTTGATCGCCTCGGAGAGCGCGACGCGCCCCTCCGGATCGACCTTCAGGATCTCGCTCTCGCCGATCAGCGTCGTCGACAGCAGCTCGTGATCCTCCGAGAAAGGCTCGAACAGGGCCAGCATGGCGCGGATCTGCTCCCGGAGCCGATGGCCCCCGGCATCCACAGCATTCTGATCCAGCGTCGGACAACAATAGAGCCCCTCGAAACCGTCACGCGCCAGCACTGAGCGGAAGGCTGCGGGAATGGAGACCCGCCCCTTCGAATCCAGCCGGTTCGTGAAGGTGGAAACGAACTCGTCCATTGCCCCTCAGGCCGCTCCGGAAGCGACACGCGAAATCCCGTTCCGCCGCCCGCTTCCGAGCACGGATGAGAACCCACGGACGCAGACTGGAAACGCTCGCCCGGGACGCGGAAGGGGCCCAAAGCACGGCTGCGATAGCCGAAGGCGACCCCTTCGTTCCGGGACGATTTGGGATACCATGGGAGGACATGGGCGTCAATGGAATGGCTCTCCGCGGCCGGCCGGCCACCGTGGAAAACCATGGAACCGTTAAGATTAATTTTCCGTTGCAAATCCTTGCTTTGCCGGCGTTTCTGCGACGGCCCGAGGCACGCGAAACGCCCCGCACGACCGGTGGACAACCGGAGGCGCGGCAGTCTGTCTCGGACGGCGATGAAAGGGGTGTCGAGGGGGTGATCGCCCATGCGCGCCCATGCTTCGAAGGACGGCAGCAAAGTGCGCGGATGTTCCGGAAAGGTCAGCGCCAGCTGGCCTGTAAGCCGGGTTCTGTAAGGCGGTGGCGAACCACCGCGTGACGACCATTCATCTTGGGCGGCCGTTGCCGGACGCCTCGCGCGACCTACCCGGGCGGCGGGCCTGGAAACAGGCCTGGGCATGAGCCCATGCCGCCCCTATTCGGTCTTGCTCCCGGTGGGGTTTGCCGTGCCGTCCCCATTGCTGGGTCCGCGGTGGGCTCTTACCCCACCCTTTCACCCTGACCCGACATGCCCCGAAAGGCTTGCCGGGCGGACTGCTCTCTGTGGCACTTTCCCTGGGGTCGCCCCCGCCGGACGTTATCCGGCACCGTGTTTCCGTGGAGCCCGGACTTTCCTCCCCGGCGACCTTTCGGTCCTGCAGGGGCGGTCGTCCGGCCAGCTGGCCCGGCTAGCACCTATGGGGGAAGCCGCCGGGGGTCAAGCCCGCCTGGACGGCGACCTCCGCCGCGCGGACCACGGCTCGCCCGGTCCATGCCGCGGCATCAGTTCATGGCGATGATCTGGCGGACCTTGCCGCAATAGGCGAGCGGTCCCTTGGACATGCGCTTCGCCGCATGCCCCGCATTGTAGCGAAGGATGGTGCCGCAGAGGTCGCCGCCGGCGAGTTTCCGCGCTGCGCCGAGATATTCCATGCCGTAGCGGATGTTGGTCTCCGGCTCGTAGAGCTTCTTGGCCGAGCCGCGATAGCCCATGCCGCGCGCCGTCGACAGCTTCACCTGCATCAGCCCGATCTCGCCGGCCGAGCCACGCAGTTTTGGATTGTAGTTGCTCTCGACGTTGACCACCGCATGCGCAAGCGAAACGGGGACGTCATTTTCCGCTGCGTAGCGCGCGATCAGCTCGTCGTAGCGGCTGTTGCCCCGGTCGGCGGCGGCGATCCGGGTGGCGTTCGAGGAAAGGAGCCGGGCGGAGCCAGCCTCGGCGGGGATGATGGAATTCAGCATGGCCGAGCAGGCGAACAGCGCGGCCAGGCCGGTTACGCGGACGACATTCATACGCGACGGGTACTCGCTTCGTTGACGATGGCCTCGCTTTCGCGGCGGAACTGTCCCGAAATGGGGCGGTGAGGCGCCCATCCCGAGGCGTCGATCACGATGGCGTGATCACCAGCGCCGGATTCGGCCGATCGGAGAGACGGCCGGGGCGAGGTCCGGCGGGGCCAGCGCGCGGGCCAGTTTATGCAGTGTCGCGACCGTCGACGCATCGGCAAGCCCGTCGATGCGCGCCGGCCGGAAATGCCTCTGGAAGGCGCTCACCACGGCCACCGTCGCCTCGTCATAGATGCCGGTCACGTCGAGCCCGTAGCCATAAAGGAAGAGCAGCGCCTGGAAGGCGCCGACCGCATATCCCTCGTCGCCCGGCTGCATCGCGCGACCGCCGCCGAGCGGCTCAGGCGGCACGAAATGGCCGATTCCTGCCGCCGCCAGCGCCGCCCAGGGGAACTTCTCGCCCGGATCGCGCTTGCGGGCAGGCGCCACGTCGGAATGCGCGAGAATGCCTCGGGGCTTGACCGGATGGCGCGACTGGATATCGCGGCAGAGCCCGATGACGGCATCGATCTGCGCGGCCGGAAAATCGGGATAACCGTGGTCGTGGCCCGCATTGGCGATCTCGATACCGATCGATCGCGAATTGATGTCGGTCTCGGTTTCCCAGCAGGACAGGCCGGCATGCCAGGCCCGGTCGGCCTCGTCGACGAGTTGCGTGATGCGCCCGTCCTCCGCGACGACATAATGCGCCGAGACCTGGGAGACGGGGTTGCAGAGCCACTCGATCGCCTCTTCGGCGGTCGGCATGTCGGTATAGTGAAGGATGATGAGATCGGTCGCGACGCCTTCGGCGCGCGTGCCGAAATTCGGCGATGGCCGCAAGTCGGCGGCCAGGCCGTTCCGATCCGTCATGCGAAAGCTCGTTCCCGCCGGATCCTGTCATAGGCGCCGTTGAGCGCGGCGAGCTTGGCGGTGGCGATGGCGATGAACTCGGCCGGAACGCCGCGCGCCATCAGCTTGTCGGGATGGGTGTCCGCGACGATGCGCCGGTAATGCCGCTTCACCTCGTCGTTGGAGGCGTCGCGGTCGATGCCGAGGATGAGATAGGGATCGCCCTCCTCCGGCACGATATGGCGGCTCGAGATGCGGGCAAAGGCCGGCTCCGACAATCCGAACAGCTGCGCGACGCGCCCGAGGAAATCGAGCTCGCGCTCATGCACCATGCCGTCGGCCTTGGCGATGTGGAAAAGCCCGTCGACGATGTCCTCGAAGACCTCCGCGCCCTCGGAGAACAGCCCGGCTATCTTGCGGGCATAGGCCTCGAATCCGGCGACGTCCTGCTTCGCGAGATTGAACAGCCGCGCGACGTTGCGCTTCTCGCTCTCGGGAATCTCGAAGAGCTGCTTGAAGGCGCTGATCTCGTCGCCCGTCACCACGCCGTCCGCCTTCGCCATCTTCGCGGAAAGGGCGATCATGGACACGGAAAAGGCCGCATGCCGCCGTTCCGCCGATGTGCCGAATGTGGCACGCAGGGCGTCGCAGACATGATCGATCAGAACGCAGGATCCTGGGATCCGGTGAATGATATCGCCGAGGCGGCGCCATATACTCATGATGCGCCACAATAAGGCATCCGATCCGGCGATGCGAGACCACGCGTGGTCGCGGCCGGAGGCTAAAGTCGTGACCGGTTGGGTTCGCCGCCGAAAAGTGCTCTGGTCGGCCTCGACGCGAAATCGCAGAGGCAGACATGGCGCACGACACCGGGGGCGAGGGCTGGGATTTCTGGATCGACCGCGGCGGCACGTTTACAGATATCGTCGGTCGGCGGCCGGACGGATCGATCGTCGCGCACAAGCTGCTTTCGGAGAATCCAGGCGCCTATCGCGACGCGGCCGTGCAGGGCATCCGCGATCTGCTGGGGCTCCAGCCCGGAACGACCATCCCTGCCGGTCTCGTGCGCACGGTCAAGATGGGGACGACCGTCGCCACCAATGCGCTGCTCGAGCGAAAGGGCGACCGAACGCTGCTCCTGATCACGCGCGGCTTCCGCGATGCGCTCAGGATCGGATACCAGGCACGGCCAGACATCTTCTCCAAGAAGATCGTCAAGCCCGACCAGCTTTATGAGCGTGTCGTCGAGGTCAACGAGCGCGTCCGCGTCGACGGGACGGTCGAGGCGGCACCCGACGCGGCCGAGATCGAGGCGGCGCTCTCGGCCGCGCTCGCCGACGGCATCCGCGCCGTCGCCATCGTCTTCATGCATGCCTGGCGCCATCCCGAGCACGAACGCGTCGCCGCCGAGATCGCCCGGCGGCTCGGCTTCGCGCAGGTCTCGGTGTCGCATGAGGTCTCGCCGCTGATGAAGCTGGTCGGGCGCGGCGACACCACCGTGGTTGACGCCTATCTCTCGCCGATCCTCCGCCGTTATGTGGAACAGGTGGCGGACGAGCTGGGCGCGTCGCCGGGGTCGGGGCTGACGCCCGCCTCTCAAGCCTCGCGCAAGGCACCCCACTCCCAACCCTCCCTCGCGAGCAGCTTTTCCGCCGGAAGGGCCCAGCTTCCGGCTGCGGGCTCGGAACCTCCCTCTCCCGCCTCTTGGGCAACAGCTGGAGAGGGCGGTTCTCCGGGGGACCAGACTTCTTCGCCCCGCCTCATGTTCATGATGTCCTCGGGCGGGCTGACCGATGCGGGCCTCTTCCAGGGCAAGGATGCGATCCTGTCCGGGCCGGCCGGTGGCGTCGTCGCGGCGGTCGAGACGGCGGCAGAGGCCGGCTTCGGCGAAGTCATCGGCTTCGACATGGGCGGCACCTCGACCGACGTCTCCCACTACGACGGAACGCTGGAGCGATCCTTCGAGACAGAGGTCGCCGGCGTGCGCATGCGCGCGCCGATGATGCGGATCCACACGGTCGCGGCGGGCGGCGGCTCGATCCTGCATTACGAGGCGGGACGCTTCCGCGTCGGACCGGATTCGGCCGGCGCCGATCCCGGCCCGGCCTGCTACCGCCGCGGCGGACCGCTCGCGGTGACCGACGCCAATGTCATGGCCGGCAAGCTGCAACCCGCCTGGTTCCCGAAGATCTTCGGCCCCGGCCGCGACCAGCCGCTCGACGCCGCCATCGTCCGCCAGAAATTCGAAGCGCTGGCTGCCGAGATCGGCGACGGGCGCAGCGCCGAGGCAATCGCCGACGGCTTCCTGCATATCGCCGTCGAGAACATGGCCAACGCCATCAAGAAGATCTCGGTGCAGCGCGGCTACGACGTGACCGGCTATGCGCTCAACTGCTTCGGCGGCGCCGGCGGGCAGCATGCCTGCATGGTCGCCGACAGCCTCGGCATGACGACCGTCCTCATCCACCCCTTCTCCGGCATCCTTTCGGCCTACGGCATGGGGCTCGCCGACATCCGCGCCCACAGGACCCAGGCCGTCGTCAGACCCTTGGACGGCGAAGCGGAATCGGCTCTTCAAGCCCTTGAATCAAAACTCGAAGACGAGGTTGTCGGCGAACTTCAAGGACAGGGCGTAACCGATTCCGACATCACGATCTTCGCCCGCGCGCATCTGCGCTATGACGGCACGGATACAGCCATCCCGATCGAGGTGCTGCGCAAGGGCGTCGATGGAAACGAAGGCCATCGGTCCGGTCCGGCCTGGCTGCCGCGCTCCGCCATGATCGCGGCCTTCGAGGCGGCGCACCGGCAGCAGTTCGGCTTCGTCTTCGAGGGCAAGCCGATCGTCGTCGAGAGCCTCGAGGTGGAAGCCGCAGGCGGCGGCGCGCGGATCGCGGAAGGGGTCGAGGATGCGCCGCCATCGCGTCCCGAGCCCGTCGAGCTGACCTCCTTCTACTCGGCAGGCGCAGCGCATGAGGCCGGAGTCCACCTGCGCGACCGGCTTCCGCGCGGATCTCTGATCGACGGACCGGCGCTCCTCATCGAGCAGCACCAGACCATCGTCGTCGAGCCCGGCTGGCAGGCCCGCGTCACCGAGCGCGGCCATGTCGTCCTGAAACGGATCGCCGAGCGCGCGGCGCGAAAGGCGGTCGGCACCGAAGCCGATCCGGTGATGCTGGAGGTGTTCAACAACCTCTTCATGTCGATCGCCGAGCAGATGGGCGTCACGCTCCAGAACACCGCCTATTCGGTCAACATCAAGGAACGGCTCGATTTTTCCTGCGCTGTCTTCGACCGCGCGGGCCGGCTGGTCGCCAATGCGCCGCATATGCCGGTGCATCTCGGCTCGATGGACCGCTCGGTCGAGACGATCATTGCCCAGAACGAGGATCGCATGCGGCCGGGCGACGTCTATGCGCTGAACGCGCCCTACAATGGCGGGACGCATCTGCCCGACATCACCGTCGTGACTCCCGTCTTCGATGCGCGGGGCGAGGACATTCTCTTCTTCGTCGCGAGCCGCGGCCACCATGCCGATGTCGGCGGAACCGCGCCGGGCTCGATGACACCGAGGGCGACGACGGTCGACGAGGAAGGCGTCCTGATCGACAATTTCAAGCTGGTCGATCGCGGCCGCTTCCGCGAGGCCGAGCTGGTCAAGCTCTTGACCGAACACGCTTATCCCGTCCGAAATGTCGTGCAGAACGTCGCGGACCTGAAGGCGCAGATCGCCGCCAACGAGAAGGGCGTGCACGAACTGGCGAAGATGGTGGAGCATTTCGGGCTCGACACCGTCACCGCCTATATGGGCCACGTCCAGGACAACGCCGCCGAGAGCGTGCGCCGCGTCATCGGCGCGCTGAAAGACTCGGAATTCGCCGTCGAGACCGACCAGGGCGCGACGATCCGCGTCAGGATCACGGTCGACCGCGACAGGCGCGAGGCGGTTGTTGATTTCACCGGCACCAGTCAACAGCAGTCGACAAATTTCAACGCGCCGGAGCCCGTGACGCGCGCCGCCGTGCTCTACGCCTTCCGCGTCATGGTGGAGGGCGACATCCCGATGAACGCCGGTTGCCTCCGGCCGATCCGAATCGTCATTCCGGAGGGCTCGATGCTGGCGCCGCGCTACCCGGCGGCGGTGGTGGCGGGCAATGTCGAGACCAGCCAGCACGTGACCAACGCGCTGTTCGGCGCGCTGGGCGCCCTCTCCTCGGCGCAGGGCTCGATGAACAACCTGACCTTCGGCAATGCGACCTACCAGTATTACGAGACGATCTGCTCCGGTGCGCCAGCCGGCGTCTTCAACGATGGCACCGGCTTCGACGGAACGGACGGCGTCCATACCCATATGACCAATTCGCGGCTCACCGATCCGGAGGTGCTCGAGTTCCGATTCCCGGTCCTGCTCGAGGATTTCCATATCCGTCCCGGCTCCGGCGGGCGGGGCCGCTGGTCGGCCGGCGGCGGTACGGAGCGCACGCTGCGCTTCCTCGAGGAGATGGACCTCGCGATCCTCTCCTCCCATCGCAGCGTCGCCCCGCATGGCCTTCTCGGCGGCGGGGTCGGCGCGCTCGGCCGGACCGAAGTCCGCCGCCTGGACGGCCGGGTCGAGACCCTTTCGGGCTGCGACCAGACCGTCCTGAGGCCCGGCGAGGCGGTGATCGTCACCACGCCGACGGGCGGGGGATATGGCGAGCCGGATTGACCGGGTCGCCGCCTACCAGCCGGCGACGACCAGCTTGCCGATCATCCGTCCACTCTCGACGAGCTTGTGCGCTTCCCTGAGATTGGCGGCGTTGATCGGCGAGAGCGTCTTCGTCAGCGTGGTTCGGATGGTGCCGGCATCGACGAGCGCGGCGACACGGTCGAGAATCTCGTGCTGCCGCTCGATCGCCGGCGTCCCGAAGCGCGAGCGGGCGAACATGGATTCGAACTGGAGGCCGACCGCCTTCTGGTAGAGCTGGCCGAATTCGGCGGGGCCGAAGCCGTCCACGCCCTCGATGATTCCGACATGGCCCTCCGGCGCGACCAGCGCGGCGATCTCGCCGGCATGGCCCGACGTGCCGGCGAAGGCGAGGATGATGTCCACGGCCTTGAGGCCGAGTGCCTCGATCTGCGGCGCGAGCGGGCGACTGTGGTCGACGACGTGATGGGCGCCGAGTTCCTCGACGAAGGCAACCGTCTCGGGTCGCGAGGCACTGGCGATGACCCTCAGCCCGGTCAGGGCGCGGGCGAGCTGGATGGTGATCGAGCCGACACCGCCGGCGCCGCCGAGGACGAGCAGCGAGCGCTGGTCGTCGCCGGCTCCGGGTACGACACCGATCCGGTCGAACAAGAGTTCCCAGGCGGTGAGCGCCGTCAGCGGCAGCGCCGCGGCGCCGGCGAAATCAAGGCTTTCCGGCTTGCGGCCGACGATCCGCTCGTCGACGGCGTGAAACTCGGCGTCGGTGCCGGGGCGGACGATCGACCCGGCATAGAAGACTGGATCGCCTACCTTGAAGAGCCGCGTCTCGCCGCCGGCCTCGACGACCGTTCCGGCGGCATCGAAGCCGAGGAGGCGCGGCGTGCCGGCGGGATCGGCGCTGCGACGGACCTTGAAGTCGACCGGATTCACCGAGACGGCTTCCACCTTGACGATCAGGTCCCGCGGGCCGGGCTTCGGCCGGTCGAGCGTGATGTCGACGAGCGCGTTCTCGTCGTCGATGGGCAGAGGCTTCGTGAAGGCAATGGCGCGCATGGCGATCTCCGTTCCGGTCCTCGCTGGAGGGCGAGGTGACGGGTGAGATTTCGGGCGTATTGCGCATCGGCGCAAGAACGCACATTTTTCGCCTATAGGGCCCGAAAGGATACCGTGATGGCCGGACACAAGACCTATGACCGCCGCTTCGCCGCCTGCCCGGTCGAGGTGACGCTCGACCTCATCGACGGCAAGTGGAAGGGCGTCGTGCTCTACCATCTCGGCAATGGCCCGCTGCGCTTCAACGAGCTGCGCCGCGTGACGCCGAACACCACGCAGCGCATGCTCACCAAGCAGCTTCGCGAGCTGGAGGCCGACGGCCTCGTCATCCGCACGGTCTATCCGGAGATACCGCCCCGCGTGGACTACCGCCTGTCGCCGCGCGGCGAGACGCTCCAGCCGATCATCGCCGCGCTGAAGGCCTGGGGCACGCAGCATCTCGCCGAGATGCTCGGCGGCGCAGAGGGGCAGGAGGCGGCCGCGGAGACCCTGCCCCGCCGCCGCGCTTCCGCTGCCTGATCGCTTACGCGGCGACGCCGAGATCGGCCGCAAGGCGGCGGAATTCGGCCTCGTCGAGCGAGGGCCGCACGACGCCGTTGAAAACGCCCTCGAAGACGGCCGCGGGCATGCCGGCCCGCATGCCGCCGACGAGTTCCAGCCGCTCGCCATGGTTCATGGCCGGCACCATCAGGCGCAGGAAGCCCATCATGGTCTCGGCATCGATCGAGGCGATGATGCGGTTCTCGATGGCGCGCAGCTCGTCGTCGCCGAAGAGCCCATGCAGCAGCGCCAGCGTCTCGGTTTCCTCCTCCACCATGTGCTGGAGGTCGGCGGCGATGAACAGCGAATAGCGGAGATAGAGCGCCCGCAGCAGGCCGGCTCGCTCGCCCGACGGCGCCGCCTCGATCGCATCCAGCATCCGCTCGAGCTCGTCGAAGTCGCGCTCGTGATGCTCGTGATCGTCGGCGAGCTGCTCCGTCGCGCCGGCACGGATCTGCTCGATGACTTCGTGGATATGCAGGTTCTCGTGGTGGAGATGGCCGCGGCCCGCCGCGATCAGGGCGCGCATGTCACCGACGAGCAACCGCACGGCCTCGTCGTTGTCGCCGTCGATCGCGCCGAGGCGGATCGAGAGCTGCATCTGCGCACGGCGCAGCGCCTTGTGCGGCATCGTGTAGAGGTTGTACCGGCTCTCGTCGACATAGATCGGGGTGATGGCGTTCATGGGGGACTCCGTTGTTGCGGGGTCCGTTTAGAAGATGCCCTCTCCGACTGTCTGTGATGCCCATCACTGCACTGCCAAAGCGGTTTGGGGCGCCGATTCAGCGATGCATTCTCAATTCGTGTAGGAAAGGGGCACGCTGGCAGGCGGCAGCCGCACGGCGGTCCCGTCGTCCTCGGGCAGCGCGGGAGGCACCGCCGGTGCGCTGGCCGTTCCCGTCGTGGTTGCGTCGGGCGCGCCCAACTGGTCGTCCCAGCGATAGGTGAAGGCACGCTGCTCCATCGAGACCGGGGCAGGCGCTCCGGGGGTCGTCGGCAGGCTCACCATCGGGACATTCTCGTCCAGCGTCGGCGGCGGCATTTCGAGCTTCGGCCGGCAGTAGCGCGCCGTGCCCGCGGCATTGTGATGCGCGAGATCGATGTGGATGTGGTCTTCGTGCAGGCGGTTCGATCCGGGCCCGAGCACGGTCGTGAAATAGTCGCAGGCGGTGATCAGCGTCTGGCGCAGGAAGGCCTGCGTCGCAGGATCGCCGTTCCACCAGTCGCCCTTCACGCGGATGGTCCGCCCGTCGGCGAGACGGAAGCCGGCGACGTCGAAGGCATTGGCAAAGGCGTGCTCGCTGAGCTTGTCGCCATGGCGGTTGTTGCGCGAGCGGCAGGCATAGGTGCCCATGGTCAGGATCTCGGTGACCGGCATGCCGAAGCGCTGCTGCGCCGCCGGCTGCACCGCCTGTCGGATCCACTTCTCCATCGTGTAGGTCATCATGCAGCCGAGGACGACCTCGGAGCCGCCGACCGAGACGACGCCCTGCTGGAAGGCGTTGACGCGCAGCGGCTTCTCGATGCCGCAGGCGCCGCGGCCGTCGATCTCGCGCGCCGGCTCCTGGAAATAGCTCGGCACCACCAGCTTCTGGCGATAGCAGGCGCGCTCCGTCTGGTCGCGCCACGCTTCGCGTTCATCAAAGAAATTGAGAGCGCAGCCCGCCAGCGAGGCAAAGGCGAGCACCGACCCGATACGCAACACTGGGCCCTTGAACATGCCCGTAGAATGCAGCGGTCCGCCTTAACGAAGGGTCAACCAGGATGGGCCGGCCGTCACAGGTCGCGGACGACGGCAAATCTCGTATACAAGAAGCCTCGACCCTTGAGAGGAAGCGTGATGGGCGGATTCGGAATTGTCTGCCCTTTGGCGGCGCAATCTGATCAGAATCGTGGCATTCCGAGCGAAATCTTTCAGCAGTTCGCATGCTTGGCGGAGGCAATCTTGTATACTAGGCTTTTCAGCGAAATGAAGGATGCGGTCCAGGAGGTCGGATCATGAACCGGTCGGACGCATCGCAGACGGGCGGTCGCGGCGGTCGCATCTATGCCGTGCTGCGTCAGGCCGTCGTCGACCAGGCGCTGCCGCCCGGCACGAAATTGCCGGAGGACGCGCTCGGGGCCGAATTCGGTGTCAGCCGCACGATCGTGCGCGCCGCGCTTCAGCGTCTTGCCGCCGACGGGCTGGTCGAGATGAAGACGAAGCGCACGGCGACCGTCGCGCGGCCGAGCCTCGAGGAAGCGCGTGCCGTGTTCGAGGTGCGCCGCTGCCTGGAGCGCGAAGTGGTGCGGCTCGTCGCGGCGCGGTGGAGCGAGGCTCTGCGCGACACGCTCGCCGCCCATATCGCGGCCGAGGACGACGCGGCGCGGCGGCAGGACGGACCGGCGACGATCCGTCTGGCGGCGGAGTTCCATGTGCGGCTCGCGGCGATGGCCGGCAACCCGCTGCTCGAGCGCTATGTCGGCGAGGTCGTGTCGCGCTGCTCGCTGATCCTGGCGGTGTTCGGCCGGCCGCATCGCTCGGAATGCGCGATCGGCGAGCATCGCAGCGTACTCGAGGCGCTGGCGCGCGGCGATGCGGACGCGGCGGTCGCGGCGATGGAGGACCATGTGAGCCTCGTCGAGCAGCGCGGCGTCGGCGGCGAGAGCGAGGGCGAGGCCGATCTCGGCGTCATCCTCTCGCGCTATCTCGGCCGGCGCGGCGGCGACGCCTGAGGATTCACGAGACCGATTTCCGGCGGAAGCCCCTGGGAAAGGCTCCGCCCCCTGCCGGACGACGCGCCGCAGAAGCGCGCTCCGGACGAGCCAGAGCGAACAGGACGACGAGGAGACTGCGGACATGACACTCTCGAGACGAACCCTTCTGAAAGGCGCGGGCCTCGGGGCGCTCGCCCTTTCGGCATCGGCCCTGCCCTTCCGGGCGCGGGCGGCCGGCAACCTCACCATCGGGCTCATCTATGTCGGCCCGCGCGACGATTTCGGCTGGAACCAGGCCCATGCCGTCGGCGCCGCGGCGCTGAAGTCGATCCCGGGCGTCACGGTGGTCGAGGAAGAGAACGTCCCCGAGACGAGCGCCGTTTCCAAGACGATGGAATCGATGATCGAGCTCGACGGCGCGAGCCTGCTGTTCCCGACCTCGTTCGGCTATTTCGATCCCTTCATGATCGACGCCGCCAAGAAATATCCCGATGTCGAGTTCCGCCACCCGACCTCGCTCTGGGATCCCAAGAAGCATCCCATGAATCTCGGCGGCTATTTCTGCTATCTCGACCAGGCCCATTATGTGAACGGCATCGCCGCCGGCCTTTCGACGAGCACCAACAAGATCGGCTACATCGCCGCCAAGCCGATCGCCCTCGTCCTGCGCAACATCAACGCCTTCACGACCGGCGTGCGCAAGGTCAATCCGAATGCCGAGGTCCGCCTCATCATCACCGGCGAATGGTCGCTGCCGGTGCGCGAGGCCGAGGCGGCGAATGCGCTGGCCGATGCCGGCTGCGACGTCATCGCCTGCCATGTCGACAGCCCGAAGGTGATCGTCGAGACCGCCGAGAAGCGCGGCGTGAAGAGCGTCGGCCACAATGCCGACCAGTCGTCGCTCGCCCCGAAGGGCTTCATCACCGGCGCCGAGCTGAAATGGGGCACGGTCTACACGGCCTATGCCGACCTGCTCACCAAGGGCGAGAAGCTGCCGAACGAGAACTATGGCGGCTATGACCGCGACATGGTCCAGAGCACGGCCTTCGGCGCCGGCGCCAGCGAGGAAGCGAAGAAGGCGGCGCTCGCCGCCATCGAGGAGCTGAAGGCCGGAAAGCCCTATTTCGTCGGCCCGATCAAGTCGAACACCGGCAAGCTGATCAGCGCCGAGACGATCGAGCTCTACGATCCCAGCCTGTGGGGAACCGATTATCTGGTCGAGGGCGTCGTCGGCTCGATCACCTGAGCCCGCGGACATCAACCGGCGGCGGGCACCGGCCCGCCGTCAGGCCTTCTTCTGCATCGCCTTGACGCTGCCGAGCCTCTGGCGGGCTTCCGCTTCCGAAAGCTCGGCATAGGCGGCTTCCACCGCCAGCGTCTGCGCCAGCGGATGGCCGAAACGGCGGCCGCGGATGCGCGCGATCACCGAGAAGGTGCTGTCGGGAACGCCGGCGGCGCGGCAGAGCACGGCGAGCAGCGTCGGATCCGGCCGCGCGATCAGGCGGCTGACGAGATCCGGCGGCAATCCGGCATGCGCCGCCAGCAGCATCGCGACTTCCAGCATGCGGTCATGCGAGGCGATGGCCGCGATGGCCTCGGCCACCGGCGGCGGCGCGGCGGCCGGCTCGGCAGTGCGATCGGCAGGGCGCGGGAACGCGATGACGCGCGTCACGGCATTTTCGGCGCGTCGCGAGGCGCGCTTGCGGCGGGGCGGCGCGGCGAAGGCGATGATCTCGGCGGCGCCGCGCAGCTCGGCCGCGCCCTGCCCGCAGGCGGCGACGATGCGCGCGAGGCAATCGCGCGAGAGACGCGCCGAGCGATTGGCGGCGACGGCCCGGCAGAGTGCAGGCCCGCCCTTGGCCACCAGCGCGTCGGTCACACGTTCGGAAAGGCCGGCCCTCGCCGCGACGGCCGCGAGGCCCCCATCGTCGAGGCGCGCGACGAGACCGACGAGATCGTCGTCCGAGAGCACCGGCGAGGCCTGAAGCAGCGCCGTGGCGATCGGGCCCTGCGCGGCGGCGAGCGCCAGCACCAGCGCATGCGGCGCGGTCGAGAGATCGGCCAGCATGGCGCCGGCCCGCGGCTTTGCCGAATCCGGCAGGGTGCGGACGAGATGCACCACGATGTCGCCGAAGACTTCGCCGAGCGCGACCTCCGCCCGGGCACCGGCCGCGCGATAGAGTTCGACGACGGCCGCGAGGAGCGCCTCCCGGCGGGCCGGGGCACGATCGCGGGCGAGCAGCGTCAGTTCCTCAAGCATCCTCGCCTCGCAAGCCTCGTTCGAATGGCGCGAGTGTGCCAGCCAACTCATAAGGAACGATTGCGCGATCCGGTAAATTTCGGGGTCAAAATGTTTCGATTCGCGCGGCGCAACGAATTGCCCCCTGGAGGGTCGCCACGACGCCGGAAGAGAACTTTGTTCCCCGGCTCAGGCCGCTTTTGGTACGCGTTCACGGCCTTGGCGCCGCCGCGCGCGCGGAAACCGCTTTGCCGGCGGGGCTGGATCGTTTAATCTTTGTGGCGAAATCGGGACACGGCAAGAGAGACCCCGGGAGATGCCCATGAGCCTCGCTCGTCCGATCCAGTTCCTTGCGGTCAGCGCCGCTTTTCTCTTCATTGCGGCGATCGTCGTCGGCGCGCTGTGACGCCGGTCACATCGCGCGGCTGAAGAGACCTTCCTAGAAGCCGAAGCCGGCGCGCAGCAGCGCGACCGTCGCCATGCCGGCGAGAGCGGCGAGAATGTCGTTCCGCTTGAGCAGGAACACGGCGATGGTCGCGGCGAAGCCGGCATATTCGGCCGGGCCGCCATGGGCCGCGATCGGCGCCAGGATCGATCCCATGATCGCGAGCGGCAGCGCCTTGAGCCAGGCCTCGACGCGCGGCGTCACGGCGACGAAGCGCATCAGGAAGAAGCCGGCGACGCGCGTCATATAGGCGGTCACCGTCATCGCGGCGATGACGAGCGCGAGGCCGGCCGGCGTGGAGGGATCGATGGTCATCGCGCGGCCTCCTCCGCCTTCGGCTTCCGCGGCATGAAGGCGGCGAACAGGCTGCCGGCCAATCCGCCGGCGAGCACATGCCAGGAACCGCCGACATAGCGGTCGAAGACCAAGGCCACCGCCGCGCCGATCGCAAACGGCAGGAGATCGCCCCTTCCCTTCCAGAAGCCGCAGGCGAGCGACAGGAAGAAGGCGGGCAGGAAGAAATCGAGGCCGAGCCGGCGCGGATCGCCGAGCAGGCTGCCGAAGCCGGCGCCGGCGATGGTTCCGGCGAGCCACCCGACCATGCAGGCGGCGCCCATGCCGACGAAGACGGCGACATCGTGCCGGCCGGCATCGCGCTCGCGCATCGCCGTCGCCCAATTCGGATCGACGAGCAGGAACAGCGAGGGATAGGCGATCCACGGCGATACGCCACGCATCCAGGGCTGGATCGCCGCTCCGAACAGGACATAGCGCGCATTCATGGCGACGACCGCGACGACCGTCGCGAGCAGCAGATCGGGCGCGCCCCAGGAATGCACCGCGAGCAGTTGCGCCGTGCCGGAAAAGACGAAGGCGCTCATCGCCGTCGCGCCGACGACGGGAAGTCCCGCGCCCTCGGCCAGCACGCCGAACACCGCGCCGAAGGCGATCATGCCCGGCAGCAGGCCGATGCCTTCCATGAAGCCGCGCATGAATCCGTCGCGGGTGAACCGGCTGGGATGGTGTGAGGCGGACATGAGGGGTAGCTCGGTCGATTCGCGCCGGCGGCCGGCTCCGAATGTGAGGGATCGGCTGTGCCTATCCGAAACGCGCCGCGCCTTCCAGCGTTGCCTCGCGGCAATTTGCCTGCCGCAATCGCGCATCGTAAAGAGGCCGCCGGTGCGGATGTGACAAGGACGGGCGAATGGCGAAGGGTGGCCGATCGGCGCCGGATCTCGGGCGGACCTGGCGGCGCGCGAGCTTCTATATCCGCGGCGTCGCCCGCGATGCCCTGCCCTATGCCGTCTACCAGAGCCGGCTCCAGCGCATCTTCGCCCGTCTTTCGGAAGCGCCGCCATCCGACGACATCATCCGTCGCGTCAATTACTGCAACAAGCTGGATACGGCGTCGCAGCTGGCCGAAGGCCGCCGCGTCCGCGACATCCCCGTCCGGCCGTCGACCTATTATTCCTATGACCTCAAGCAATATGCCAAGTATTTCGGCGGCGAGGCCAGGCTCCGCTACTTCTTCGGCGACCTGATCACCGTTCCGCCGGAGCCGACCATCGTCAAGAGCCGGCCGATCCACGGCGACAACCGCAATTCCGTGCTCTTCAAGCTCGACAAGCTCAGGCATTTCACGCTGCATCACGACCCCGTCGCCTTCGCCGACAAGCGCAAGAGCGCGGTCTGGCGTGGCGCGATCGCCGATCATTCGGGCCTGCGCGACACGCTGGTGCGGCGCTTCCATGACCATGCGGTCCACGATATCGGCCATGTCGGCCGCGAGCATGACGGGATCGCGGCGAAACCCTATCTCGGCATCGCCGAGCAGCTCCGCCACCGCTACCTGATCTCGGTCGAGGGCTACGACGTCGCGACCAATCTCAAATGGATCCTCGCCTCGCAGTCGCTGTGCCTGATGCCGCGGCCCGTCTACGAGACATGGTTCATGGAAGGGACGCTGGTGCCGGGGCGGCATTTCGTCGAGGTCAGGCCCGATTTCGCCGATCTCGAGGACGTCGTCGCCTATTACGACCGCAACGAGGACGAGGCGCGGTCGATCATCGCCGAGGCCAATCGCTATGTCGCCGCGTTCCGCGACGAGGAGAACGAGCGGCTCGTCTCGCTGCTCGTGCTCCAGAAATATCTCGAACGAACCGGACAGCGGCCGCCGATGCCGTGGTCGCATCTTTTCGGCAGCGGCTGACCCTTATTCGGCCGCCACGGAGCGCGTCGCGGGATCGTAGTTGAGGATCGGCGCCAGCCAGCGCTCCGCTTCCGAAACCGGCCAGCCCTTGCGCGCGGCGTAGTCCGCCGCCTGATCGGCCTCGATCCGCCCGACACCGAAATAGAAGCTCTCGGGATGGGCGAAATAGAGCCCCGAGACCGACGAGCCCGGCCACATGGCGAAGCTCTCGGTGAGCATGATGCCGGCGCCGTTCTCGGCATCGAGGAGATCGAACAGCGTCCGCTTCTCGGTATGATCGGGTTGCGCCGGATAGCCGGGCGCCGGACGGATGCCGGCATAGCCCTCGCGGATCAGCTCGGCCGGCGTCAGATTCTCGTCCGGGGCATAGCCCCAGAGCTCGCGCCGCACCCGCTCGTGCATCCGTTCGGCGAAGGCTTCGGCGAGACGGTCGGTGAGCGCCTGGCTGAGGATCTTGGAATAATCGTCGTTGGCCCGCGCGAAGCGCTCCGCCACCGCCTCCTCGCCGATGCCGGCCGTCACCGCGAAACCGCCGACATAGTCGGCGACGCCGCTGCCGACCGGCGCGACGAAATCCGACAACGCGACATGGCGGCGGCGATCCGTCGAGCGGGCGATCTGCTGGCGCAGCGTGAACAGCCGCGCCTTTTCCACCTGCCGGCTCTCGTCCTCATAGAGCGCGATGTCGTCGCCGACCGCATTGGCCGGCCAGAAGCCGACGACGCCATTGGCGCTCACCCAGCGCTCCTCGACCATCTTCGCGAGCATCGCCTCGGCATCGGCGAGCAGCGCGCGCGCCGCCGGGCCGAATTTCTCGTCATCGAGGATCTGCGGGAAGGTCCCCTTCATCTCCCAGGTCGCGAAGAAGGGCGTCCAGTCGATATAGGGAACGAGCTCGGCGATCGGATAGTCCTGGAAGAGCCGCGCGCCGAGGAAGCTTGGGCGAACCGGCCGGTAGGTCGTCCAGTCGAGCTTCAGCGCGTCGGCCCGCGCGTCGGCGAGCGTGATGCGCCGCTTCGCCTCCTGCCCGCGCTGATGCGCCTCGGCGATGCGGGCATAATCGGCCTGGATATCCGCGACATAGGCGCCGCGATCACGCCCCAGAAGGCTCGACGCGACACCGACGGCGCGGCTCGCGTCGATCACATGCACGGTCTGGCCGCGGCCATAGTTCGGATGGATCTTCACCGCCGTGTGGACGCGCGAGGTCGTCGCGCCGCCGATGAGCAGCGGCACATCGAAACCCTCGCGCTCCATCTCGGCCGCGACATGGCACATCTCGTCGAGCGAGGGCGTGATGAGCCCGGACAGGCCGACGACATCGACCTTCTCCTCGCGCGCCACCGACAGGATCTTCGCGGCCGGGACCATGACGCCGAGATCGATGACCTCGAAATTGTTGCACTGGAGCACGACGCCGACGATGTTCTTGCCGATGTCGTGCACGTCGCCCTTCACGGTCGCGAGCAGCACCTTGCCGGCGGACGACGAGCCGGAGGCGCCGAGCCGCCGCTTCTCCTCCTCCATGAAGGGCATCAGATAGGCGACGGCCTGCTTCATGACGCGGGCGGATTTCACCACCTGCGGCAGGAACATCTTGCCGGCGCCGAACAGGTCGCCGACGACGTTCATGCCGGCCATCAGCGGCCCCTCGATCACGTCCAGCGGACGCGCCGACCTCGCCCGCGCCTCCTCGGTGTCCGCCTCGATGAAATCGGTGATGCCGGCCACGAGCGCGTGCTCCAGCCGCTTCTCGACCGGCCAGTCGCGCCAGGCGAGGTCGGCCTCCTTCTTCTGCTGACCGCCGCCCTTGAAGCGCTCGGCGATCTCGAGCAGCCGCTCGGTCGAATCCTTGCGCCGGTTGAGGACGACATCCTCGCAGCGCTCGCGCAGTTCGGGATCGATGTCGTCATAGACCGGCAGCGCGCCGGCATTGACGATGCCCATGTCCATGCCGGCGGCGATGGCGTGATAGAGGAACACCGAATGCATCGCGGCGCGCACCGGCTCGTTGCCGCGGAACGAGAAGGACAGGTTAGAGACGCCGCCCGAGACATGCGCATGCGGCAGGTTCTGCCGGATCCAGCGCGCGGCCTCGATGAAATCGACGCCGTAATTGTCATGTTCCTCGATGCCGGTGGCGATCGCGAAGACGTTCGGATCGAAGACGATGTCCTCGGCCGGATAGCCGATATCGTGCACGAGGATGCGATAGGCGCGGGCGGAGATCTCGGTCTTGCGGGCGAAGGTGTCGGCCTGCCCCTTCTCGTCGAAGGCCATGACGACGACCGCGGCGCCGTAGCGGCGCAGCTTCTTCGCCTGCTCGCGGAACGGCCCCTCGCCTTCCTTGAGCGAGATCGAGTTCACGATCGGCTTGCCCTGCACGCATTTGAGCCCGGCCTCGATGACCGACCATTTCGAGCTGTCGATCATGATCGGCACGCGCGCGATATCGGGCTCGGCGGCGAGCAGGTTGAGGAAGGTGACCATCGCCGCTTCGGAATCGAGCAGGCCCTCGTCCATGTTGACGTCGAGGATCTGCGCGCCGTTGGCCACCTGCTCGCGCGCGACGTCGAGCGCCGCCGCATAGTCGCCGGCGGTGATCAGCTTCCTGAACTTCGCCGAGCCCGTGACATTGGTGCGCTCGCCGATATTGATGAAGGAGGCCGTGGCGGTGGTCATGAACGAGCTTTGCTGGTTGCCGCGCCCTGCCTCGGGCGCGATGCGCAAGGGTACAGGTTTTCCGGCAGCCGTCACGCCGCCGCGGTGAAGGGCTCCAGGCCGGACAGGCGGAGCTGCGGCGCCACTTCGGGGATGCGGCGCGGAGCGACGCCCTCGACGGCCTGCGCGATGGCGCCGATGTGATCCGGCGTCGTGCCGCAGCAGCCGCCGACGACATTGACGAGGCCGGAGCGCGCGAACTCGCCGACCAGCTTCGCCATCGCCTCGGGGCTCTCGTCATATTCGCCGAATTCGTTCGGGAGCCCGGCATTCGGATAGGCGCAGACCAGCGTGTCGGCGACGCGTCCGATCTCGTCGATATGGGCGCGCATCTCGCGCGCACCGAGCGCGCAATTGAGCCCGATCGAGAAGGGCCTCGCATGGCGCAGCGAATACCAGAAGGCGGTCGGCGTCTGGCCCGAAAGCGTGCGCCCGGACAGATCCGTGATCGTCCCCGAAATCATGACCGGCAGGCTGACGCCCTTCTCCTCGAAGACGTCCTCGACCGCGGCGACGGCGGCCTTGGCGTTCAGCGTATCGAAGATCG
This sequence comes from Kaistia geumhonensis, assembly GCF_030815145.1. NCBI lineage: Bacteria > Pseudomonadati > Pseudomonadota > Alphaproteobacteria > Hyphomicrobiales > Kaistiaceae > Kaistia > Kaistia geumhonensis. Next base: position 4,302,653 of record NZ_JAUSWJ010000001.1, on the reverse strand, counting down.
TCTCGATCAGGATGAGATCGGCGCCGCCGTCGACGAGACCGCGGGTGGCCTCGGCATAGGCCGCGCGAAGCTCGTCGAAGGTGACGGCGCGGAAGCCGGGATTGTTGACGTCGGGCGAGATCGAGGCGGTGCGGTTGGTCGGTCCGATCGCACCGGCGACGAAACGCGGCCGGCCTGTCGCGGCGGCGACGGCGTCGGCGGCGCGGCGGGCGATGCGGGCACCCTCGAAGTTCAGCTCGTAGGCGAGCGCCTCCATCCCGTAATCGGCCTGCGCGATCGAGGTGGACGAAAAGGTGTTGGTCTCGACGATATCGGCGCCGGCCTCGAAATACTGCCGGTGGATGGCCTCGACAGCGTCGGGCCGCGTCAGGATCAGGAGGTCGTTGTTGCCCTTGAGGTCGCGCGGCCAGTCCTTGAACCGCTCGCCGCGGAAATCGGCCTCGGTGAGCTTCAGGCGCTGGATCATCGTGCCCATGGCACCGTCGAGCACGAGGATGCGCTTCGCGGCCTCGGCGGCGAGTACTGCGCTTCGGACATGTCCCTTATTGGTCATCGATCCTGCTCCTTGCTCACGCCGCCGCGGCGACCCGGGTAGGCCGCATGCCGAGGAGGTGGCAGATAGCGTAGACGAGATCGGCGCGGTTCATCGTGTAGAAATGAAAGTCGGCCACGCCGCGGTCGACGAGGTCGAAGACCTGTTCGGCGCACACGGCGGCGGCGACCAGCTGGCGCGTCGCGGCGTCGTCCTCGAGGCCCTCGAAGCGCGCGGCGAACCAGGGCGGCACGCTGGCGCCGGCTTTTTCGGCGAACTTCGCGGTCTGGGTGAAATTCAGCACCGGCACGATGCCGGGAACGATCGGAATGTCGAGGCCGGCCGCGGCGACGCGGTCGCGATAGGCGGCATAGAGGTCGTTGTCGAAGAAGAACTGCGTGATGGCGCGGGTGGCGCCCGCGTCGACCTTGCGCTTCAGATTGTCGATCTCGGTCGCCCAGTCGGCGCTTTCGGGATGGCGCTCGGGATAGGCCGAGACCGAGACCTCGATCTCGGGATGGCGGGAGCGGATGGCGGCGACGAGATCGGCCGAGCGGTCATAGCCGCCGGGATGCGGGCGATAGGCGGCGCCGATGCCCTCGGCCGGATCGCCGCGCAGCGCGACGATGTGGCGAACGCCGGCCTCGGCATAGGCATCGACGACCGCGTCGACCTCGGCGCGGGTCGCGCCGACACAGGTGAGATGCGCCGCCGGCTTCAGCGCCGTCTCGGCGAGAATGCGCGAAACGGTCGCATGCGTGCGCTCGCGGGTCGAGCCGCCGGCGCCATAGGTCACCGAGACGAAGCACGGCGCGAGCGGCGCAAGCCGCTCGATTGAGCGCCACAGCGTCTCCTCCATCGCCTCGGTCTTCGGCGGAAAGAACTCGAACGACACGCGGAGCCCGTCGCTCCCGCTCTTCGTCCGGCTTGCCCGCGCGGCGGCCTCGCTCATCATGCGCTCTCCCAGCCCCGTTCGACGCCCGCCATGGTGAAGCGCGGATCGCGCACCAGCCAAAGCGTCACCGTGAGTGAATCGGCCCCGGCGCCCGCGCCGAGATCGAGAACCTTTTCCGTTTCGAGCCCCAGCCCGCGTGTCCAGCCGAGCATCGCGTCATGCGAGAAGCCGAGCCGGCGATGCGCATGCTTCTCGCGCAGGAATTCGAGCCCGTGCGGGGCGAAATCGGCGACGAGCAGACGCCCGCCCGGCCGCAGCACGCGCGCCGCCTCGCCGAGCGCCTCGGCCGGATCGTCGAGATAGTGCAGCACCTGATGGATCGCGACGAGATCGAAGCTGTCGCGCGCGAAGGGCAGCTTCATGATGTCGCCGAGGCGCACCTGTGCCTGCGTCACGCCGGCCTTGTCGAGATTGGCCCGCGCGACGGCGAGCATCGCGGTCGAGGCGTCGATGCCGACGCCGCTGCGATAGATCGGCGCGAAGAGCTCGAGCAGACGGCCCGTGCCGGTCCCGATGTCGAGAAAGCGGTCGATCGGCCGGTCACCGACCAGCTTCGCCATCGCCTGCTCGACCGCTGCATCGGGGACATGCAGCGAGCGGATCGTGTCCCAGTCGGCGGCATTGTCGGCGAAATAGCGCGAGGCCTCGCTCTGGTGCTGCCGCTTGACGGCCGCCAGCCATTCGCGGTCGCGCACCAGCTCCGGATCGGCCGGATCGGCGACCCCGACGAGGCTCTGCGCGATGCGGCGGCCGGGATCGCTTTCGGCGAGGCGATAATAGACCCAGGCGCCTTCCGGATAGCGCGCGATCAGCCCGCAATCGGCCAGCAGCTTCAGATGGCGCGAGATGCGCGGCTGCGACTGGCCGAGGATCGCGGTGAGATCCTTCACCGTCAGCTCGCTGCGGCACAGCAGCGCCAGGATGCGCAGCCGCGTCGGCTCGCCGGCCGCCTTCAGCGTCGCGACCAGCGTCTCCACATCGAGCTTCTCGGCACCGCCGTCCACCAGCCATCCTCCGGATGCCGCGAAGAGCGGCTTCCGCAAGATATAAAGATATCTTTATATGAGTAAAGGGCTCAGACGGCCGGCGGCACGATTTCCACGCGCGGCCGGTCGCGCCCGGCGACGAAGACCGCGGCACGTCCGCCGGACGTCCCGGCGACCAGGCGCAGGAGGTCGTCGGCCGCGGCCTCGACGCTGCCCCAGCCGTTCGACTGGATCGTCACCACCGCGCGCCGCGTCGCCGGCAGGACGAGGGAGCGCATGTCCTGCCGCCAGTTCCAGCGCCGGCAGAGCACCTTCTCGCCATCGGCATAGACCACCTCGCCGGGCTTGGGCGGATCCTCGCCGGCACCGCCTTCGCCGTCCTCGCCGCCCGCCATGTCGAGGAAGCTGTCGCCCGGCCGCGCGAAGCGGAAGGCGATGTCGCCCGCGACATGGTCGAGATCGTCGGCGCCGATCGGTAGGACATGGGCCAGCGACACGGCATTGTAGGCGTCGACGAAACCGTTGATCCCGGGAAGCCGCCGCCCCGCCAGCACGTTCTTCATCAGCCGCTCGACGGACGACCGGTAGCTGGTCTTCTTGATGCCGAAAGCGCGATAGGCCCGCCGCCAGGCCGCGACGCCGTCGATGGCCGACAGCTCCGTCGCGCCGAAGCGCTCCAGCGCCGCCGCCTCCCGCTCCGCGATCGCGCGGTCGAGGGGCTCGGGACGGATGGGCGGGATCGAAAGCCCGTCAAAGAGCACGACCGCGACGCGGAACTCGGGAAAGGCTTCCGCCAGCTCGGAGATATCGATCTGCAACGCGACGCCTCCTCAAATGGACGAGGCGTCGTAGCAAGCCGGGGCGAGGGACGAAAGCCGGCCATGAACGAAAACGGCCCCGCGCGAGGCGGGGCCGTTCCGTGTCGAGACGGGTCGGATCACTCCGCGGCGGCGGCCAGACCGTCGGTCGGGAGGCCGAGCGCAGCGGCGACACCGATGCCGTAATCGGGATCGGCGCGGTAGAAATGCACGAGTTGCCGGTTGACGATCTCGACCGGGACGCCCTGCATCGCCGCGGCGATGTTGCCGTAGAGCTGCTGCTTCTGCTCCGGCGACATCAGGCGGAAGAGATTGCCCGCCTGCGTGTAGTCGTCATTGCCGGAGCGATGGTCGTAGCGGTCCGCGTCGCCGGAAATCTTCAACGGCGGCTCGCGGAAGCGCTCGTCCTGCTTCGGGCCGGAGAAGGAGTTCGGCTCGTAATAGGCGTCGGACGGGGCGCCCGGCGGGAAGAAGCGCATCTGCCCGTCCTTGTGGTAGTTGTGCACCGGCACCTTCGGATGGTTCACCGGCAGCGCCTCGTAATGCGTGCCGAGCCGGTAACGATGCGCGTCGGCATAGGAGAAGATGCGCGCCTGCAGCATCTTGTCCGGCGAGAAGCCGATGCCCGACACGATGTTCGAGGGCGAGAACGCCGCCTGCTCGATCTCGGCGAAGTAATTGTCCGCGTTGCGGTTCAATTCCATGATGCCGACATCGATGAGCGGATAGTCGCCATGCGGCCACACCTTGGTGAGGTCGAAGGGATTGTAGGGCGTCTTGTCCGCATCGGCCTCGGGCATGATCTGGACGGCGAAGCGCCAGCGCGGGAAGTCGCCGCGCTCGATGGCGCCGAAGAGATCCTCCTGCGTCGACTCGCGGGTCTGGCCGACGACGCCGGCCGCCTCGCTGTTCGTCCAGTTCTTGATGCCCTGCAGCGACTTGAAATGGAACTTCACCCAGAAGCGTTCGTTCGCAGCGTTGATGAACGAGAACGTATGCGAACCGAACCCGTGCATGTGCCGGACATTCTGCGGCAGGCCGCGATCCGAGAACAGGATCGTCACCTGATGCAGGCTCTCGGGCGAAAGCGACCAGAAGTCCCACATCGCCGTCGGCGAACGGAGGTTGGTCTTCGGGTGGCGCTTCTGCGTGTGGATGAAGTCGGGGAACTTCAGCGGGTCGCGGACGAAGAAGACGGGCGTGTTGTTGCCGACGAGGTCCCAGTTGCCCTCCTCGGTGTAGAACTTGACCGCGAAGCCGCGCACGTCGCGCTCGGCATCGGCGGCGCCGAGTTCGCCCGCCACCGTCGAGAAACGGGCGATGAGATCGGTCTTCTTGCCGACCTCGGAGAAGATCTTCGCCTTGGTGTATTTCGTGATGTCGTGCGTGACCGTGAGCGTGCCATGCGCGCCCCAGCCCTTGGCGTGGACGACGCGCTCGGGAATGCGCTCGCGGTTCTGATGCGCCAGCTTCTCGATGAGCTGCCAGTCCTGCATCAGGAGCGGGCCGCGCTGGCCGGCCGAAAGCGAGTTCTGGTTGTCAGCGACCGGCGCACCCGCCGTCGTGGTCAAGGTGCTCGGCGTGTCCGTCGGTTTGTCCGTCATGGCGCCCTCCATGGATGATCGCGGGTCATTCGAATGCGGCCCGCTCGAATGGCGCTACCATGCCATGCAGTCTGGATCGGTTCCAATCACATTGAATGGTGCGTGCGATAAGTTTATCTGATCGCACGACGCCGGTTTCCGACGAGGGCGGATTGATCACGCTTCGCCAGCTCCGCTATTTCGACGCCGTCGCGCGCCGGCTGCATTTCGGCCGCGCCGCGGACGAGTGCGGCATCTCGCAGCCGGCGCTCTCGCAGCAGATCCAGGAGCTGGAGGCCGTGCTCGGACTGCCGCTCGTGGAGCGCGGCGCCCGGCGCGTCGCCCTGACGCCGAAGGGCCGCGAGATCGCCGACCGGGCGGCGCGCATTCTCGGCGATGTCCGCGACCTCACCGATTTCGCACGCCATGGCGGCGCCGTCCTCTCCGGAACGCTGAAGCTCGGCGTGATCCCGTCGGTGGCGCCCTACCTGCTGCCGCGCATCCTGCCGCGGGTGAATGCCGCCTATCCGGCGCTCGAATTGCAGCTGCGCGAGACGCGGACCGATCAACTGACGCAGGAACTGGCGCAGGGACGGCTCGATCTTCTGCTGATGGCGCTGCCGCCGGGCGATCCCGCGCTCGGCAGCCGGCCGCTCTTCACCGATCGCTTCCTGCTCGCGCGGCAGGCCAACCCCGAATCGCCGCCGCCGCGCCTCGCCGGCCCCGACGCCATTCCGGCCGACCGGCTTCTGCTGCTCGAGGAAGGCCACTGCCTGCGCGACCAGGCGCTCACCTATTGCCGGATCCAGAAATCGGAGCTGCAAAGCGGTTTCGGTTCGGCCAGTCTCGCCACCATCATGCAGATGGTCGCCAACGGCTATGGCGTGACGCTGCTTCCCGAGATCTGCATCGAGATCGAGGCCCGCGATCCGCGAATCGCGCTCTCGCGCTTCGCCGAACCGGAGCCGAAGCGCGAGATCGGCCTCGTCTGGCGCCGCTCCTCGCCCCGCATCGCCGATTTCGCGGCTTTCGGCGACCTCGTCGTCGAGGCGATGCGCGCAAGCGAGACGACGCGCAGAGACGGCGACCGACTCTAGCCGGCAGGATCGGGTTCGCCTTCGCGGCGCGCGATCATTGCGAGAAGGGTGTCGATGACGGTCTCGTAGACGGCGCGGTCGGCGCCGCAGGCACCGGCGAGCACGGCGCGGTCGAACATCGCCGAGACGAGATCGGCAAGAGCCTCGACCTCGGCCGCGTCGGCGTCCATCCCGAGCACGGCGCGGACGCCCTCGCGCAATTCCCGCCCGCCGGTCTCAAGATCGATCGCGCGCATCCGCTCGGGGCCCAGCACGGCCGGTCCCTCGACGAGGAGCAGGCGCGTTCGCCCTTCCCTCTCCATCGCGCGGAAATAGGCGCGCGACCCGGCCATGAGTGCCGCGAGAGCCGTCCCGGCGCCGACGGATGAATCACTGATTTCGGCCGCCACCTGTTCGGCCTCGTCGCGGACGACGGCATCGAACAGCGCCTGCTTGTCGGCGAAGTGGTGATAGAGCGCGCCCCGCGTGAGCCCGGCCCGCTCGACGACCTCCGGCGTGCCGGCGGCCGCATAGCCGCGCTCGATGAAGACGGCGCGCGCCGCCGCGACGAGGGCCGCGCGCGTCTCCATGCTCCGCGCGAGATTGGTCCGACGCTCTTGCATACATGCAGCCTGTATGTTATTTCACGATACATACAGACTGCATGTTTCTGGACGCGGGAGCAAGACCATGAAGACGACGCAGTACTATCCGGTGCTCATGGTGCAGGGCGTCGGTGCGGTAAGCGCCTTCTACCGGATGCATTTCGGCTTCCGGCCGCTTTTCGAGAGCGACTGGTATGTCCATCTCCAGTCGAGCGAGGACGAGACGGTAAACCTCGCCGTTCTCGATGCCGGCCACGAGACCATCCCCATGCCGGCGCGCGGTCGCCCGGCCGGCGGCATGCTGCTCAATTTCGAAGTCGCCGATGTCGATGCCGTCCATGCCGAACTTGCGGCCAGGGGACTGCCGATCCTGCTGCCGCTGCGCGACGAGCCTTTCGGGCAGCGGCATTTCATCACCGCGGACCCCGCCGGCGTGCTGATCGACGTGATCACGCCGATCGCGCCGAGCGAGGCCTTCCTGGCGCAGTTCGCCGAAGGCGCCGCCGCACCCTAGCCGGACGCCTTCACCGCGACGATGAACAGCCTCGGAAAGGCGAGGAGAACGCCGCCGGCGGCGAGCGTGGGATAGGCTTCCGCGATCCGCGCGGTGTAGGCGTCCACGAAGACGGCGCGGCGCTCCGGCGGCAGGACATCGAGATAGGGACGGAGGCCGGTTCCCTTCACCCATTCGACGATGGCCGCGGCATCGGCGAGACGGTGCTGGTAGATCGTGTGCCAGACCTCGACCCGCGCCGAGAGCGGCGCGAGCCTCTCGACATAGCTGCGCGGGGCCGGCAAGGGCGTCCGCCGGATGATCCGCCCGGCGAAGGCCTCGGCGAAGGCGGCGCTGCGCGCCGTCTCCTCCATCATGAGATGACTCGGTTCGCCGAGATTGTCCGGCATCTGGACGGCGAGCACGCCGCCCGGCGCCAGGGCGCCCATCAGCCGCTCGAGCACGGCGAGATGGTCGGGTACCCACTGGAACACCGCATTGGCGAAGAGAAGATCGGCTGGCTCGTCGGGCTGCCAGGCCGCCACATCGGCCTCGACGAATTCGACGCCCGGCAGCCGCTCGCGCGCGGCGCGCAGCATATCCGGCGCCGTATCGACGCCGACCACGCGCGCGCCAGGATAGCGGGCAGCGATGAGTTCCGTCGAATTGCCGGGACCGCAGCCGAGATCGACGCAAAGGCGCGGCGCCGCGAGCGGCACTTCGGCGAGGAGATTGCGGGCGGGCCTCGTCCGCTCGTCCTCGAATTTCAGATACTGCCCCGCCGACCAGTCCATCATCCGCTCCTTCTCCGTTGCGCCGCATCATCGCGCCGAAACGTGACGGCCGTCACTCCCCGCCGCGCAGGGTACTGCTAATGCCGTGCCCATCGCCGGTCACGCAGGACCGGCCGCGAGGAGCCACACCGATGACCAGCACCGCCATGCCGATTCCGGCTGCCATGCCGATTCCGACCGCCGACGACGCGATGATCCCCGATCTCTACGGCCCGGCCCATGACGCGATGCGCTTCGCGCTCGCGGACGTGCTGGCGGTCGTAGCGCTGCATGACGAGACGCACCGCGGCGCCATCGCCGCCCGCTGGAGCGCTGTCGCCCGGCTCGTCGACAGCCACGCCCGCGCCGAGGCGGCGACGCTGCTGCCGCTCATCGCCATCGCCGCGCCCCGGATCGCCGCCGAGCTCGGCGCCACCCATGCCGCGCTCGCCGAGGCCGCGGAGGCGATCGGCGAGTCGCTCGCCGCGCTCGCGGGAGCGTCCACCCACGACCGCCAGCGGACCTTCCGCGCCACGCTCGTGCTCGTCCGGCATTTCGTCGGCGACTGCCTCATCCATCTCGGCAACGAGCAGGATCGCGCCCGGCCGGCCCTCGTCGACCATTTCCCGCCGGCGACACTGTTCGCGGCCAGGCGCGCCCTGCTCGCCCGGCTGGATGCGACGGAAGCCTGCACAAATCTCGCGGTCATCGCCGCCGGAGTGGACCGCGACGGCGCCTGTGCGCTCCTTCGGCTGGCCGCGCTCAGGGACGGGGACGGCTTCGCGCTCGAAGCGGAACGCATCCTGTCGGCAGCGATCGACGCGGCGGTCCCGATGGAAACGGGCGCGGGACGCCTCGCCGCCTGACCACTTGTGACCGTCGTCACAGACATGCCCCTCGTCGGAGCGCACCTTGCCAATCAAGTTCGGCGCCACCACCCCGGCGCCGAGGAAGCCGTGATCCCCGGGCACCGTGCCCAGCCCCCGTCTGGGGCATCCCGGGCGATCCTGCGGCTCCCGGCCGCCTGTAGCCCGTGCGGCCGATCCGAAACCCTTGGCCTTTAGGCTGAGGAAGGGCGGACGGTTCTGCCCCTGCCCCCTAGACCCAGGCAGGATCGTCCGCCAGCCCTTGTGTCTCGCCCTCCCGCGGGGCTCGTCTCAACCGGCAGGGCCGGTGGGGCTGCGGGCGGTGCGCGGCGTAACCGCCGTCGTGCATCGCCCGTCAGCCGCGAGACGCGAACGACGTCGACCACCCATCCATGACGAGACCGGCAAGAACAGCGCCCCGCGCGAGACGCACGAAGCGGGCGGCGAACGATCGCGCCGCCCGGGCAGGCCCCGGCGCGCCGGCTCGAGGCCTCAGCGGGTCAGCTTCTTGTACTTGATGCGGTGCGGGTTGACGGAATCGGGGCCGAGGCGGCGCTTCTTGTCTTCCTCGTAATCCGCGAAGTTGCCCTCGAACCACTCGACATGGCTGTCGCCCTCGAAGGCGAGGATATGCGTCGCCAGACGGTCGAGGAACATGCGGTCGTGGCTGATGATCACGGCGCAGCCGGCGAAATCCTCCAGCGCCTCTTCGAGCGCGGCGAGCGTCTCGGTGTCGAGGTCGTTGGTCGGCTCGTCGAGCAGGATGACGTTGTTGGCGTCCTTCAGCAGCTTGGCGAGGTGGACGCGGTTGCGCTGGCCGCCCGAGAGCGTACCGACCTTCTGCTGCTGGTCGGTGCCCTTGAAGTTGAAGGCGCCGACATAGGCCCGCGTGTTGACCTCCTTCTTGCCGAGATAGAACACCTCGGCGCCGCCGGAGATTTCCTCCCAGACGGTCTTGTTGGCGGAGAGGTCGTCGCGGCCCTGGTTCACATAGCCGAGCTGCACCGTCTCGCCGAGCGAGATGGTGCCCGAATCCGGCTTCTCCTCGCCGGTGATCAGCTTGAACAGCGTCGACTTGCCGGCGCCGTTCGGGCCGATCACGCCGACGATGCCGCCGGGCGGCAGCTTGAAGCTCAGATTCTCGATGAGGACGCGGTCGCCATAGCTCTTGGTGAGGTTCTCGACCTCGATGACCTTGCCGCCGAGCCGCTCGCCGACCGGGATGACGATCTGCGCCGTCTGCAGCGTCTTGGCCTGCGCCGCCTCGACCAGCTCGTCATAGGCGCGGATACGGGCCTTCGACTTGGACTGGCGGGCCTTCGGCGAAGAGGCGATCCACTGGCGCTCGCGCTCGATCGCCTTCATGTGGGTCATGTCCTCGCGGCCTTCCTGCTCCATCCGCTTGGCCTTCTTCTCCAGATAGACGGAGTAGTTGCCCTCGTAGGGGATGCCGCGGCCGCGATCGAGCTCGAGAATCCAGCCCGTCACATTGTCGAGGAAGTAGCGGTCGTGGGTGACGATCAGGATCGCGCCCGGATAGTTGCGCAGGTGATTCTCGAGCCAGGAGATCGACTCCGCGTCGAGATGGTTGGTAGGCTCGTCGAGGAGCAGCAGATCGGGCTGCTCGAGGAGAAGCCGCGCCAGCGCGACGCGGCGGCGCTCGCCGCCCGAAAGATTGACGACGCTGGATTCGCCCGGCGGGCAGCGCAGCGCGTCCATGGCCATCTCGACCTGGCCTTCGAGATCCCAGAGATTCTGACTGTCGATGATGTCCTGGAGCTTGGCGCCCTCGTCCGCCGTCTCGTCGGAATAGTTCATCATCAGTTCGTTGTAGCGATCGAGAATCGCCTGCTTCTTGGCGACGCCGAGCATGACGTTCTCGAGAACCGTCTTGTCCGGGTCGAGCGGCGGCTCCTGCTGCAGGTAGCCGACCGTGGCGCCCTGCGCGACCCAGGCCTCGCCGGTGAAGTCCTTGTCGAGGCCGGCCATGATCTTCAGGAGCGTCGACTTGCCCGAGCCGTTGGGGCCGAGCACGCCGATCTTGGCGTCCGGATAGAAGGAGAGATGGACGTTCTCGAGGACCTTCTTGCCGCCCTGATAGGCTTTTGTCAGGCCCTGCATGAAATAGATGAACTGGCGCGCCATGAGGTGTGCTCCAAGCGGCTTCCGGGGGAAGCGCGGCATTTGGGGATGGGTCTGGCGCTCTTCTAGTCGAACCCATGCTGCGGAGCAACGCGCGCGGCGGAATCCGGCGCGCAGCGCGGCGTCAGCGCGTCATCAGGCTCTTCAGGTCGAAGCCGAGATCGGCGACCTGTTCGGGGGTCGGCGAGGTGCAGGCGGCGAGCAGGCGGCGGCCGAGCATGTGGTCCGCCGCGCGGTTCACCGAATCAATCGCCACGAGCAGATCGCCGCGATAGTGGAAGACCGAGAAGCTGCCATCCTCCGGCCGGCCGCGCAGCACGCTGCGATCGGCATCGTTGGAGAGGCCGACCATCTGCAGCTTGACGTCGCCCTGATCCGACCAGAACCACGGCACGGCGCGATAGGGCTCGGCCTTGCCCATCAGCGTCGCGCTCGCCGTCCTGGCCTGGTCGACGGCGTTCTGCACGCTTTCGAGCCGGACCGTCCGGCCGAGCTGCCAGTGATGGAATTCGACCGCGTCGCCGGCCGCCGCGATGCGCGGATCGGAGGTCCGCATCGCCTCGTCCACCGTGATGCCGTTAGCGACGGTAAGGTCGGCTTCCGCCGCGAGCTCGATGTTCGGCACGACGCCGACACCGACGATCACCGTGTCGGCGGCGATGCGCTCGCCCGAAAGCGTCTCCACGGCGACCGCGACGCCGTCCTCGCCGAGGATCGCCTTGACCGGCGTCTCCAGCAGAACGGTCGAGCCGAGGCCGCGATGGAGATCGAGGAAGAAGGCCGAGATCTGCGGCGCGACCACGCGGCCCATCAGCCGCGGCGCCGCCTCGAGCACCGTCACCGTCTTGCCGAGCAGGCGCGCCGTCGCCGCGAGTTCGAGGCCGATGAAGCCGCCGCCGACCACGACGACGTCCTTCGCGACGGCGAAGCGTTCGCGCAGGCGCCGCGCATCCCCGGCGGTGCGCAGCATGAAGACATTGCCGAGATCGATGCCCGGAACCGGCGGGATGCGCACCCGCGCACCCGGCGCGAGCACCATCGCGTCGAAGCCGAGCCTGCCGTCTTCGAGGAGAAGCTCTCCGGCGGCGCGATCGATGCCGATCGCCTTGCGGCCGAGCTCGAGATCGATGCCGTTCTTCTCGTAGAAGAGGGCCGGCCGCAATTCCTGCAGCTCTTCGTCGGCCGTCTTGATGAAGGCCTTGGAGAGCGGCGGGCGGTGGTAGGGAAGCTCGGTCTCGGCGGAGACGAGGATCACGCGGCCGTCGAAACCGTCGCTCCTGAGGCTCGCCGCCGCCTGGGCGCCGGCATGGCCGCCGCCGATGATGAGAATGGTCTTCATGGATGGTCGCCCCGGATTGCGGCGGCGAGAGTGGCATTGGGAATACGGCAAAGACAAGGGCGGGCCGGCCCTCAGGCGACCCGCCCGGGCGGGCTCTCGGACGCGGCCGCGGCCCGGTCCCTCTGCGACGCCCAGCCAAGCAGCGCATCGAGCGCCGGGCACAGGGCCTGACCCCAATCCGTCAGGCAGTATTCGACCTTGGGCGGCACCTGATGATGCACGATGCGGCGGACGATTCCGTCCGCCTCCATCTGGCGGAGCTGCTGGATCAGCATCTTCTGCGAGATGCCCTCGATCGAGCGTTCGAGATCCGAGAAGCGCAGGACATGCCCGCCGAAGAGATGGAAGAGGATCACCAGCTTCCATCGTCCCTCGAGCAGCTTGAGCGCGCTCTCGACCCCCTCGGCCGCCGACTCCCGTGTGTAGGTGCTGGACATACTTTTCGGTAAGTACCTTACTTTTTTGTCCGTTCTTGCGCTTTCGTGAGGCTAGGCCGATTTCGGTGGGCGTACAAGGTCACGCCGGAGATCAGCCATGGCTGTTTCACTACCCGCACCCATCGCCCGCTATTTCGCCGCCGACGGCACCAGGGGCGCGGACGTCGCCGACTGCTTCACCAGCGACGCCGTCGTCGTCGACGAGCGCCGCACGCATCGCGGCCGCGAGGCCATCGCGCGCTGGAAGAGTGAGACGTCCACGCAATACCAGTACACCGTCGAGCCCATAGCCATCGACGCCGAAGGCGAGGCGATTGTCGTCACCGCCCATCTTGCCGGGACATTTCCGGGGAGCCCGATCGATCTTCGCTACCGATTCACGCTCGCGGACGATGCGATCGCCCGCCTGGAGATCGCGCCATGACCTTCGATCTCGGTCTCGCCGGCAAGCATGTCCTCGTGACGGGCGGCACCAAGGGCGTCGGCGCAGCGGTGGTGGCGGCGCTGTCCGCCGAGGGTGCGCGCATCGTCGCCACCGCCCGGACCGTTCCCGATGAGGCGCCGGAGAACGTCGTCTTCATCGCCGCCGACCTCATGACGGCCGAGGGCTGCGCGCGCGTCGCCGGTCAGGTGCTCGCCCGGCTCGGCGGCGTCGACGTCATCGTCGATGTGCTCGGCGGATCGGGCGCCCCGGCCGGCGGCTTCGCGGCCCTTTCCGACGCGGAATGGCAGAAGGAGATCGACCACAACCTGATGCCGGCCGTCCGGCTCGACCGCGCGCTGCTGCCTTCGATGATCGCGCAGGGCTCCGGCGTCATCGTGCATGTGACATCGATCCAGCACCGCCTGCCGCTGCCGGAATCGACCACCGCCTATGCCGCGGCCAAGGCGGCGCTCTCGACCTACAGCAAGAGCCTGTCGAAGGAAGTGGCGCCGCATGGGGTGAGGGTCGTGCGCGTCTCGCCCGGCTGGGTCGAAACCGAAGCGTCGGTCGCCCTCGCCGAACGCATCGCCGAGGAGGCCGGCACCGATGTCGAGGGCGGCCGGCGGATCATCATGGATTCGCTCGGCGGCATCCCGCTCGGACGGCCGGCCCGCCCGGCCGAGGTGGCCGACCTGATCCTGTTCCTGGCATCGCCGCGCGCCGCTGCGATCACGGGCACCGAGCATGTCATCGACGGTGGCACCGTGCCGACGGCCTGAGCCTTCGAGATGCAACAAGGGCTCGGCGGCCGATCCCGATCGCGGAGCCTCTCCGGCAGCGCCCGCCTAGAGCTTCACGCTGCGCCCCTCGCGCATCGAGAGGTCGGCGGCTAGGACGATCTCGAGCGAGGTCACGGCGTCGGCCATATGCTGCGACAGGTCGATATCCTCGCGGATCGCCTTCAGAACGTAGGCCTGCTCGCGGTCGCAAAGACCCTGGTGGTCCGGCTCGTCCTCGGTCGAGATCAGCTCGTCCTTGCGCATGAAATGCCCGTCCGGCCCTGTCTCGGCATGGTGGACCCGCAGCCGCGCCGTCTTGGAATGCGTGTCGATATCGTCGGACTTCGCGCCCTCGTCCATGACGATCGAGACGGCGCCACGCGGGCTCATGACATCCTTCACGAAGAAGGCGGTTTCCGAGATCATCGGCCCCCAGCCCGCCTCGTACCAGCCGACCGAGCCATCGGCGAAGATCACCTGCAGATGCCCGTAATTGACCTGGTCCGACGCGATCTCGTCGGAAAGGCGGACGCCCATGCCCCGGACCTCGACCGGGCGCGCGCCGGTGATGAGGCTCATGACGTCGACATAGTGCACGCCGCAGTCGACGATCGGCGAGGTCGTCTTCATGAGCTGCTTGTGAATGTGCCAGGCATGGCCCGATGACTGCTGGTTCAGGTTCATGCGCATGACATAGGGGCCGCCCATGGAGCGGGCCGTCTCGACGAAGAGCTGCCATGACGGGTGGTGGCGCAGGATATAGCCGACCACGAGCTTGCGCCCTTCCCGCTTCGCGACCTCGACGACGCGCCGCGCCTCCTCGACGGTGGGCGCCAGGGGCTTTTCGACGAAGACATGTGCGCCCGCCTCCATCGCCGCGATGGCCAGCGACGCATGGCTGTCCGAATAGGTGTTGATCGAGACGAGGTCGGGCTTCAGCGCGAGGCCGGCCTCGAAGCTCTCGACACGCGGATAGCCCCTCAGCTCTTCCGGCAACTCGACCGGCGAGCGGTTGTAGAGACCGACGATCTCGAAGCCCGGCTCGGCGTGATAGGCGAGCGCATGGCTGCGGCCCATCTGGCCGAGACCGGCGACGAAGACGCGGATCGGCGCATCGGGGCGGGGCATGGCGGTCATGGCATCCTCGTTGTGGCGCGTCGGGGGCGCGGCGTGGAGGACGCAAGACGGGCGGGAGCCGCGAAACGCTGCGGCAAGGCCGGCGCCGTCGTCCTCCCTCCGGCGTCGGGGCGCGAAACTCTGGCAGAATTGACCGCCGCCGTCATCCTCCGCGCCGGAAGGCAACCTTCTCTCTCGACGATTGGATTTATTTTGGTATTGTCGCCGGCGTGGATTTCACGAGGATGCGGCGATGGCTGGGCGAGCGGCGGAGGGCACGATGCGGGGTGGCGCGACCACGCCGCTGTTCCGTCCCGACCGCCTGGGCGGCGAGGAATCCGGCCCGCTCTATCTGCGCCTCCAGTCGCTGATCCGCGCCGGCATCGCCGAAGGAAGGCTCCGGACCAACGACGCGCTTCCGGCCGAGCGCGAACTCGCCACCCAGCTCGGCGTGTCGCGCGTCACCGTGCGCAAGGCGCTGCGCGGTCTCGTCGACGAGGGGGTCCTGCGCCAGCGCCATGGTTCCGGGACCTATGTCGGCCGCCCGGCCGAACGCATCCGGCAGCCGCTGTCGCGCCTCACCTCGTTCACGGAGGACATGACGGCGAGCGGCCATGTGCCCGGCACGCGCTGGCTCGACCGTTCGGCCGGCCCCGCGACCGCCGAGGAAGCTACCCTGCTCGGCATCGCGCCGGGCGATGCCGTGACGCGGCTGACGCGCCTCCGCCTCGTCGACGGCGATCCCGTCGCGATCGAGCGCGCCATCGTTCCCGCCACGGCGATCCCCGATCCGGCGAAGGTCGGTGCCTCGCTCTACGACGCGCTGGCGGGCGCCGGCATGCAGCCCGTCCGCGCCGTGCAGCGGCTCGCCGCCGTCTCGCTCGGCGAGAGCGAGGCGCGGCTGCTCGAGGCGGCACCCGGCTCCGCCGCCGTCGCCATCGAGCGCATCGCCTATCTCCCCGACGGCAGCGTCGTCGAATGCACCCGCTCGCATTATCGCGGCGATGCCTGCGACTTCGTCGCCGAACTCAGCCTTTCGCCCCATGGAGCCGGCACCGACGCCGGCCCGGCAAGCCCGACCACCCAAGCCAGCCAAGGATGACGCCATGACCACCACGCTGATGCGCGCCGAGATCGACGAGGCGCCGACCGCCGTCCGCCGGCTCCTTTCCGAATCGGCCGGCGCCATCGCGGAAGCGGGGGCGCGGCTGAGGGCGCTCGACCCCAAGGTGATCGTGACGGTGGCGCGCGGTTCCTCCGACCATGCCGCCACCTTCTTCAAATATGCCTGCGAGATCACGGCCGGCACGCCGGTCGCCTCGCTCGGCCCCTCGGTCGCCTCCATCTACGGTGCTCCGCTGCGGCTGGCCGGCGCCGCCGCGCTCGGCATCTCGCAATCCGGCAAGAGCCCCGACATCGTCGCGCTGATGGATGCGGTGAAGGCGGCCGGTGCCACCACCTTCTCGCTGGTCAATGTCGAGGACGCGCCGCTCGCCACCCGCGTCGATGGCTTCATTCCGCTCCGCGCGGGGCCGGAGAAGAGCGTCGCGGCGACGAAGTCCTTCGTGACGGCGGTGGTCGGCGCGCTCGCCATCCTCGCCGCCTGGCGCGAGGACGAGGAACTCAAGGCGGCGCTTGCCGCCCTCCCCGACCGGCTCGAGGCGGCGCTCGCCTGCGACTGGAGCCCGGCGCTCGAGACCTTCGTGAACGCGAAGTCGCTCTACACGATCGGCCGCGGCCCCGGTTTCGCCATCGCGCTCGAGGCGGCGCTGAAGTTCAAGGAGACGGCGATCCTGCATGCCGAGGCCTATTCGGGCGCCGAGTTGCAGCATGGCCCGGTCTCGCTGGTCGACGAGTTCTTCCCGCTGCTCGCCTTCATCCCGAACGACGCGGCCGCGCCGAGCCTCGTCGCCACCGTCTCCGCGCTGCACCAGCGCGGCGCGAAGGTCTTCGCGGCGACCGCCGCCGACGTGCCGGGACCGAAGCTGCCGATCGCGCCGACCGGCCACGCCCTCACCGATCCGATCTCGATCGGCCTCTCCTTCTATCGCTTCGTCGAAGCGGTCTCGGTAGCGCGCGGTTACAATCCCGACCAGCCGCGCCACCTGAAGAAGGTGACGGAAACGGTCTGACCCGGCGGCAACAGCGAGGAACAAGAAAATGACCAGCCTCAAGGCCTATATCGGCGCCGAGGTCTTCGACGGTCTGCGGCGCCTCGGCGATGTCGCGGTGATCGTCGATGGCGGGACAATCGCCGGCACGGCCGCGCCGGGATCGCTTCCGGAGAATGCCGAGCAGATCATGCTGGATGGTGGCCTCATCGCCCCCGGCTTCGTCGACCTGCAGGTGAATGGCGGCGGCGGCGCGCTGCTGAACGACGCCACCACCGTCGAGGGCGTCCGCGCCATCTGCGCCGCGCATGCGCGCTTCGGCACGACGGCGCTGCTGCCGACGCTGATAACCGACCGGCCGGCCGTCACGGCGGCGGCCATCACCGCCGTCCGCGACGCCATCGCCGCGGATGTTCCGGGCTGCCTCGGCATCCATATCGAGGGGCCGCATCTCTCTGTCGCGCGCAAGGGCGCCCATGACCCGAACCTCATCCGCCCGATGGAGGAGAGCGACCTCGAGCGGCTGACCTCGACCGGCATCGAGCATGTGCTCACCACCGTCGCCGCCGAGACGGTGCCGCCGGCGCAGATCGCCCGGCTCGCCGCAGCCGGGATCCACGTCGCCATCGGCCACAGTGACGCCTCCTACGAGGTCGCCCGCGCCGCCTTCTCGGCCGGCGCGCGCTTCGCGACGCATCTCTTCAACGCCATGAGCCAGCTCAGACATCGCAGCCCCGGCCTCGTCGGCGCGGTTCTCGATTCCGGCGATGTCTGGTGCGGGCTGATCGCCGACGGCTTCCATGTCCATCCCGGCGCCATCGCCACCGCGCTGCGCGCCAAGGCCGGGCCGGCGCGCATCTATCTCGTCACCGATGCGATGTCGACGGTCGGCTCCGACCTCGCGACGATCACGCTCGGCGGCCGCACCATCACGCGCGGCGGCGGCAAGCTGACGCTTGACGACGGCACGCTGGCCGGCTCCGATCTCGACATGATCACCGCCATCCGCTTCATGATCGACACCGTCGGCATCGCGCGCGACGAGGCGCTCGCCATGGCCTCGATCTATCCCGCCATGGCGCTCGGCATCGACCGCACGCATGGCCGGATCGGGCCAGGCGCGCGCGCCGATTTCGTGCATCTCTCCGATGCGCTCGATATCCGCGACGTCTATATCGGCGGCCAGAGGCAGGACTTCGCGGCAATCGGCGGAACCCCATGAACGAACGGACCGTCGCCTTCGACATCGGCGGCAGCAAGATCGAGATCGCCCGCGTCGGCTCCGACGGGGCGATCAGCGGCCGGGCCACCCGCCCGACGCCGCATGACTCCTTCGCGTCCTTCGCGGGCGCCGTCGCGGACCTGGTCGCGGAAGCCGGCGGCGCGGATCGCGTCGGCATCTCGATCGCCGGCACGGTCGATCCGGCGACCGGCATCGCCAGCGCCGCGAATGTCCCCGCCATCACCGGCCATGTGATCGCGGCCGAACTCGGCGAGCGGCTCGGCGTGCCGGTCCGCGTCGGCAACGACGCCGACTGCTTCGCGCTTGCCGAGGCGACGGTCGGCGCCGGGCGCGGGCTTCCGGTCGTCTTCGGCGCCATCTTCGGCACCGGCGTCGGCGGCGGGCTCGTCGTCCATGGGCGACTGGTGCGCGGGGCGCATGGCGTGACGGGCGAATGGGGCCACGGCCCGGTGCTGGCCGATGCGGTGCGCGTGCGCGGCATTCCGCTGATCGCCTGCGGCTGCGGACAGACGGGCTGCGTCGATACCTATGGCTCGGCGCGCGGGCTGGAACGCATCCATCTCGGCCTTGCCGGGGAAACGACGACCAGCAAGGACATCACCGCCCGCTGGCATGCCGGCGACGCGAAGGCGGCGCGGACCATCGAGGCCTTCGTCGAACTCGTCTCCGGCCCGCTGGCGATGATCGTGAACACGCTCGGCCCTTCGCTGATCCCGATCGGCGGCGGTCTCTCCTCGGAAGAGCGCCTGTTCGCCCTCCTCGACGAAGCGGTCCGCGCCCGCGTCCTCGCCCGCTATCCGGGCCCGCTCGTCGTGCCGGGAACGACGCGCGGCGCCAGCGGGCTCATCGGCGCTGCGATGCTGGCGCTGGAAAGCGACGAAGGCGCATGAGCGCCGTCACGGTCGAGATCTGCATCGACGGCGCCGACGGTCTCGTCGCGGCCGTCGCCGGCGGCGCCGGCCGTATCGAGCTGTGCAGCGCCCTCTCCCTCGGCGGCCTGACGCCCTCGCCCGGCCTGATGACGCTCGCGGCGCGCGCGCCCGTTCCCGTCTATGCGATGATCCGGCCGCGCGCCGGCGACTTCGTCTTCTCGCCGGCCGAGATCGACCAGATGCGGCGCGAGATCGACGCGGTCCGCGAGGCGGGGCTCGCCGGCGTCGTGCTCGGCGCGAGCGAGCCCGGCGGTGCGCTGGACGAAAACCTGCTCGCCCGTCTCGCGCTGCATGCGGAAGGTCTCGGCCGCACGCTGCACCGGGCCTTCGACCTCGTGCCCGACCGGGCGGCCGCGCTGGAGACGGCCGTCGCCCTCGGCTTCGAGCGCATCCTGACCTCGGGCGGCGCGGCGAAGGCCGGGGACGCGCTCCCCGCAATCGCGGCGCTCGTCAAACAGGCGGCTGCACGAATTTCCGTCATGCCGGGCTCCGGTGTTCGACCCGACAACGCCGCCTCGATCATCGCGGCGACCGGTGCGCGCGAAATCCACGCGTCCTGCCGGGCGGCCGACGTCGCCTTCGCGGCCGAGGCGATCGCGCTCGGCTTCACCGCGGAAGCGCGGCGCGTGGAGACCTCCGAAGCGATGGTCGCCGCGCTGGTCGAGGCGTTGCAGATCGAACAAAATCGAACATGATCGTCGCCATTTGGCGATCAACGGGCAGAAATCTGGTAGATAGTTCAGCACGCTAGGTCTTTGACAGCCGATCGGCTCCTGTGGCATTTTGTGAATTGACGGAAGGCAAGGACCCGATGGCCGAGATCGTATTCGACCGCGTCACCAAGCGTTACGACGACGGCCAGATCGCCGTGAACGCGCTCGACCTCACCATCGCCGATGGCGAGTTCCTGGTGCTTGTCGGGCCGTCGGGCTGCGGCAAGTCGACGGCGCTGCGCATGATCGCGGGCCTCGAGGAAATCTCCGACGGCGAGTTGCGGATCGATGGCGAGCTCGCCAACGATCTCGCCCCGCGCGAACGCAACATCGCGATGGTCTTCCAGTCCTATGCGCTCTACCCGCACCTGACCGTCGCCGAGAATATCGGCTTCGGCCTCAAGGTCCGCGGCGCCGACAAGGCCGAGATCGACCGCAAAGTGCGCGAGACGGCGGAACTGCTCGAGCTCGGCGACTATCTCGCCCGCAAGCCGGGCAAGCTCTCGGGCGGCCAGCGCCAGCGCGTCGCCATGGGCCGGGCGCTGGTGCGTTCGCCCAAGGCCTATCTCATGGACGAGCCGCTCTCCAATCTCGATGCGCGGCTGCGCGGCCAGATGCGCGCGGAGATCGCCCGCCTGCAGAAGATGACCGGCGTCACCACGATCTATGTCACGCATGACCAGGTCGAGGCGATGACGATGGGCGACCGCGTCGCCGTGATGAACAAGGGCGTGCTGCAACAGCTCGCCGAGCCCCGCCGCCTCTACGACGCCCCGGCCAATCTGTTCGTCGCCGGCTTCATCGGCTCGCCACCCATGAACCTTCTCGCGGGGACGGTCGGCAGCGCGGATGGCGGCCCCGCGCTCCGCCTCGGCCAGGTCACGGTTCCCCTCGATGCCGCCGCGCTTGCGGAGCGCCCGGCGCTCGCGGCGAGCGACGGCCGTGCCGTTGTCGCCGGCATCCGCCCCGAGGCGCTCCAGATCGCCGAGGACGACCCGTCCGCGCCGGGCCGGCTCTGCGGCCGCGTCGCCTTCGTCGAGGATCTCGGCGCCAGCCTGCTCGTCCATGTCGACCTCGACGCCGGCGCCGTGGTCGCGAGCGACGTCACCTCCGAGGGCGACGAGATGTCGAGCGCGCGGACGCGGCTTCGCGCCGTTCTCGACGGCACGCTGGCGGTGAAGTCGGGCCAGCGCATCGGCCTCACGGTCGAGGCCGCGCGCGTGCATGTCTTCGACGCCAAGACCGAAGCCGCCATCCGTTCCTGAAGGGCCCGATGAACGAAACCGCCGAAACGACGCCGTGGCCGATCGCCGGCCCGCTCGACCTATCCCGCACCGCGCTGGTCGTCATCGACATGCAGACCGATTTCTGCGGACCGGGCGGCTGGATCGATCGCCTCGGCCAGAGCGTCGACAACACCCGCAAGCCGATCGGGCCGATCGCCGAACTGCTCGCCGCCGCGCGCGCCGCCGGCATGACGATCATCCACACCCGCGAGGGCCATCGGCCGGACCTTTCCGACCTCAATCCGGTCAAGCAGTGGCGCAGCCGCGCCCATGGCGTCGGCATTGGTGACGACACCCCGGGAGGACGCGCGCTGACGCGCGGCGATCCGGGCCACGACATCATTCCGGAACTGGCGCCGCGCGAGGGCGAGATCGTCGTCGACAAGCCGGGCAAGAGCTCGTTCCACGCGACCGAATTCGACCAGATCCTGCGCGCCCGCGGTATCGAGGCCCTGATCGTCTCGGGCGTGACGTCGGATTGCTGTGTCCAGTCGACCGTCCGCGACGGCGCCGATCTCGGCTATGACTGCGTGCTCGTCGCGGACGGCACCAATGCCGTCGAAACCTCGAACCATGAGGGAATGCTGGCCGTTCTCGCCGCCCATGGCGGTCGCTGGGGCGCCGTCCGCCCGGCGCGCGCCGTCATCGGCCTGATCGCGGAGGCCGCCCAATGAGCCGCTTCAATCCCGTCGCGTCGCGCCCCTATGCCTGGCCCTATACCGGCGGCTGGTCGATGGCCGAGACCGCGCTGTTCCTGATCGACTTCCAGGGCGAGGCGGTCGCCGAGACCGGCGCCGAAGGCGTCGTCGCCGCGCTCGCCCCGCTGCTCGAACGCTGGCGCGCCGCCAGCGGCTTCGTGCTGCATGGCCGCCGCGGCTTCGATCCGCTGGTCGGTCTCCCGCGTGTCGCCGCCATCCGCAACGCCGCCCGCCCGCTCGACCGCATCCTGCCGCGCGGCAGCGAGGGCTGGGACATCGTCGCGCCGCTCGCTCCCCATCCGGGAGAGCCGGTGATCGACCATGCCGGCGACAACGCCTTCATCGGCACCGATCTCGGCTTCCTCATCGAGCAGCGCGGCATTGCCAATCTCGTGGTGGCCGGCCTCCGCACCGAGGGTGCGGTCCACGCCACCATGCGCGCGGCCAACGATCTCGGCCTCGAATGCATTCTGCTCGAGGACGGGACCGCCACCGACCTTGCCGGCGGGCATGAGACGATCATGAACATCACCCGTTTCGGCAGCGGCCTCTTCGGCACGACCGCGACGATCGCGGCCGTCGAGGCGACGCTCGGTCCGGCTTGAGACGCAGTCTCGCTGCCGCCATGCCCGGGCCCGACCCGGGCAGCCACGCCCCGCGAACTCCGCCCCGAGAGAGCCGTGGATGGCCGTGACAATCACTGGAGAACTGGCATGACCGCAACCTGGTCGCCCGAGACGGGCTCGCTCGACATCACGACGCTCGGCCGCCTCTATCGCGACGGCAGCCTGACCCCGTCGGCCGTCGTCGAGGCCTGCTACCGGCGCATCGCGGCGCGCGGCGACGACCATGTCTGGATCCATCTCGCGCCGCGCGAGACGGTTCTTGCGCAGGCGAAGGCGCTGGAGGCGAAGGGGCCGACCGACGATCCGCTCTGGGGCATCCCCTATTCGGTCAAGGACTGCAACGACGTCCCCGGCATGCCGACCACCAATGCGCTGCCAGAGATGGAGTACTGGCCCGAGACGACCGGTCAGGCGATCAGCCGGCTGATCGAGAGCGGCGCGCTCTGCCTCGGCAAGGTCAATATGGACCAGTTCGGCATCGGCCTCGTCGGCGTGCGCACGCCCTATGGCGCCTGCTCCTCCGTGTTCGGCGAGGCGTTCATTTCAGGCGGCTCGTCGTCGGGCTCGGGCGTCTCGGTCGCCGCAGGGCTCGTCAGCTTTTCCATCGCCAACGACGCGGCCGGGTCGGGGCGCGTGCCGGCCGCCTTCAACAACATCGTCGGGCTGAAGCCGACGCCGGGCTTCATCTCCAACTCCTCCGTCTCCGGCGGCGGCAGCCTCAAATCGGCCGAGACGATGACCGTCTTCGCGCTGACGACCGGGGACGCGGTCACGGTCGGACGGCGGATGGGCGGCTACGATCCGACCTACGAGTTCTCCAAGCCGGAAGCCGACGCGGTCGACCTTGCCATCGCGCCGATCCCGCCGCGCTTCCGCTTCGGCGTTCCGGCCGGCGCCGCGCTCCGTTTCTTCGGCGATGTCGAGGCGGAGAAGCTGTTCGCCGCCGCCGTCGCGCGGCTCGAGGCGATGGGCGGCACGAAGGTCGAGGTCGACTTCACGCCCTTCGAGGAAACGCAGAAGCTGCTTTATGGTGGACCCTTCATCGCCGAACGCGCGATCGCGATGGACAAGGTCGTCGCCGAGCATCGCGACCATATCCACCCGGTCACGCTGTCGATCCTCGAGACGAGCTCGGACCACACGGCAAAGGACGTGTTCGCGGCGATCCACAAGGTCGCGGCGCTGAAGCGCGACACCCGCGCCACCTGGGCCGACATCGACGTCCTCGTCGTGCCGACGACGCCGACGATCTATACCAAGGCCGAGATCCTCGCCGACCCGATCCGCCTCAACGCGCAGCTCGGCATCTACACGAATTTCGTGAACCTGATGGGGCTTTGCGGCATGGCGGTTCCGAACGGTTTCCGGCCGGACGGCATGCCTCAGGGCATCACCTTCCTCGCCCCCTCCTGGCAAGATGCGAAGGTCGCGAGCTACGGCGCCGCCTATCACGCGGCGACCGGCCTGACGCCGGGCGCCGCCGGCCGCCCCTCTGCCTGACGGGTGGCACCGGCGCGTCGCGGCAAGCGTTCAGGACGCGGCGATCCGGCCCGGCTGGCTCGACCAGAAGACGAGGAAGCCATCGGCCGGCAGGGGTTGCGCGAACAGCCAGCCCTGGGCATAGGCGACCCCACGCTGGCGGAGATAGGCCGCCTGCGCTTCCGATTCGACGCCCTCGGCGACGACGTCCAGCTCGAGCTGATGCGCGAGGGCGATGACGAGCCCGGTCACATCGCGCGTCGCCGCATCGGACCCGATGACCTCCACGAAGCATCGGTCGATCTTCAGGATGTCCACCCGCAACTGCTGCAGATAGCTGAGCCCCGAATAGCCCGTTCCGAAATCGTCGATGGCGAGCCGGTGGCCGCGTCGGCGCAGTTCCACGAGCGTCGGCCGCGCCTCCGCCATGTCGATGAGGCTGGTCTCCGTCACCTCCAGCCAGATCTGCCGGCAGTCGATGCCCGAGACGCGGAACGTCTCCTCGAATTCCTGGAGGATGCTCTCCGACCTCAGTTCCGAGGCGCTCAGATTGATGCTGACATGGGCCTCGGCGTTGGCCCGGAGCCAGCGGCCGAGATCCCGGACGACGGCCGCGACGACCTGCTCCCTCACTCTCGCGATCAGGCCTGCGCGCTCCGCCAAGGGGATGAAGACGTCGGGCGATACCTGGCTGCCATCGGCTCTGCGCCAGCGGGCGAGCGCTTCTGCTCCGACGCACCGCCCGGTCGCGAGCTCGACGACCGGCTGGTAGTGGGCCGAAATCTCGCGTCTGCGGACGGCTGCGCGGAACTCGCCGGCCATCGACAATCCGTAGCGCAGCCAGAGGATCGCCAGCAATCCGAACAGAAGCGCCAGCGCCACCGCGAGCGGCACGAGCAGCGCGCGCTGGGACGAGAGATATCCCGCGAAGGTGATGGCAGGCTGACTGACCGTCACCGTCCAGCCGTCGGCGGCGAAACTGGACCGAACCGCGTCGTCATCTGATTTCAGCGGCGGCCTGCTCTCCGCATAGCTGGCGAGGAGCGCCGTGCCGCTGGCGAGCGATACGGATTCGAGCTTCGAGCCGTCGGAGCCGCCCCAATCGCTGTAGAACCCGCGTTGATCCATCAGGACGCTGTATCCGCCGCTCCGCAGGACCAGCATCGCCCGGTCGGTGCCGAAGTTCTTCGGACGCCAGTTGACGGCCACACCCACGCCGTCGGGCATGGTTTCCGCGGCCCTGGCCTTCTCGAGCCGATAGGACAGCGGCCCCCACGAATTGCACTCGACGAGATCTCCCCTGCCGTAGCCGATATTCACGACGACGGGCGAGCCTTCTGCCAGCTGGAGCATTTCGCGGATATGCGCGGGCGAGCATGGCGCGGCCTGCACGGCCGAGATATGGCGGAGCGCGGCCGTCGCCTCGCCATAGACCTCGGTCACATGCGCGAGCGCCTCTTCGGCGTCCGAAGCGACTTCTCTCCTCTGCGTGGCAACCGCGAAGCTCCACGTCATGAGCGCAGCCACCACGAACGCGGCCGCGGTGCCGCCTGCCGCCCCGACTGCCGCAAGAAAGATCAGACGCCATCGCCGCATCATGTCTTCCGCAGTCAAGGCTCGGAAGCGACCCTCGCCTCCAGCCCGACACGTCGTTCTGTCGACGGTCGACGAAACAAGCTTAGGCGAGCCCGCCGACGGCGGCAATAGCGGCGGATGAGCCGGCAAAATCCGGGCTTCCTCTGGCTGGCAGAGCGGGACGGGACGCGTTCCGGCTCATGCGACGGGGATGACGAAACGCTGTGTCGCAAGCCCTGCTAGACCGGGGAACCGACGGCCCGCTTGATCGAGGTCAAGGCACGGAAGCGGCGCGCGGCGATCCTCCTCGACGAGTCACATCGGGGAGACCACGCTAATGGGCCATACCATCGCAATCATCGCCATCGTCGTTGCATTCGGCGCGTTCATGCTCGTCCTGGCGCGTACCGAGCGCCAGAACCGGACGACGTGGAAGGAATTCCAGTAGCCGGCACGGCCGAGCGGCCCCAAGGGGCCCCGGCCCGACCCTCGCGTTGAGGGAGAGGGCCAGGGCGCGGGCTGCGCGGCCCCGTCTCAGTGCACGCCCTTGGTGAGCCCCTGCACGAAATAGCGGTTCAGAAACAGCGCCATCAGCATGATCGGCACTGTGGAGAAATGGGCGAGCGCGCCGAGCGTTCCCCAGGTGATGTCCTTGGTGCCGAAGGCCGCGAGAAGCGCCACCGACAACGGCTTCGAGTCGGAATTGGTGAGGAACATCGCCACCAGGAAGTCATTCCACGAGAACATCACGCAGAACAGCGCCGAGGCGATGATGCCCGGGGTGACCGTCGGCAGCGCGACGCGCCAGAACGCGCCCCAGAGCGTGCAGCCATCGGTGAGCGCCGCCTCCTCCATGTCCTTGGGCAGCGAACGGAAATAGGAGAACATCATCCACGTCACGAAGGCGCAGTTGAGCGTCGTGTTGATGAGGATGACCGCCCACCAGGTTCCGAGCAGCCCGATATCGCGCATCATCAGATAGAAGGGCAGCAGCGTCGCGATGATCGGCACCGTGCGCACGGCGAGGAACAGATAGGCGACGCCGATCGCATAGCGCCAGCGCGAGCGCGCCAGCGCATAACCCGCCGGAACGCCGAGCAGCAGCGACAGCACCGCCGAACCGATGGAAATGACGAGGCTCGATTTCAGAAGCTGCCAGACATCGAACACCTCGAAGACGCGGCGGAAATTGAGCAGCGTCGGTTCGAACAGGAAGGCCGGCGGCGAGGAGAACATGTCCTTCGGCGGCTTGTAGGCGGTCGCGACCAGCCACATCACCGGGATCATGTAGACGAGCAGGATGAGGACGAGCGCGGTCCGCTCGATGCGGATCCGGCGCTGCAGGGCCGTCACGCGGCGGGCCGGCAGGGCGACACGCGGCAGGGCGGCGGTGGTGGTCATGCTGCTCATCGCTCGTTCGCCTTCACGTCTGCGCGGCGGATGAGGAGCGTGAAGCCCGCCGCCATCAGGGCGATGCACAGGATCGAGACATTGGCGATCGCCGAGGCATAGCCGATGTTGAAGAACTGCAGGCCCTGCTTCACGCCATAGACCATCAGCGAATTGGTGGCATCGGCCGGGCCGCCGCCGGTGGTCACGAAGATCGAATCGAAGACTCGGAACGCGTCCATCATCCGAAGCACCAGCGCCAGGAAGACGGTTGGCAGCAGCAACGGCAGGATCACGAGGCGGAAGCGCTGCCAGGCAGTGGCGCCGTCGGCCGCCGCGGCCTCCAGAATGTCGGAGGGCAGCGCCTTCAGGCCGGCGAGCAGGATCAGCGCAACGAGCGGCGTCCACTCCCAGATATCGACGAAGATCAGCGTCGGCAGCGCCGTCGTGGTGCCGGCGAGCAGGCCACGCGGCGAGGTGATGCCCCATTCGGCGAGGTAGTAGCCGAAATAGCCGTAGTCGACGGCGAGCAGCGCGCGGAAAATGAGGCCGACCACGAGCGGCGTGATCGTCACCGGGATCAGCAGGAAGGCGAGGCAGATGCGGTTGAAGCGGCTGTCGCGCCAGAGCAGAAGCGCGAGGCCGAGACCAAGCACGAACTGGAAGACGACCGCGCCGATCGTGAACACGAACGTATTGATGAGCGCCCGCTGGCCGGTCTTGTCGGTGAGGAGGTCAACATAGTTCTGCAGCCCGACGAAGGTCTTCGTCCCGCCGCGGCGCAGAAGATTGTACTCGAAGAAGGAGTAGGCGATGCCCTGTGCCAGCGGCCAAAGCGCGATGACGGCGATATAGACGACGGCCGGCAGCGCGAGGGCGAGAAGGAACAGCTTGCGGCGATCGTCGAAACGCATCCCGCTCCTGCGCTTTGACGCGCGCGGCAGGACGGCGGTGGAGGTTGCACTCGTCACGGACGCTCTCCGGCATGGGAAAAGAGGCTGCGGCTCTCGGGGGAAAGGCCGCAGCCCGACCCCTTCCCGCGGACGGGAAGGAGCTTTTTGCGAGGATCGCCGATCCTCAGAACAGCTTCTCGGCCTGGGCCTGCGCCTCGTCGAGAGCTGCCTTCGGATCGGTATTGCCGACGAGGACGGCGTTGACGGCCGTGCCGAGCAGATCCTGGATCTCCGGATACTGCGGAATGCGCGGACGATAGTCGCCGTCGGCGTTCTCGAAGGACTTCGCGATGACCGGCAGGAACGGATACTTGGCGTTGAGCTCGGGATCCGCCAGCGTCGACTTGCGGATATAGCTGCCGGCGCCGTTCATGTTCATCTCTTTCTGGACTTCAGGGCTGACCAGCCACTTGATGAAGCTCCAGGCGGCTTCCTGCTTTTCCTTGTCGAGATCGGCGTTGATCGCCATGCCCCAGCCGCCGAGGCCGTATTTCAGCGGCAGGCCCTTGCCGACCGGCGTGTAGGTGATGCCGACCGTGTCGACGATCTTCGACATCGAGGGGTCGTAGTAGCCGGGCGCGCCGACCGACCAGGTCTCCATCAGGGCGACGAGGCCCTGCCGGAAGCTCTCCTCGCGGCCACCCCAGTCATAGTCGACCGCCCCGGGCGGGGCCGCCTTGTCGAACAGCTCCTTGTAGATCTTGAGGCTGGCGACGTTGGCGTCCGAGTTGAGGGCCGGCTTGCCGCTCGCATCCAGCACAGAACCGCCGAGCTGGGCGTTGTATTGCAGCCAGTCCTGCGCCACCGCGGCGCCCTTCTGCCCGTTGGCGACGAAGCCGTAGATCTTCTTGGACGGGTCCGTCAGCTTGATCGCCGCCTCGACGAAGTCCTCGGCGGTCTCCGGCACCTTGATGCCGGCGGCGTCGAGCAGATCCTTGCGATAGGCCATCACCGCCGCGTAGCCGGCAAACGGGAAAGCCACCTGCTTGCCGTTGTACTGGCCGATATACTGGATCGTCGCAGGATAGATGTCGTCGATCTGCAGCTCGGCCGCATCGCGCTTCATGAGCTCGGTCAGGTCGACCGTATAGCCGTTCTCGGCATACTGGCCGGCCCAGACGATGTCCATGGTGATGAGATCGTAGGACTTCGTGTGACCGACGAAATCGGCCTGGGTCTTGGTGAGCAGCGAACCGTAGTCGAGGATGTCGACCTTCACGGTGGCGCCGGTCTTCTCCTCGAACTGCGGTGCCAGCTTGGCGATCACCGCCGCGAACTGGTCGTTCTGGGACGCGATCGTCAGCGTCGTTCCGGCCAGCGGCTTGTCGGCCGCCCCCGCAGTCGCCACGGCCGAAGCCAGCGCGAGCGCGGCGACACCGAGCCTCAATGCAGATGTCTTGATCATTCCCGTGACTCTCTTCCGTTGTGACAAGGGAGCGGAAACGGAGTATACATCAAACAAAATCGCGCTCAAGAAACGTCAATTATCTCCGATTCTCACAGAAATGCACATTCTAGCCGAACACGTTACGAACAAGTGCAGCAAGAACACTCGTTCATCGGTCTCGACAATCATGTTGCAACCAGAATATCGACCTTGTTCGATTCACGGTCGCGCATCGGTTGCATCGCGTCGGATCGGCTGTGACGACCCCCATCTTTCTGCTCGTCGCGCCGCTCCCCGCCGCTCGGCAGTATTGCCTCTGCACATTTTCGCATCAAGTGCTGCCTGCGACCAAAGGGCGGGCAGGTTGCGCCTTTACGCGGCGGCGCCGATCGGCAACCATCCGTTTCAATCCTCGCCTATGGGAGCCCGCCGCCGGCGGTTCGACGCATGAGCGCTTCGTCACGACCTGCTTCCTCACGCCTCGCCACCCTTGAAGACGCGATCGCGCGGGACCTCGAGCGCATCGAGGCCTCGCCGCGCGCCTGGCTGCCCCGCCGCTCGGGGCCGGACGGCGCGCCGCTGCACAATGTGGTGATCGTCGGCGCCGGCCTGTCCGGCCTTTCCATCGGCTTCGGGCTCAAGCGGCAGGGCGTCGGCGACGTCGTGCTGATCGACCGCAGCGACGAGGGCCGCGAGGGGCCGTGGATCTCGTGTGCCCGCATGGACACGCTGCGCTCCCCCAAGCACCTGTCGGGCCCCGATCTCGGCGTTCCGAGCCTCACCTATCGCTCCTGGTACGAGGCGGCGCATGGCGAGGCGGCCTGGGAGGCGGTCGGCAAGATCGACCGCGCCGACTGGATGGACTATCTCGTCTGGTACCGCCGGATGGCGGCGCTCGACGTGCGCAACCGCACGACGCTGACGGCGATCCGCCCGCTCGAGGACTATCTGGTGCTCGATATCGAGACGCCCGCCGGAGCGAGCCGTCTCTATGCGCGCAAGCTGGTGCTGGCGACCGGCATCGAAGGCGCCGGCGGCCTCGCCGTGCCTCCCTTCGTCGCCGGCCTGCCGCGCGAGAGCTGGACGCATAGCGGCGAGGCGGTCGCGGCGGAGCGCCTCGCCGGGCTCGATGTCGGAATCGTCGGCGCCGCGTCCTCGGCCTTCGACTGGGCGGTGGCGGCGCTTCGCAACGGCGCGCGGTCGGCGACGCTCTTCGCGCGGGCGAGCGAGCTGCCGAAGACCGAGGTGCTGGCCTGGTCGAACTTCCCCGGCTTTCTCGGCCATTTCGCCGATCTCGACGCGACGCGGCGCTGGCGTTTCATGCGCCGCTTCTTCGAACTGAAGGTGCCGCCGACGCAGGAGATGTACCGCGCCGCGCATGCCTTCCCCAATTTCCGCGCCGAACTCGGCTGTCCGCCGCAATCGGCGCGGATGGTCGACGGCCGCGTCGAGATCGAGACGCCGCGCGGCGTCTTCGCCTTCGATCACCTCCTGCTCGGCACGGGCTACGAGATCGACCTCGCCAAGCGCCCCGAACTCGCGCCCTTCGCGGGCGAGATCGCGCTCTGGCAGGACCGCTTCACGCCGCCCGCCGGCGAGGAGGACGCGGCGCTCGGCCTCTACCCCTATCTCGGCCGCGATTTCGAGTTCACCGAGAAGCATCCCGGCACGGCGCCGTGGATCGGCAATATCCATATTTTCAACAACGGCGCGGTGCCGAGCCTCGGCCCGATCTGCAACGGCATCACCGGCCTCAAATACGGCGTGCCGCGCATGGTGGCGGCGCTGACCCGCGGCCTCTTCCTTGCTGATGCCGACCGGCACTATGCCG
The DNA here is from genome assembly GCF_030815145.1 of Kaistia geumhonensis. NCBI lineage: Bacteria > Pseudomonadati > Pseudomonadota > Alphaproteobacteria > Hyphomicrobiales > Kaistiaceae > Kaistia > Kaistia geumhonensis. The sequence continues at coordinate 4,271,506 of NZ_JAUSWJ010000001.1, read as the reverse complement.
ACCTGATGGCCTATGACGAACAGCATTTCCACGCCGAGGACACCGGCCGGCCGGCCCCTGTCGAGGTCTAGGAGGATAGAATGAGCCTTGCATCCGCCCTTCCGCGCGGCGGTCTCGACGATCTGCTCGCCGACGCCCGCGCCGACAGCGTCGAATTCCCCTATCTGCTCGCCAATCATGTGCCGATGATCCTCGTCGCCATGGACCGGCTCGGCGCCGACGAGCCGCGCATGGCCGAATGGCTGGCGATGTATCGCCGCGTGAAGGGTCTCGTGCCGATGCCGCCGCGCGTCGCGCCGATCGCGCGGGCCGACTGGCTCGCCCATCTCGGCGACCGCAGCCGCGAGGCCGATTATCGCGACCTGATGACCGACGAGGTCCGCCGCCTCGGCATCGACGGCGCGATCAAGACCTATGTGCCGACCCTCATCCCCGGCGTCGGCGCCAGCGCGCTGCACTGCCTGATGCGCCTCGCCTATGGCTGCCTGCGCATGGACGCGGCCGAGGTCGGCACGGCGATCGGCTATTGGTGCGCGACCTATCTGAAGATGCCGCTGCCGACCGGCGCGGCCCCCGTCACCGACGATCCCGGCGCCGTGCTCGCGGCATCCTCCGCCGTGCCGGACATGCATCGCCTGGAGCCGGAGACGGATCTCCTCTGGCACACCATCCGCGCCGCCGGCGAGGCGCCGGGCTTCGCGCCGATCGTCGACATGCTGGAGATCCGCGGCGACTGCATGAACCGCCTCGCGGCCACGTCGCTCGCTCTCTTCGCCGCGACGATGGACTTCTCGGCGCTGCATGCCGTGACCGGGACGCATTGGGTGCGCCTCGTCTCGCCGCATCTGGAGGCCGAGGACCGGCCGCGCCTGATGCGGCATTTCTGGCAGATCATCGCCTCGCTGGTGCCCAAGATCGGCTTCCCGTCGCTGCCCTCCGCCGAACAGCTCGAAGGCTGGCGGAACCTTCCGGCGCCGTCCTGGGACGAGATCGCCGCGGCGGCGATCGCGTCCGACGACGAACACGACATCTCGCTCGTCTTCTCCGCGCGCGAGGAAGAGAAGGTCTATGGCGACCGGCTCTATCGCGTGGTCGCGGCGCGCCGCGTCGCCCTCATCGACTGACGGAAGAGAACATGCAGGCCGATCTCGTCATTGCCGGCGCCACGACGCCGGATGGTCAACGCGTCGATATCGCCATCACCGGCGCCACCATCACCACCGTCGCCGAGGCGGGAACGGCGCCGTCCGCGGCGCGCCGGATCGATGCGGCGGGCAAGCTCGTCTCGCCCTCCTTCGTCGAGGGGCACATCCATCTCGACAAGACGCTGATCGGCCTGCCGTTCATTCCCCACATCCCCGGCGACACCGTTGCGAAGCGGATCGCCGCCGAGAAGCATCTGCGCCGCACGCTGACCATGCCGGTCGAGGAGCGCGGCGGGCGGCTGATCGAACAGGTGGCCGCCTTCGGCACCGGCGCCATCCGCAGCCATGTCGATATCGACACCGAGGTCGGACTCAAGGGCCTGCATGCGCTGCTCGCGCTTCGCGAGCGCTATCGCCATCTCGTCGACATCGAGATCGTCGCCTTCCCGCAGAGCGGCATCTTCAAGGATCCCGGCACGGCCGACCTTCTCGACGCGGCGATGCGCGAGGGCGCCGATCTCGTCGGCGGGCTCGATCCGGCCGGCATCGACGACGACGTGACCGGCCATCTCGACACGGTCTTCGACCTCGCCGAGAAGCATGGCGCCGGCGTCGACATCCACCTGCATGATCCGGGTCCGCTCGGCGCCTTCGAACTGCGCCAGATCGCCGACAGGACGAAGGCTTCAGGGCTCGAGGGGCGCGTCGTCGTCAGCCACGCCTTCGCGCTCGGCATGATCGATCCGGCGGAGTTCGCCCGAACGGCGAAGGCGCTCGCCGACAGCCGCGTCGCGATCATGACCAACGGCCCCGGCCCGGTCGCCATGCCGCCCGTCAAGCGGCTGAAGGCCGAGGGCGTGACCGTCTTCGCCGGCTCGGACAATATCCGCGACGCCTGGTCGCCCTATGGCGACGGCGACCTGCTGCGCCGGGCGATGATCGTGGGCTACCGGCAGGACTTCAACGCCGACGAGGATGTCGCGCACGCCTTCCAGATGGTGACCGCCCTCCCCGCTTCGGTGCTCGGCCTCGAAGGCTACGGCCTCGCGCCCGGCTGCCGCGCCGACCTCGTGCTCATCCCGGCCGGCTCCGTGCCCGAGGCGGTCGCGGGCGTCCCGGGCGGCCGCACGGTGCTGAAGCGCGGCAAGGTGATCGCCGGCTGACGGGTCGAGGTCCACCGGCCACATCCGAACGCAAGCCCTCCCCAACCCTCCCCCGCTTCGCGGGAGAGGGACCAGGGTCACGGCTCTCCCGGCCTCGCTTGGTTTCACGGACGAAAGCTGGCATGTCTTGGCCCCGCCGGCCGCAGCGGCCGTCCGCCAAGGCATACCCCCCATGACGTCCACCCCCTCCGCGATCCCCGCGCCGCATCCGAAGATCACGCCGGCGCTGACGATCCTGCTCGCCTGCGCCTGCGGCGCGATCGCGGCCAACCTCTATTACGCTCAGCCGCTCATCAAGCTGATCGGCCCCGATGTCGGCCTGTCGCCGCATGTGGCGAGCCTCGTCGTGACGCTGACGCAGATCGGCTATGGCTGCGGGCTCGTGCTTCTAGTGCCGCTCGGCGACATCGTCGAGAACAAGAGGCTGATCACCATCGCGGTGGCGGTGACGTCCGTCGCGCTCGTCCTGACGGCGCTGGCGCCGACCGCCCTGCCCTTCCTCGGCGCGGCGCTCTTCATCGGCTTCTCGTCGAGCGTCATCCAGATGCTGGTGCCGCTCGCGGCCTCGATGACCGACGAGGCGAATCGCGGCCGCACGGTCGGCAACGTCATGAGCGGGCTGATGGTCGGCATCCTGCTGGCGCGGCCGATCTCGGGCTTCCTCTCCGACATCGTCGGCTGGCGCGGCGTCTTCGCGCTCTCCGCCGCCTTCATGATCGTGCTGCTGCTCCTGCTGCTGCGCTTCCTGCCGCGGCGGACGCCGAGCGGGTCGCACAGCTATCCAGAATTGCTGCGCTCGCTCTGGACCATCTGGCGCGCGACACCGCTGCTGCGCCGGCGCGCCTTCTACCAGTTCTTCCTGTTCGCGGATTTCAGCCTGTTCTGGACCGCGGTGCCGCTGGAACTCGCCGGTCCCGACTTCGGCTATTCGCAATCGCAGATCGCGCTCTTCGCGCTGGCGGGCGCCGCGGGCGCGCTGTCGGCGCCGATCGCCGGGCGGATGGCCGATGCCGGGCATACGCGGTTGGGCACCGGCGCGGCGATCGCCGGCGTCTTCGCCTCCTTCGTGCTCGCCTGGCTCGGCGGCCATTTCCTGTCGATCGCGCTGATGACGCTCGCCGCGCTCGCGGTCGATTTCTGCGTGCAGGCCAACACGGTGTTCGGGCAGCGCGCGCTCTACATGCTCGCGCCGCAGATCCGCAACCGGCTGAACGGGCTCTACATCGCCACCTTCTTCCTCGGCGGCGCCGTCGGCTCGGCGGTGGCGAGCCCGCTGCACGAGGCCTTCGGCTGGCCGGCGATCGTCGCCGCCGGCCTCGCCTTTCCCGCGCTCTCGTTCCTCTATTTCCTGACCGAGGAGCGCGAAAAAGCGTGAGGAGACGGCCTCACGCCACCTTGACCTCGCCGTTCTCGATCAGCCACGCGACCGATTCCTGCACCGCCTCGAGCGAGGAATAGCGCGGCGCATAGCCGAGCATGGCGCGGGCCTTGTCGATCGAGCAGTTGGGGCTGTGGGCGATATGGTCGTAGGTCGCCTGCGCCGTGGCCTCGTCGTAATGCATCTTCCATTCGGCAAAAGGCAGGAAGGCGAGATCGGCCTCGCGGCCGAACCAGGCCGCCATGCGCTCGGCATAGCCGCGCAGCGTCACCGCCGCCGGCGATACCGTGTGGAAGGCCTCGCCGATCGCGACGCTCCGCCGGGCGATCGCGCGCATGAACATCTGCGCGACGTCGTCGGCATGAACGTGATGCACCGTCTCGAGCCCGAAATTCGGGATGCGCAGTTGCTGGCCCCGCGCCAGCCGCGAGAAGACGGCGGTGTCGAAATGGCCTTCCGGATTGAGCGGCGCCCAGCCCGGCCCGACGATATGGCCGGGATGCACGATCGTGGCCGGGAAGCCGTTGCGGCGCGCCTCGTGCAGCAGATAGGCCTCGATGGCCGCCTTCTGGATGCCGTAGTCGCCGAAGGGCCGGCGCGGCTCCATCTCCGTCGTCGGCACCGTGACGCTCGGGCCATGCACCCAGATCGTGCCGGTATGCAGGAAATGCTCGACCTCGCCCTTCACCGCCTCGACGATCTGGCGCGCGCTCGCCAGCGTGAAGCAGGTCATGTCGATCAGGATGTCGGGCTTCAGGTCGAAGATCGCGCCGCCGAAGGCATCCGCCTCCTCGGCCCTGTCGCGGTCGATCGCCACCTGCTCGACGGCATCCCAGGCCTTGTGCGGCGTATAGGGCTGCCGCTGGCCGCGGCTGACATTGACGACATGGAATCCGGCTTCGACCAGACGCGGCACGAGATAGGTGCCGACATGGCCGCTGCCGCCGATGATGACGACGCGTGACATGGCTTTCCTCCGCGAGAGGCCCGCATAGGAGCCGCTGACGCCGGCGCGCGCAAGCCCGCAGGCGACTGTCAGGCAGGATCGCGGAAGGCGCGCGAGAGGCCGTGATAGAGCCGCTCGGGCGAGACGAGCGCCGAGACGCCCTCGGCGATGATCGCGGTCGCGAAGAGCGGCAGGATCAGCCTGTGGCCGTCCGTCATCTCCGAGACGATGAGGACCGCCGTCAGCGGCGCGCGCACGACGCCGACGAAATAGGCGATCATGCCGAGCACGACGACGGCGCCCACCGGCTCGCCGGGAAAGAGGCTGGCGATGATCTGGCCGAGGCCGGTGCCGGCGGCGAGCGAGGGCGCGAAGATGCCGCCCGGAATGCCCGAAAGCGCGGTCAGCAGCGTCGTCAGCATCTTGGCGGGGCCGAACCAGAGCGGTTCCGCACCGCCCTCGATGATCCGGCGCGACACGTCATAGCCGGTGCCCCAGGTGAGCCCGGCACCGGCGATGCCGATCACCGCGATAAGGAGACCGGCCGCTGCCGCCCACGCCACGGGTCGAGCGCGGATGGCGCGGATCGGCGCCGCGGCCGAGAAGGTGAACCAGAGCACGATGCGCGAGAAAAGGCCGCCGAGAAGCCCGCCGGCGACGCCCGCGACCGGCGCGATGACGAGCGCCGCCTGAAGCGACAGCGATTCGTGGACCGCGCCGAAATAGACGTAATCGCCGGCGATGCCGAGGCTGACGAGGCCGGCGATCAGCACGGCTGCCATGGTCAGCAGCGCGAGCCGCTGCTCATAGGCCGAGGCGAGTTCCTCGATCGCGAAGGCGACGCCGGCAAGCGGCGTGTTGAAGGCTGCCGAGACGCCGGCCGCGCCGCCGGCGATGGTGACGGCGGCCGTGAGCGGCACGCGGAACAGCCGGTGCGTGGCGTTCATGATCGCGGCGCTGATCTGCACCGTCGGTCCCTCGCGGCCGACGGAACCGCCGGCTCCGAGCGCGAGGACCGTCATCACCAGCTTCACCGCGGCCGTTCTCAGCGAGGTCAGCCGCTCATTGGCCTCCGATTCGGCGTTGTGGGTCGCGGCGATGACCTGCGGGATGCCGGAGCTGCGCGCCTCGGGCGCCAGCATCCGTGTCATCCAGGCGATCAGCGCATAGGCGGCGGGCGTCAGCGCGAGCGGCAGCAGCGGCCAGCGGGCAACGAGCCAGGCAAAGCCCTCCTGCGCGACATCGGCCGCCCCGGCAAAGGCGAGAGCCACCAGTCCGATCAGCACCGCGCCGATGGTCGTCGCGGCGCGCCTTTGCCAGACAGGGGCATATCTACGCCAGGGATTCATCGTTCAGCTCCGCTGCCCGCGTCGATCCCCGGCGCAATACGCCGCTCCGGCCTATCAGTCCATCCTGACACCGCCGGTGATGTTGATGCCCTGGCCGGTCATGAAGCGGGCGGCGTCGGAGGCGAGGAAGACGACCACGTCGGCGACGTCCTCGGGCTCCTCGATGCGGCCGAGCGGGGTCAGCGACACATATTCGGCGCGCACCGCCTCCGGCGTCATGCCGCGCAGCTCCGCCTCCCAGATGATCTCGCGCTCCTGCATCGAGGTCTTCACGAAGCCGGGGCAGACGCAGTTGACGCGGATCCCCTTCGGCGCCATCTCGCGGGCCAGCGCCTGCGTCCAGCCGAACACCGCGAACTTCGACGCCGAGTAGTGGGCCAGCAGCGGCGCGCCGACCTTGGCGGCCAGCGAGGCGGTGTTCACGATCGCCGCCTGCTTCTTCTCGGCGAGGAAGTAGCGCACCGCGATCTGGTTGGTCAGGAAGACACCGCGCGCATTGACGTCGAAGTTGAAGTCCCAGTCCTCGTCGGTGAGGTCGATCGCCGGCCGCATCGTCGAGACGCCGGCATTGGCGCAGACGATATCGATGCCGCCGAGCCCTTCCACCGCCTGGTCGAAGGCATGCTGCACCGAGGCGCGCCTGGTGACGTCGATCTCGACCGCGAAGCCGCCATTGGCGAGTCCGGCGATCACGTTCTGGGCCGCCATCACGTCGAGATCGGCGATGGCGACGGTGGCTCCGGCACGGTCGAGCGCCCGGACGATCGCGGCGCCGATGCCCTTCGCGCCGCCGGTGACGAAGGCCTTCCGGCCCGAGAGGTCGAAAATGCCCGCCATGACTGGTCGCTCCTGCGCATGCTGTCGAATGGCCGTAGGGAAACGCAAATCCGCACACTTTACAACGCCGAACTTCCGGCTCATGTTCGGATATGTGCGAACCTGTTTCAGTCTGAACGCCGCCGCGTCCGGACAGGAGCCCCCGATCGATGCAGCCCGACGACTTCCCCACCTACGATCCCGCCGTCGGCTTCGGCCGCATGCCGGCCGGGGCGCGGCAGTCGCTCATCCTCGACGTGGTCGAGATGGACGGTTTCGTCTCGGTCTCGCAGATCGCTTCCAACCTGAACGTATCGGAGATGACGATCCGTCGCGATCTCGTCGTCCTCGAGGAGCGCGGCCTGCTCGCCCGCACGCATGGCGGCGCCGTTTCGGCCGCCACCAGTCCGCGCGAGGTGTTCGATCTCGAGGAGCCGGCCTTCAAGCGCCGCCGTCATCGCAACGCCCGCGAGAAGGCCGCCATCGCCCACGCCGCCGCGCGCCTGATCGGGCCCAGCGAGACGATCGGCCTCGATGTCGGCACGTCGACGCTGACGCTGGCGGAGGCGATCGTCGATCGCTCCGATCTGCGGGTCTTCACCAACAGCCTGCGCGCCGCGATGGTGCTCTCGGCCTCGAAGAGCCCCGTCTATGTGCTCGGCGGCGAGGTTCGCAATCCCGAGCAGTCGGTCGTCGGATCGCGCGCGGTGGGCGAGCTCGCCAACTACAATCTCGATCGCGTGTTCATCGGCGTTTCCGGACTGATCGAGGCCGGCTTCTTCGATTATTCGGTCGAGGACAGCGAGGTGAAGCGGGCTTTCATCGCTCGCGCCGACCAGGTGGTCATCCTCTGCGATTCCTCGAAATTCGATCATCGCTCGCTCGCCCGCGTCTGCGACGTCGCAGGCGCGGATGTCATCGTCACCGACGCGCCGCCGCCCGGCCATCTCGCCCGGGCGCTGGAGGCAGCTGAGGTGGAGGTGATCGTGGCGGCGGCCGGCGCGGAACGGGCCTGACGGCCCGCAGATTCAAGATTGGCAATGCGGCGCCGGAACGACCGGCGGCCGCCCCCAGAGGACGAAGGGCATGGTGTTTGATTTCTTCGGCGCGCGCCGCAAGGTGGTGGTCGGCATGGTGCATATCGGCGCGCTGCCCGGCACGCCGCTCTACGACGCCGATGGCGGCGTCCAGAAGCTGATCGACGACGCGGGCGCCGATCTGGAGAAGCTGCAGGCCGGCGGCATCCATTCGGTGATGTTCGGCAACGAGAACGACCGGCCCTATGTCTTCAAGGCCTCGCCGGCGACGCTCGCCGCGATGACGGCGGTGATCCAGGCGCTGAAGCCGACGCTCAAGGTGCCGTTCGGCGTCAACTATCTCTGGGACCCGTCCGCCTCGGTCGCCATCGCCTGCGCGACCGGCGCCTCCTTCGCCCGCGAGATCTTCACCGGCCTCTTCGCCTCCGACATGGGCCTGTGGCAGCCCTCCGCCGCCGAGGCGCTGCGCCTTCGCCGCGACCTCGGCCGGCCCGACCTCAAGCTCCTCTTCAACATCAACGCCGAATTCGCCGCGAGCCTCGATCACCGGCCGATCGCGCTGCGCGCCAAGAGCGCCGTCTTCTCCTCGCTCGCCGACGCGATCCTCGTCTCGGGCCCGATCACCGGCCAGCCGGCCGAGACCTCGGACCTCAAGGCCGTCGCCGACGCCGTCAAGACCGTGCCGATCTTCGCCAATACCGGCGTTCGGCTGGAGAATGTCCGCGAGGTTCTCTCGCTGGCGGACGGCGTGATCGTCGGCACCCATTTCAAGGTCGACGGCGACACCTGGAACGCGGTCGACGCCGAGCGGGTCAAGCGCTTCATGGATGTCGTCGAGGAATTCGCCTGACAGCATGAGCGCTCCAGCGGCTTCGCCCGATACCGTCATCGGCCTCGACATCGGCACGACCTCCACCATCGGCATCGCGGTGCGCATGCCGGGCGAGATCGTGCATGTCGCCTCGCGGCCCGTCTCCCTGTCCTCGCCGCATCCCGGCTGGGCCGAGGAGGATCCGGCCGAATGGTGGACGAACAGCGTCGCCGTGCTGAAGGAGATCGTCGCCGCCCTCCCCGGCGGCGGCGCGAGCCTCGCCGGGCTCTGCGTGACCGGCATGCTGCCCGCCGTCGTCCTGCTCGACGCGGCGGGCAATGTCCTGCGTCCCAGCATCCAGCAGAGCGACGGCCGGGTCGGCGCCGAGGTCGAGGCGCTGAAGGCGGAACTCGACGAGGCCGCCTTCCTCGCCCGCGCCGGCAATGGCGTGAACCAGCAGCTCGTCGCCGCCAAGCTGCGCTGGATCGCCCGCCACGAGGCTGACGTGTTCGCCCGCATCGCGACGGTGTTCGGCTCCTACGACTATGTGAATTACCGCCTCACCGGTCGCCGCGCCGTCGAGCAGAACTGGGCGCTCGAGGCCGGCTTCACCGATCTTTCCGACAACCGCATCGCCGCCGATCTCGTCGCCCTCGCCGGCATCGCGCGCGACGCGGTTCCCGACCGGACGGTGACGCATGAGCTGATGGGCCACGTCTCGGCCGAGGCCGCGGCGGCGACCGGATTGCCGGAAGGACTTCCGGTCTTCGGCGGCGCGGCCGACCACATCGCCTCGGCGCTCGCCGCCGGCATCGCGGCGCCGGGCGACGTGCTGCTCAAATTCGGCGGCGCCGGCGACATCGTCGTCGCGACGGCCGAGGCGACGCCCGACCCGCGGCTCTATCTCGACTACCACCTCGTGCCGGGGCTCTATGCGCCGAACGGCTGCATGGCCGCCTCGGGCTCGGCGCTCAACTGGCTGGCAGGCCTGATCGGCGCCGAGGACGGCGACGAGCGCCCGCATGTCGCGCTCGACAGGCTGGCGGCCTCGGTGCCGGCGGGTTCGGACGGCGTGCTCTGCCTTCCCTATTTCCTCGGCGAGAAGACCCCGATCCATGATCCGCTGGCGCGCGGCACCTTCACGGGCCTCAGCCTCGGGCATGGCAAGGGCCATCTCTGGCGCGCGCTGCTGGAAGCCGTCGCCTACGGCTTCCGCCATCATCTCGACGTGCTGGTGGAGATGGGCCATCGGCCGACCCGCGTCTTCGCCTCGGATGGCGGAACGCGCAGCCGCGTGTGGATGCAGATCGTCGCCGATGTGGTCGGGCTGCCGGTGCGCCTGCTCGACAATCCGCACGGCTCCTCGGTCGGCGCCGCCTGGGTCGCGGCGATCGGCAGCGGTCTTTCGTCGGACTGGTCGGGCGTCTCGGTGCTCGCGCGGCATGGCGATCTGATCGAGCCCGATCCGGCCAATCGCGCCGTCTATGACCGCGGCTATGCGCGCTACCGCGCCGCCTATGAGGCGCTGAAGCCCGTCTTCGCGATGGACTGAGCGGAACCCCGCCGCCATCGCCGCATTCACCCTTCGTCGAGCCCACTCGCAAGACGGAGGACGTCCATGACCGAACTCGACCCGAGGCCCTACGCCAACACCGACGAACGGCAGCAGGGCGGCTTTTCCAACGACGACGACAATATCCGCCAGCAGCAGGCGGAGGATGTGGCCGACCCCAACCAGGATGCGCCACTCCCCGATCCCGGCGGCGAGCGTCACGCGGTCATCGAATTCGACGACGAGGATGTCGGCGACGAGAGCCGCGAGATCGACGAGCGCTGAAACGGCCCCTCGGCCGCACGGACACTTCCTATCGTCATGGCCGGGCTCACCCTGGCCATGACCGGATCCGCCTGAACCGGCACGAAAGCGCCGGGGACGAGCCCGGGCGTGACGATGCGCTATGGCTGGCTCTCTGAGGCACGATAAAGCCCGGCGACTGGCCGGGCTTCGTTCGTCATTCCCGAGGGGCTCAGGCCGGACGGCGCTTGGCCGCGATCTGCGACGGCGAGGGATGCAGCGCCTTGACCTCTGCGCCGGTGACGCCGGAGCCGGGTTGCGTCGAGGCGAGCGGATCACTGGTCGGGAACGTTTCCCGCAGCTCCTCGTCGAGCTTCCCCTCCTTGACCTTCTTCTCCTCGCGGGCCGCGCGGCCGGGAACAATGCTATTCAAGACCTTGTCGACGACCATTTCACACCTCCTGAGCGGTGAACGTCATCGACTCAAGACGGCAGCCCGTCTTTCGTTCCCGTGTCGCGCGTGCCTGGCTCAGGCCGAGGCCGGCTCGTAGCCGGCGGCGCGGATGGCGGCCGCCACCGTGGCGGCGTCGGCGGCGCCGTCGATCTCCACCCGCTTCGTCGCGAGATCGACCCGGACCTCCGCGCCGGGCGCCGCCTCGCGCGCCGCCTTGCCGATCGTGGACGCGCAGTGGCCGCAGCTCATGTCGGGGACCGTGAAGGTGAGCATGGGGTCGATCCTTTCGGGTTTGTCGATCATGGTTGATCCATGCCGCAATCTGGGGCTTGCCATCGTGGCAAGGTCAAGAGCGACGAGAACCCCGGATCGGGGGCTTGACCTTCCCATGATGGGAAGCTCTATCTGATCCGTCATCAGAACCGCAACGACCGGGCAGAACCGATGACGCAGCATCCCCATCACGAGAGTTTCGCCGGAGACGGCCCGTCGAGCCGGGTCGACCTTTCCATCGAGGGCATGAGCTGCGCTTCCTGCGTCTCGCGCGTGGAGAAGGCGCTGAAGGCGGTGCCGGGCGTCGATGCCGCGAGCGTCAATCTCGCCACCGAACGGGCGACCGTGCATGCCCATGGCGTGTCGGCCGGCGCGCTCGAGAAGGCCGTCGCCGCCGCCGGCTACCAGGCAGTGCGGCTCGAGGCCGATACGCCGCGGCGCGACCATGCGGCCCATCACGACCACCAGGCGACCGGGCTCGGCCGCGATCTCGCGCTCGCCGCCGCGCTCACGCTGCCGATCGTCGTCGTCGAGATGGGTGGCCATCTCGTTCCGGCCTTCCATCACTGGACGATGATGACCCTCGGCCCGTGGAACGCGCTGCTGCAATGGCTGCTGGCGACGCTGGTCCTCGCCATTCCGGGCCGCCGCTTCTTTACCAGCGGCATTCCCGCTTTGCTGCGCGGCGCGCCGGAGATGAACGCGCTGGTCGCGCTCGGCGCCGGTGCCGCCTGGCTCTATTCGAGCGTCGTCACCTTCGCGCCCGGCCTGATCCCGGCCGGCAACGGTGCGCTCTATTTCGAGGCGGCGGCGGTCATCGTGACGCTGATCCTGCTCGGCCGGCTTCTCGAAGCCCGCGCCAAGGGCCGCACCGGCGCAGCCATCGCCGCGCTGGTCAAGCTGTCGCCGCGCACGGCCCGGGTCAGCCGCGACGGCGCCGGGCCCGTCGAACTGCCGATCGAGCAGGTCCTCGTCGGCGACCTCGTCGTCGTCAGGCCGGGCGAACGCATTCCCGTCGACGGCAGCGTCACCGAGGGCGCCTCGCATGTCGACGAATCGATGATCACCGGCGAGCCGGCACCGGTCGCCAAGCGGCCGGGCAGCGCGGTCACCGGCGGCACGGTCAACGGCACCGGCAGCTTCACCTTTCGCGCCGAGCGGGTCGGTGCCGATACCGCGCTGGCGGGCATCGTGCGCATGGTCGAGGAGGCGCAGGGCGCGAAGCTGCCGATCGCGGCGCTGGTCGACCGCATCACCGGTATCTTCGTTCCGGCGGTGATCGCGGTCGCGGTGGCGACCTTCCTCGGCTGGTACTTCCTCGGGCCGGAGCCGTCGCTCGCCAATGCGCTGGTCAATGCCGTGGCGGTGCTCATCATCGCCTGCCCCTGCGCCATGGGCCTTGCGACGCCGGTCTCCATCATGGTCGGCACCGGGCGGGCGGCATCGCTCGGCGTGCTCTTCCGCCAGGGCGACGCCCTGCAGGCGCTCGCCGGGGCCGAGGTGATCGCGCTCGACAAGACCGGCACGCTGACGGAAGGGAAGCCCCGCCTGACCGAGTTCGTCCCGGCATCCGGTCAGGATCGCGCGGCTCTGCTCGCACTGGTCGCCGCGGCCGAGAGCCGGTCGGAGCATCCGCTCGCCCGCGCACTGGTGGCAGCGGCGGAGGCCGAGCAGCTGACGCTCCCTGCCATCGACGCCTTCGAGGCGGTGGCGGGCCATGGCGTTCGCGCCCGTGTCGAGGGCCGCGCGGTCCTCGTCGGCAGCGAGCGCTTCCTCAGCGCCGAAGGCATCGACATGTCGCCGCTCGCCGCCGATGCGGCGCGGCTCGCCGCGAGCGGCACGACGCCGGTCTTCGTCGCTGTCGAGGGCAAGGCGTCCGGCGTCCTCGCCGTCGCCGATGCGCTGAAGCCGTCGAGCGCCGCGGCCATCGCCGCGCTTCGCAAGCTCGGCCGGCGCGTGGTGATGGTGACCGGCGATGGCGAGGCGACGGCGCGGGCGGTGGCACGCGCGGCCGGCATCGACGATGTGCGGGCCGGCATCCTGCCCGAGGGCAAGGCGGCCGTGGTCGCCGAGCTCAAGGCCGGTGGCGCCCGCGTCGCCTTTGTCGGCGACGGCATCAACGACGCGCCGGCGCTCGCCGCCGCCGATATCGGCGTCGCCATCGGCACCGGCACCGATGTCGCGATCGAAAGCGCCGATGTCGTGCTGATGTCGGGCGACCTCATGGGAGTCGTGCGGGCGATCGGCCTGTCGCGGGCGACGATGCGCAATATCCGCGAGAACCTCTTCTGGGCCTTCGCCTACAACGCGGCGCTGATCCCGGTGGCGGCCGGACTGCTCTATGTCCCGTTCGGCATCCTGCTCTCGCCGATGCTGGGCGCGGCGGCGATGGCGCTCTCCAGCGTGTTCGTGGTCGGCAACGCGCTCCGCCTCTCGCGCTTCGGAAGGGAGGGAACGGCATGAATATCGGCGAAGCGGCCCGCGCCTCGGGCGTCTCGGCCAAGATGATCCGCTACTACGAGCGCATCGGCCTCATCGCCGATGCCGCGCGGACGGAGGCCGGATACCGGACCTATGACCGCAACGACGTCGAGACGCTGCGCTTCATCCGCCGCGCCCGCGACCTCGGCTTCTCGGTCGACGAGATGACGGCGCTGCTGGCGCTCTGGCGCGACAAGGGCCGCGAGAGCGCCGAGGTGAAGCGGATCGCGCTGGGCCATGTCGCCGATATCGAGCGCCGCATCCGCGAATTGCAGGGCATGGCGCGGACCCTCGCGCATCTCGCCGGCCATTGCCATGGCGACCATCGGCCGGACTGTCCGATCCTCGACGACCTCGCCGAGGGCAGCGACGACGACACGGCCGGTGCGGGAGTGACGCAGCGGACCGGCTTCAGGCGGCGATGACCGGCACGAAACGGTCACGCATCCGCGCCAGGATGCTCCGGACCATTGCCACCGGAAAGTCATCCCGATGCTCTCACTCGCCGAACTCGTGACCATCCCCGCCATCGCGCCCTCGCCGCTCACCGCAGCGATGCTGGAGGCGGCGCTGGCCGGTGCCGGGGCGATCGCAGATCTCGGCGGGCGGCACGAGCGCGGGCGGCTCACGCTGAAGGGCGCGCGCGATTTCCAGACCGCGGCCGACATCGCCTCGGAACGGGCGATCACCGCCGTGCTCGCCGCGCGTTTTCCCGATGCGGCGATCCTCGGCGAGGAAGAGACGGCGATCGCCGGGACGGGACGCCGCTTCCTGATCGACCCGATCGACGGCACCACCAATTTCGCCTGGGGACTTCCCTTCTTTGGCATCTGCATCGCGCTCGAAGAAGACGGCGAGACCGTCGCCGGCGTCGTGCTCGATCCCTCCTTCGGCGAGGCCTTCGTCGCCGAGAAAGGCCGCGGCGCCTTTCGCAATGGCGAGCGACTCCACATCGACCGCACCCTCGCGCCCCACGAGGCGCTGATCGGCGCCAGCCTGCCCGTGCCGGGGCAGGTGCGCAGCGTCGAGGTCGAGACCTATCACCGCGCGCTGCGCACCGTCATCGACACGGCGGCGGGCGTCCGCCGCCTGGGCTCGGCGGCGCTCAGCCTGTGCGCGGTGGCGGCCTCGCGGCACGACGCCTTCTTCGAGGACAGCCTCTCGCCGCTCGACTATGCCGCGGCGGCGCTGGTGGTCGCCGAGGCGGGCGGCATCGTCACGGGGTTCTCGGGCGCGCCGGTCGACGAAGGCGGGGCGATCCTCGCCGCCAATCCCGCGCTTCACCCCTGGCTGGTGTCGCTCTTCGCATAGAGCGCGGCGAGGCGGAGCGGCTCGTCGGTGGTGATCTGGTCGGCGCGAAGCGCCACCAGCCGGGCGAGGGAGGCGGCCGCGTCCGGATGGGTCGTGTTCAGCGTCCAGGCATCGACCCGCTTCCCGGCGGCATGGAACGCCCCGATCATGTCGAAGCCGCTCGCATCGGCCTTCAGCACCAGCGGATAAGCGAGATAGATCATCGCCATGGCGCCGGACGCCGCGATCGCATCGTCCGTGAAGCGGGCGAAGTCCTCCGCCGTCTGAAGCGGCGCGATGACGCCCGGGTCGCACGGGTCGTAGCCGGCCGCGAGCCCCGGCACCGCATCGGCGAGCCGGCGGACAGCCGCGAGATCGCCGCCCGAGAGGATGAAGCGATCGGCCACCGGCGCCAGCGTCGCGGCGAAGCGCTCCACGACGCGGTCGGTGATCGCCGCCGCCTCTTCCTTGAGATCGAGCTGGACGAGCGTTCCGTCCGCCGCATCCCGCACGGCGAGAGCCGCGAGATCGTCCAGCAGCAGCAGCGGCTCGCTGGTCGGCTCGCCGTCCGGCGTGCGCATATGGAGCGCGCGGAGCATCGCGTCGCTCGAAGCGGCAACGGCGCCGTGTCCGGTCGTTTCGCGATCGAGCGTCGCGTCGTGGAGGACCGCGAAGCCGTCATCGCCGGTGACGCGCAGATCGATTTCCGACGAGGCTCCGAGAGCGAAGGCTTCGGCGAGGATGCTGGCGGTGAAGGGAACGTCGCCGATGCGGCGCTTCATCCGGTGCCATTTCAGGCAGACGACATGGTCGCCCACGACGAGCGCCAGCCCCGGATCGGAGAAGGGTACCGCATCAGCCATGATTGTCACTCTTCAGCCGGATGACGATCGCGGCGGAAGCCGTTCCCGCCAGTCACGCGCTGGAGCACGGGAATCCGTCCGCCCGGATCGAGACGGGCGGACCCTATGAGCGGGCGGTGACAGAACCGTGAAACAGCCGACGAAGAAGCTTGGCGGCGCAGATACCCCCCGGCGCCGCGTGCAGTCGCGTCAGGCGGCGACCTCGATGGCGCGCTTTTCCTTCGCCGAGCGCAGCGCGGCCTCGGCGAGCAGCAGCGCACGCAGCCCGTCCTCGCCGCTCGGGCTCACCGGCTTGCCGGCGGCGATGGTCGCGATGAAGGCGGCGATCTCGGCGCGGTAGGCCTCGGTGTAGCGCGTCATGAAGAAGTTCAGCAGCGGCTCGCGGCGATAGCCCTCCGCATTCGCGACCTCGACATTGGTGGCACGCAGGTTCTCGGCCGAGACGAGGCCCTTCTCGCCCAGCACTTCGATGCGCTGGTCATAGCCATAGGTGGCGCGGCGGGTGTTGGAGATCTGCGCGATGCGGCCCGACGCGGTGGTGAGCACCACGGAGGCGCTGTCATAATCGCCGAGCTCGCCGATGACCGGATCGACCAGGACCGAGGCACTGGCGAACACGCTGACCGGCTCCTCGCCGAGCAGGAAGCGCGCCATGTCGAAATCGTGGATGGTCATGTCGCGGAAGAGACCGCCCGAGCGCTTGATGTAATCGGCCGGCGGCGGCGCCGGATCGCGCGAGGTGATCGACACCATCTCGACCTTGCCGATCGTCCCGGCGTCGATCTGGCGGCGGACCTCGACGAAGTTCGGGTCGAAGCGGCGGTTGAAGCCGACCATCAGCGGCACGCCGGCCTTCGCGACCACGGCGAGGCAATCGCGCACGCGCTGCACGTCGAGATCGATCGGCTTCTCGCAGAAGATCGCCTTGCCGGCCTTCGCCGCCTGCTCGATCATCGTCGCATGCAGGTCGGTGGGCGTCGTGATCAGCACGGCGTCGATGTCGGACGCGGCCATGATCGCGTCGGCCTCGCGCACTTCGGCGCCGGTCGAGGCGGCGAGCGCCCTCGCCGCGTCCGGGAAGGCGTCGGCCACGGCGACGAGGCTCGCACCCGGCACGGCGGCGATGGCGGCGGCATGCACCTTGCCGATGCGGCCGGCGCCGAGAAGTCCCAGTCTCACGGTCATCTGTCGAAAATCCCAGTCGGAGGGGTGGAGAGGATCAGACACGCACCCAGGCGCGCTCGGCGAAGGAGCGGGCCATGGCGTGGACGGCACGCTCGATGGCGATGCCGGCGGCGAAGTCGATGAGATGGGCGTCCTCGCCGGCGATCTTCTTCAGGATCTCGTGCGCCTCGATCACCTTGAGATCGTTGAAGCCGAGCCCGTGGCCGGGCGCCGGAATGAACTTGTCATAGGGGGGATGGACCGTGCCGGTGAGGATCGTCCGGAAGCCCTGCCCCGCCAGCGGCCCCCGCGCCTCGTAGATCTGGATCTCGTTCATCCGCTCCTGGTCGTAGGCGAGCGTGCCTTCCGACCCGAAGACCTGGACGGCGATGCGGCCCTTGCGGCCCCAGGCCGAGCGATTGAGCAGGATGCTGCCCGAGACGCGGCCGGCATGGATCAGGATGTTGGCGATGTCGTGCGTCTCGACGGCGCGGCCGCCGGTGGCGGGACGCGTGGCATAAGGCATTGCGCAGTCGGCGATCACCTCGGTCAGCGGGCCGACCAGCACATGCAGCAGCGAGAGCGGGTGCACGCCGAAATCGTCGAGCGCGCCGTAGCCCGATTCCTTCTGGCTCTTCCAGCCGAACGGCGCCGTGCCGTCGGCCATGAAGTCCTCGTCCATCTCGAAGCGGACATGGTTGACCTCGCCGATGGCCCCGGCCTCGATCAGCGCCTTCATGTGCCGCGTGGCGGGATTCTGGATGTAGTTGTAGCCGAGCGCCGTCACCGTGCCGGCCCTCTCGGCCGCTGCGAGCATCGCCTCGGCATCGGCCAGCGAAGTCGCCATCGGCTTCTCGCACCAGACATGCTTGCCGGCCTCGAGCGCGGCGATCGCCATCTCGGCATGGAACGCGTTCGGCGTCGTGACCGAAACGATGTCGACCTCGGGGTCCTCGACGAGCCGGCGCCAGTCGCCCGACGCCTTTTCGAAGCCGAGCTCGGCCGCCTTGCGCGCCGCGAGATCGCCACTGGCCTCGGCGAGATGGACGAGCCGCGGCCGCGCCACGTCGCCGAAGGTCGGCGCCACGGCGTTCCAGGCCAGTGCGTGGCATTTGCCCATATAGCCGGTCCCGATGAGGCCGACGCCAATTCCCCGCCCGGTCACCATCAAAGCGCCTCCGCCCCACACTCGCCGGAATGAATTGACCAAACCGCACGATGGTGGAACATCTATTCTGCGTTGCCACAGGCCGTCAAGCCGAGGCGGCGGCCGGCACAGAGGGCCGGCACGAGAAAGGAACAAGCCGCATGCACATGGACGAAGGCCGCGATGCGCCCGCCCATTTCTGGTCGCTGCGCGAGGAGATGGTCCGCCGCCGCGACGACCTCCCGAAACGCCTCGCCCAGGTGGCGGCCTATGCGATCGCCAATCCCGACGATGTCGCCTTCGGCACGGCGGCGAGCATCGCCGACAAGGCTTCGGTGCAGCCCTCGACGCTCGTGCGCTTCGCGCAGGCCTTCGGCTATCACGGCTTCTCCGAGCTTCAGGAAGTGTTCCGCGATCGTCTGCGCGACCGGCCGCAGAGCTACTCCGCCCGCCTCGACGCGCTGCGCGCCCATTCCACCGTCGGCGGCGCCGAAAGCGAGACGGCGGCGCTTTTTGCCGGCTTCTGCGACGCGGCGGAACGCTCGGTGCACACGCTGCGCGAGCGGGTTCTGCCGGCCGACATCGACGCGGCGGCCGCGCTGCTCGCCCGTGCGGAAACCATCTACCTCATCGCCCAGCGCCGGTCCTTTCCGATCACCACCTATATGAGCTACGCCTTCGGCAAGCTCGGCATCCGCTCGGTTCTGGTCGGCTCGGCGCAGGGAACCGACGAGGAGACGCTCGCCTTCGCCGGTCCGCGCGACGCCGCAGTCGCCATTTCCTTCACGCCCTATGCCTCGTCGACGCTCGCTTTCGCGCGCCAGGTCGCCGATCAGAACGTGCCGCTCGTGGTGATCACCGACAGCCCGTTCAGTCCGCTCATTCCGCGCGGCGGCGTCTGGTTCGAGGTCGTGGAGGCCGACTTCGAGGGCTTCCGATCGCTCTCCGCCACCATGGCGCTCGCCATGACGCTGACGGTCGCCGTGGCCGAGGCACGCGGCGACTTATAGACCAGACATTCCATATTGACGCCATAACGGAACCGATGTTTCATGCCGGCCGCATCGTCGGCGACCGGAATTCTCCGGCAGGCGAAGCGAGGGAGACAAGGATGACCGAAGCCGGCCAGAGCGCCGCCACGGCGAAGGAAACGCCTCGCGACATGCTCGACGTCATCACGATCGGCCGCTCGTCGGTCGATCTCTACGGCCAGCAGATCGGCTCGCGCCTCGAGGACATCGCCTCCTTCGCCAAGTCGGTCGGCGGCTGCCCCTCCAACATCGCGATCGGCACGGCGCGGCTGGGGCTGAAATCCGGCGTCATCACCCGCGTCGGCAACGAGCAGATGGGCCGCTTCATCCGGGAGCAGATGGCGCGCGAAGGCGTCGCGATCGACGGCATCGCGACCGATCCGGAGCGCCTGACGGCGCTCGTGCTCCTCGCCGTCGAGGACGAGGGTGTCTCGCCCATGATCTTCTACCGCACCGACTGCGCCGACATGGCGCTCTCGGAAGCGGATATCGACGAGGCCTTCATCGCGAGCGCCCGGGCGATCGTGGTCACCGGCACGCATTTCTCGCGCGAGGCCGCGGCGGCCGCGCAGAAGAAGGCGATCCGCATCGCCCGCGCCAACGGCGCCCGCGTCGTGTTCGACATCGACTATCGCCCCAATCTCTGGGGCCTCGCCGGCCATGCCGAGGGCTTCGAGCGCTATGTGAAGTCCGACCGGGTGTCGGCGGCGCTGAAGGCGATCCTGCCCGATTGCGACCTCATCGTCGGCACCGAGGAGGAAATCCGCATCGCCTCCGGCGCCGACGACGTGCTCGGCGCGCTGAAGGCGATCCGCGCCGTCTCGAGCGCCACCATCGTGCTGAAGCGCGGCGCCATGGGCTGCATCGTCTATGATGGCCCGATCAGCGACGACCTCGAGGCCGGCATCGTCGGCGACGGCTTCCCGATCGAGGTGTTCAACGTGCTCGGCGCGGGCGACGCCTTCATGTCGGGCCTGCTGCGTGGCTGGCTGAAGGGCGAGCCGCTCAAGACCTGCGCGACCTGGGCCAATGCCTGCGGCGCCTTCGCGGTCTCGCGCCTCCTCTGCTCCCCGGAATATCCGACCTGGGCCGAGCTTTCGCATTTCCTCGCCCATGGCAGCCGCGAGCGCGCACTGCGCAAGGATGCCGATCTCGCCCATATCCACTGGGCGACGACGCGGCGCGGCGAGACGGGCGAACTCCTCGCCTTCGCCATCGACCACCGCAGCCAGTTGGAAGCGGTCGCGGACCGGCTCAAGGTTCCGCGCGAGAAGATCGAGGATCTGAAGGTGCTCGCCGTCGAGGCAGCAGCCCGCGTCGCCGATGGGCGGCCCGGCTACGGCATGCTGCTCGATTCGACCTATGGCCGCCGGGCCTTTCCGAAGGCGGCCCAGCAGGGCTTCTGGATCGGACGGCCGGTCGAGAAGCCCGGCTCGCGCCCGCTCGACTTCGACCACCTGCCCGATCTCGGCAGCCACCTCGTCGAATGGCCGGTCGGCCATACGGTGAAGTGCCTCTGCTTCTATCACCCGGACGACAGCGACGAGCTGAAGGCGCGGCAGGAGCGCGAACTGCTGCGGCTCGCCGACGCCGCCCGCACCGTCGGCCGCGAACTGCTCGTCGAGATCATCGCCGGCAAGAACGGCCCGGTCGACGACACGACCGTCGCCCGCGTGATCACGCGGCTCTACGATCTCGGCATCCGGCCCGACTGGTGGAAGCTCGAGCCGCAGAAGAGCGCCGAGGCCTGGCGCGCCATCGCCGACGTGATTATCGCCCGCGACCCATGGTGCCGCGGCATCGTGATGCTCGGGCTCGAGGCGCCGGAAGCCGAGCTCGAGGAGGCCTTCCGCGCCGCCGGCGCGACGCCGCTCGTCCGCGGCTTCGCCGTCGGCCGCACGATCTTCGCGGATGCCGCCGAGCGCTGGCTGGGCGGGACGATCACCGACGAGGAAGCCGTGGCCGACATGGCTGCGCGCTTCGAACGGCTGGTAGCCGCCTGGCGCCGCGTCCGCTGGCCGGCGTCGGCCTAGTTGCCGGAGGCCGGAGGGTGGCGGATCATGCGGCCACGCCGAACAACGACACTGCGAGGGAGAAGACGACCATGACGACGATCCGCCTGACCATGGCGCAGGCCCTGACCCGCTTCCTCGCCGCGCAGATGACGGAGGTCGACGGCGTGAAGGTGCCGATCTTCGCGGGCGTCTTCGCGATCTTCGGCCATGGCAATGTCGCCGGCTTCGGCGAGGCGCTCTATCCCTATCGCGACCGCCTGCCCACCTATCGCGCCCATAACGAGCAGGCGATGGCGCATGCCGCGGTCGCCTTCGCCAAGGCGAGCTTCCGCCGCCGCATGATGGCGGTGACCAGCTCGATCGGGCCGGGCGCGACCAACATGGTCACCGCCGCCGCGCTCGCCCATGTCAACCGCATCCCGGTGCTGCTCCTTCCGGGCGACGTCTTCGCCAATCGCCGCCCCGATCCGGTGCTGCAGCAGGTCGAGGATTTCGGCGACGGCACCGTCTCGGCGAATGATTGCTTCCGTCCTGTCTCGCGCTATTTCGACCGCATCACGCGGCCGGAGCAGATCGTCCCGGCGCTGCACCGCGCCATGGCCGTGCTCACCGACCCGGCCGAATGCGGCCCGGTGACGCTGGCGCTCTGCCAGGACGTTCAGGCCGAAGCCTACGACTATCCCGAGAGCTTCTTCGAGGAGCGACTCTGGGTGCCGCGCCGCATCCGCCCGTCCGAGGACGAACTCTCCGCCGCCGTCGCGGCGCTCCGCGCCGCCAAGCGGCCGCTCATCGTGTCGGGTGGCGGCACGCTCTATTCCGGAGCCACCGAGGCGCTGAAGGCTTTCGCCGAGCGCTTCGGCATCCCCGTTTCGGAAACGCAGGCCGGCAAGTCGTCGCTGCCGGCGGCGCATGAACTCAATATGGGCGCCATCGGCGTCACCGGCACCTCGGCCTCGAACACGCTGGCGGAAGAGGCCGACGTGATCCTCGCCGTCGGCTCGCGGCTGCAGGACTTCACGACCGGCTCCTGGGCGCTGTTCAAGAACGAGACGCAGACCGTTATCGGCCTCAACACGCAGGTCTTCGACGCCGCCAAACACCGGGCGCTGCCGCTCGTCGCCGATGCGCTGGCAGGTCTCAAGGATCTCGCGGCCGATCTCGGCGGCTGGCGCGCCCCGGAAGCCTGGACGGCAAAGGCCAGGGCCGGCCGCGACGCCTGGTTCCGCGATGCCGACAAGGCGACGGCGGCCACCAATGCGCTCCTCCCGTCCGACGGTCAGGTCATCGGCGCCGTGCAGCGCGTGATGGGCAGCGAGGCGACGCTGGTCTGTGCTTCGGGCGGACTTCCCGGCGAGCTGCACAAGCTCTGGCAGGCGGGCAGCCCCGGCACCTACCATCTCGACTACGGCTTCTCGACCATGGGCTACGAGATCGCCGGCGGCCTCGGCACCAAGATGGCGAAGCCGGACAAGGAGGTCGTCGTGATGCTCGGCGACGGCTCCTATCTCATGATGAACTCGGAGATCGCGACCTCGGTGATGCTGGGCCTCAAGCTCACCATCGTCGTGCTCGACAATTCCGGCTTCGGCTGCATCAACCGGCTGCAGATGGCTACCGGCGGCGCCAACTTCAACAATCTCTTCCGCGACACGCTGCACGAGACGCTGCCGGCGATCGACTTCGCCGCCCATGCCGCGAGCCTCGGCGCGATCGCCAAGAAGGTCGCTTCGATCGGCGAACTGGAGACGGCGCTCGCCGAATCGAAGGCGAACGACCGCACCACCGTGCTCGTGATCGACACCGACCCGCTGATCACCACCGAGGCCGGCGGCCACTGGTGGGACGTCGCGGTGCCGGAAGTGAGCGACCGCCCCAGCGTCAACGCCGCCCGGGAGGCCTATGAGAAGGCCCTGAAGGCGCAGCGCATCGTGAATTGACGCTCGCAACCGCAACGGGCGTCATGGCCGGGCTTGACCCGGCCATCCGCGTCCTGCGTATCGAGCGAAGAAAGTCGTGGATGCACGGGTAAGGCCCGGGCATGACGGAACAGTGCGACGCGTGCCCCGAGCGGGCCATTGGAGGACTAGAGGAATGATCCGCATCGGCGCCAATCCGATCTGCTGGTCCAACGACGACATGCCGGAGATCGGCGGCGACATTCCGCTCGAGCGGTGCCTGACGGAAGCCAAGGCGATCGGCATCGAGGGCATGGAGCTCGGCAACAAGTTTCCGCGCAAGGCGGACGAGCTGCGTCCGATCCTCGCCGCGCACCAGCTCGACCTCGTTTCCGGCTGGTACTCGACCTTCCTCATCGAGCGCGACGCCGAGACCGAGTTCCACGCCGCGCGGCCGCATATCGACCTCCTGAAGGCGTTCGGCTGCAAGGTGCTGATCGCCGCCGAATGCACCCGCACGGTGCATGGCACGAAGTCGGCTCCCCTCTCCTCGCGCCCTGAGATGGACGAGGCCGAATGGGCCCGCTTCAACACCGGGCTGACCAAGTTCGCGGATTTCCTCGCCGAGGAGGACGGGATCACCCTCGTCTATCACCACCATATGGGCACGGTGATCCAGACCGAGGACGAGATCGACCGGATGATGGCCTCGACGGGACCGGCGGTGAAGCTGCTGCTCGACACCGGCCACCTCACCTGGGCCGGCGCCGATCCGGCCGAGATCGCGCATCGCTATCGCGATCGCATCGCCCATGTTCACACCAAGGACGTCCGCCTCGACGTCGCCGCCGAGTCCGCGGCCAAGGACTGGTCGTTCCTCGATTCGGTGCTCGCCGGCGTCTACACGGTGCCCGGCGACGGCTCGGTCGATTATGTTTCGGTGTTCAAGGCGCTGCCGAACTATTCCGGCTGGGTGGTGATCGAGGCCGAGCAGGATCCGAAGAAGGCGCCACCCGCGCAGTATGTGAAGATGGGCTACGACAACCTCGTCCGCTTCATGGCCGAGGCGGGCTGGAAGCGATAGGAAACCGCCGATGAAGAAGTCCGATCTCCTCGTGAAGCCGTCCGGCAGCGAAGGCTGGACGATCAATGTGACGCCGGAGCTGGCGGGCTGGACCTATGTCGGCTTCGACCTCCATCAGCTCGCACCCGGCGAGAGCGCGCATCACGACACGGGCGACCGCGAGGTCTGCCTCGTGCTCATCTCCGGCAAGGCGCATGTCGAGGCGGGCGGCCAGGATTTCGGCATCGTCGGCGAGCGGATGTCGCCCTTCGAGGGCAAGCCGGACTCCGTGTATGTGCCGGGCGGTTCGTCCTGGAAGGCGACGGCGGAAACGGCGGTGACGCTGGCGGTCTGCTCGGCGCCCTCGCTCGGCGGCGGGCTGCCCGCGCGCCGCATCGCCCCGGCCGATGTCGGCCAGGAGGTGCGCGGCAAGGGCACCAATACCCGCTACGTGACCAACATCCTTCCCGAGACCGCGGCGGCCGACTCGCTGCTCGTCGTCGAGGTGATCACGCCGGGCGGCCATACATCGAGCTATCCGCCGCACCGGCACGACACGAATGACCTGCCGCGCCAGTCATTCCTCGAGGAAACCTATTACCACCGCATCAACCCGCCGCAGGGCTTCGCCTTCCAGCGCGTCTATACAGACGACCGCTCGCTGGACGAGACGCTGCTGCTCGAGGACGGCGTCGTGACGCTGGTGCCGAAGGGCTATCACCCCTGCGCGACCATCCACGGCTACGATCTCTATTATCTCAATGTGATGGCCGGCCCGACCCGGACGTGGAAGTTCCACAACGCGCCCGAGCACGAGTGGCTTCTCAAGGTCTGATGCGCAACCCGCGCGCGTTGCGCAGCGCAGCGAGGCGATGATATAGCCTCGCTCGCTGCCGGCGCAGGGCCGGCCGGGCCGGAGCCGCATGAGCGCCAGCGACCTCACCACCACCGGAAGCGCCAGCGACCTCTTCACCATCGTCACGCCGACGCTGAACTCCGAGGAGTTCCTCGACGAGACGATCGCGTCCGTCGTCTCGCAGGCGGGCGATTTCGCGATCCGCTACCATGTGCAGGACGGCGGCTCGACGGACGGCACGCTGGCGATCCTCGAAGCCTGGCAGCAGCGCCTCGCCTCCGGCGCGCTGCCGATCCTGTGCCGCGGCATCACCTTCAGCCACACCGTGTCGCGCGACGGCGGCATGTATCAGGGGATCAACCGCGCCTTCGCCGCTGCCCGGACGGGCGCCGAGGCGACGCCCTCCGTCATGGGCTGGATCAATTCCGACGACCGCATCGCGCCGGGCGCCTTCGCAACCATCCGCGCGCTGATCGCCGATCTTCCCGACATCGCCTTCATCACCTCGCGCGTCTCGCTCATCAACGATCGCGGCGTCACGCTCGGCATCGAATCGCCGATCGCCTTCGAGCGCAGCAAGCTGATCGCCGGCGACTATGACGGCCGCGGCGGCCCCTTCGTGATGCAGGAAGGCAGCTACTGGCTGAGCACGATCTGGGACGCCGTGGGCGGCCTCGACGAGCGCTTCCGCCTCGCCGGCGACTGGGATCTGTGGCGCCGCCTCGCCCGCCATGCGCCGCTGACGACCGTCGACACGCTGCTCGGCTTCCACCGCCGCCGGCCGGGACAGCTATCCGCCTCGCTCGACCGCTATTATGCCGAGATCGACGCGCTGCCGCCGGACGTTGCCAAGGGCACGGGAGCTGGCACGGGAGCGGCCGGCCGCGGCAAGCCCAGCGTCGCGCAATGGAGCCCGGAACAGAAGGCCTGGCGCTACGTGCCGGATTTCGGTCGCCCGCTGCTGCCTCCCATGGTGCATCAGGCGGGCATCGCCTATCCGACGATCCCGATCGAGGTGCTGGCCGGCGCCAGCGCGCCGCTCGGCGCCCATCCGCAGCTTCACCTGCCGGCCGGCGTCATCTGGATGAGCCAGCCGCTGATGCTGCTCTCTGCCCGCGTTCCGGCGGCGGGACGCTATGTTCTGGTCGTGGAAGGCCGCAACTGGCAGCAGAACAACCGCATCGCGGTGAAGAGCGGCGGCGAGATGGTGTTCGACGAGGTGATCGAGGTCTCCGGACACCGCCGCAACATCGTGCTCCGCATTCCCGTCACGCTGGCCAAGGGCCAGGCCTTCTTCGAGATCGAGAGCGACCGGCGTCCGCGTGATCCGCGCGAGCATTTCCTGCTGGTCGCCGGAATGCATCTCGAAGTGGCGGAGGAGCCCAAGGCGGGCGCCCTGCCGACGATCGTAGAAGGCCCGACCGGGGCAGCGGCACCCGATCTCGACGCCGCCGCCGTGCAAGGACATCTCGGGCGCGGCGACGCGCCGCCCCGACGCGCCGACAACACGATTTCCGCGGCGATGGCCGCGCTCGAAGCCGAGATCACCGCCGACCGGGCCCGCTCCGCGCGGCTCGAGGCCGACCTCCGCTCGGCGCGCGGCGATCTCAATTTCCTTCGTCTCAAGGATGCGGCAATTCATCGATGAAAATCGCCTTCATCGACCATTCCTATCACCAGAAGACGCGCTCGACGGACTTCTTCGTGAGCGAGGTGCTGGCCGGCCACGAGGTCGACCGCTTCTGGGATTCGTCCTGGGAAACCCGCCGACCCTTCGATGTCGGCCCGCTGCTCGCCAAGGGTTACGATCTCTTCATCGTCTGGCAGCTGCCTGACGCGGCCCAGCGGCTGGTGAAGCAGCCCGGCACCAATGTCCTCTTCGTGCCGATGTGGGACGGGGCCGACACCTACACCGACGCCGACTGGCGAAGCCTCGCCGGCGCCCGCATCCTCTCCTTCTGCCATGTCCTGCACCGGACGGTGAGGCATCTCGGGCTCGAGTCGTCCTATGTCCAGTATTGGCCCGATCCGGCCCCCTTCACGCCGGTCGAGGACTTTTCGAGCCTGCGCGGCTTCTTCTGGCAGCGGCTGCCGACGATCGGCTGGAATGAGATCGGCCGCCTCGTCGAGGGACGCGGCTTCGAGCGATTCCACATCCACAACGCCGCCGATCCGGGCGAGACGACAGCCGGCGTCGCCTTCGAAGGGACGCTGACGCAGTCCGACTGGTTCGAGAACCCGGCCGAAATGCAGGCCGTGCTCGCCAGGCACAATGTCTATTTCGCACCGCGGACGAGGGAGGGAATCGGCTTTTCGTTCATCGAGGCGATGTGCCGGGGCATGGTCGTCGTCGCGGCGGACCAGCCGACGATGAACGAATACATCACCGACGGCGTCGATGGCCTGCTCTGGACGCTGGGCGACCCGAAGCCGCTCGATTTCTCGAATGCCGCCCGCATCGGCCGCGAGGCGCGGAAGACGGCGGTCGCCGGCCGCAAGCGGTGGCTCGCACAGCTCGGCGCCGTGCAGCGCTACGTCCTCGGCGACGCAGCCGCTGCTTCGGAGGAGCCCGCCGGATTGACCTCGCGTCGTCAGGAAGACGCGCCGCCAGGCCGCAAGGTCAGCGTCGCCGTGGTAACCTTCAACGCCGCCGCGAGCATCGAGGCGACTCTCGCCAGCATCCGCGCCCAGACATGGCCGGGCATCGAGATCGTCGTCGTCGACGGCGCCTCGACCGACGGCACGCGCGATATCCTGGAGCGCCACCGCGCCGAGATCGCCACGCTGGTGAGCGAGCCCGACGACGGGCCCTATTTCGCGATGAACAAGGCGGCGCGCCTCGCGACCGGCGACTACGTCATCTTCATCAATGCTGGCGACCTGTTCGCCTCGGAAACCGCGCTCGCCGATGCGATGGAGAGCATTCCCGAAGGCGACCGGCCGGATTTCGTCATCGGGCATCATCTCTATCGCGGCGAACAGGGCGACATCCTGCGCCGCGCCGCCGATTTCGACCTGACCTTCGCGCGCCTCAAGGAAGGCACCATCGACACCCGCTGGCTCGCCGGCGTCCCCTGCCATCAGGCGACGCTGACGCGCCGCGAACTCCTTGCCGCCGAGGGCTACGACACGCGCTGGCGGATCGTCGCCGATCACGCCTTCCTCTACCGCGAGCGGGAAAAGGGCGCGCGCGTCCACCACAGCGGCGCGTTGATCGCCATCTATGCCGCCGGCGGCCTCTCCTGGAGCCGCCGCTCGGAAACCTACGAGGAATGGAAGACGTTGCTTGCCGAGCACGGACCGCCCGAGGCGGCCGAGCGGCTGCATGCCGAGATGCGGGGCTATCTGGAGCGCGAGGCGCTTGGCCGGCCGAGCTTCCAGGGTGTGCGTTCGCGCAACTTCGTGACGAAGTGGCAGCGCTCGCTGCGCATGCGGCGCGACATGATTCTCGTACAGCGGACGGGCCTCTTCTTCCCCAACTGGTATGCCGAGCAAAACCCGGAAGCGCGCACGATCCGCGGCGGGCCGCTGCGCCACTATGTCCGGCACGGGGTGTTCGAATATCGCGATCCCTCTCCCTTCTTCGACACCCGCTACTACCTGCTGACGCATGCCGACGCGCGCAAGTCCGACATGCTGCCACTCCTGTTCTATGCCCGTTACGGAGCGGCGCGCGGCGACGCCCCGACACCCTGGTTCGCGGCGCTCTGGGCCGAGATCGGGGCTTCCGCGCCGGCCGGCGCGACGCCGCTCGCCCGCATGATCGGCTGGTTCGCGAAGACGCCGGCCGAGGAACTCCTCGCGACATGCCGCCGCATCGGCCTCGATCTCGGCGATGCCGAGTGGATCGGGAGCCGGTAACGGATAGCCGGGTACGTTCTTTTGGGCCACTTCTCACCACAAAGGCGTGTCACGTACTCCCTGGAGCGCTTCCAAAAGAGCGCGTACACTGATAGTCTTTTCTGCAACCAGAGCGTTTATGTCCGCATCTTGTGCGGTAGGTGACGAAGAGACTTTTGCGGCTGATGCATATTGCGCTGATCAACGCCTTTCCCAATCTCCTGAGCACCGCCGAAGTCGAATTCATCAGGCGCTTCTCGATCGCTGCGGAACGGCTCGGTCACAAGGCTTACGAAGTCGTTACTTCCGACGATATCCATGATTGTGCTCCGGATTTCGTGATCGCCACGCACGAATTCTCGCCGAAGCTGACCCCGTTCCTCACCTTCGGCGCCATGTGGAGCCCTCCCGCCTTCTATGCGCCGGATCCGGACCGGCGGCGGTCGATCCTCTCCTATGACGGCTATCTGGTGGGATCGCCCAAGGTCGGCCAGTTCCTCGACGATCTCGAATTCGCGACCGGCATCGCCAAGCCGCGGTCCGATTTCCGCTTCCTGCCGACGGCGCCGGCCGCGCCCTTCGAGCCGCGCGCAGCGGGCGATCCCTATGAGCTCGTCTATGTGGGCGTCCACTGGGACGGTGGGCGGCACGGCAACCTGTTCGAGCTTCTGAGCAAGCGAAGCAACATCGCCTTCTATGGCCCGCCGGCGAACTGGCGGGCCTATCCGGACGCCTATCGCGGCGAGGTGCCCTATGACGGCACCTCGATGCATCGCACGCTGGCGCGGCACGGCATCGCGCTCTGCCTTCACAAGACCGAGCATCGCCGGGCCGACACGCCTTCGATGCGCCTGTTTGAGGCGGCAGCCGCGGGTTGCCTGATCGTCACCGACGGCATTCCCTTCGCGAAGGAAACGCTCGGCAACTCGGCGTTCCATCTCGACCTCGAGGGCGTGCCGGCGGAACGCGTCGCGGCACAGATTTCGGGCATTGTCGACTGGGTCAACCGCAATCCCGATATCGCCGCCGACATGGCGCGACGCAGCCACGCCATCCTCAACGGTGACTATTCGCTCGACCGGACCGTAGAGCAGACCTGCGCCTTCGCGGAGAAGGCCCGGGCGACGCTGACGAGCCGCAGCGTGGCCGGTGTCCGCTTCGCGCAAGAAGGAGTCGGAGCGGGCGGCGGTCCGCTGGTCGACGTCATCATCCGGACGGGTGGCCGCCAGATCGATCTCCTGCGCCGCGCCATACGCTCGATCAGCGGCCAGCGCTTCGGCACGTTCCGCATCATCCTCGCCGACTACAAGGGCCGCGCCGATGTCGCCGCTCTGGCCGTGTCGGAGGCGACCGCGACGACCTCGATCGAGTATCTGCGCTGCGAGAACACTGGCCTCCGCAGCTCGACGCTGTGGGCCGGCCTCAGGAGCGTGACCGCACCATATTTCGCCGTGCTCGACGATGACGACCAGCTGATGCCTGACCATTTCGGCCATCTGCTGGCGACGGCCGCGATGCAGCCGGGCCACCCGCTCTATTACAGCGGCGTGGTTCGCGTCGAGGAAGAGAACATCGAGTTCATGATGCAGGGGAATTTCCAGGGTCCCCTCGACCTGACGATCCCCGAGCGGCGCGAGCTTAAGTTCATCGACGGCTTCGACCTCGTCCGGCTGCTGAATTTCGACAATTACATCCAGTCCAATGCGTGGATCGCGCGTTCGGAGTTCCTCGATGACCGCCTGCTGGTCGACCCGAAGCTGATCGTCTGCGAGGACATGTATCTCTATTTCATGCTCGCGCGGCATGGCTCCTTCGTCTTGAGCCCATGGCCGACGGCCTTCTGGAACTGGCGCTCCGTCAGCACCGACAATTCCATGAGCGCCGTCGAGGCCGAGACCTGGCATCGGGAGGGGCAGCGTGTGCTGCTACGGCTGGACCAGGAGGTGATGCATGACGGCTTCCGCTTCGGCTCGGCGCGCACTCTGACCAGCCTCGTTCCGCGGCACACCCCGCCCCACATCATGGACAGGCAGCGGCTGAAGCTCGGCGAGCGCTATCGCTTCACCGACGTCATCCGGAACCCCGGCTCGGGAAGCATCCATTCCCTCGAGACCGACGGCGTCTGGACGTCGGAGACCGCGGCCACGATCAAGCTTCGAGCGGAGCAGAGGCTGTCCGACTTCGGGATCCGCCTGACGCTGATGATCGCCGGCAGCCGCCGCCGACCGCAGCGGCTCGGGATCTGGGTCGGGAACGAGTGCATTTTCGACGGCGCCGTAGCCATCTGGCGCCAGATCGAGATTTCGGGAGCCGTTCATTTCGAGCGCCCCATGGCTGACTTCGCTCTGACGATCCGGTGCAGCTACACCGTCTCTCCAAGAGACGAAGGTGTCGGGCAGGATCCGCGTTCCCTCGGCGTCCTGCTCGACGCGATCGAACTGCTGGAGCAGACGGAGCAGCTAAGCGTTTCAGAGACATCCGGGGTCGACCTCGTCGACCCTCTCGACGCATTGAGGAAGACAGCATGAGCGAGCGGAACGATCCGGCGCGGGACGTGATCGAAATCGGGACCGACAGCCTTCGCGAGTGGACGCGGACGCTCGACCGGCTGGTGGAGCGGATCGAGCGCAGCGAGCAGCTCGGGCGCGAGCTCGTCGAGCAGCGCGCGCTGAACCTCGATCTGCAACGGCAGATCCATCGCCTCGAGGCCCAGCTTCGTGCGCTGCGCGACGAGACGGCGACGACGACCTCAGCGCAGGCGAGCGCCAACAAGTCACTTTTCGGCAAGCTCTTCAGTCAGGGCGACCGCTAGCCGGGCTGTCCTTCCACGCCCCCCTAAAGCTGGGCGATATCGCCGCTCTCCGACTGCGCGAGCGTCAGCGGGTATCGTTCGGGGTGGTGGACGAGGGTGGTGAGGTTGACCGGACGGCCACGCTCGTCGAAGGCGATCTGGTCGACCGTCAGGACAGCGGCCGGCCGGGCGAGACCGATGAGGTCGGCCTCGGCCTCCGAGGCGAGGCGCGCGGCGAGCGTCGTCTGGCCGCGCACGGGCCGGATACGGTAGCGCTCGCGGATCTCGGCATAGAGCGACCGGTTGGGAACCGTCCAGTCGAGTTCGACGAGGCCGGGCACGCGGGCGGCGGAGAGCCAGTCGCGCTGGATCACGACCGGCACGTCGTCGAGCAGCCGCAGCCGCGACAGCACCGCCACCTCGGCGCCCTCCGGCAGGAACAGAGGCCGCGTGATCTCGAGCGGCGCACGGAACACCCGCGCTTCGATCAGTTTCTGGCCGGGACGGCGGCCATTGGCGAGCGCCGTCGCGGTGAAGCTCTTCAGGAGATGCAGCTCGAAGCCCTGCTGCGGCACGGCGACATAGAAGCCCTTGCCGGGCTGGCTCTGCAGGAAGCCCTGCTGCACCAGGTCGCGCATCGCATGGCGAATCGTGATCCGGCTGACGCCGAAAAGATCGACCAGCTCGCGCTCGGACGGCAGCTTGCCGTTGCGCGGCAGCCTCCCCTCCTCGATCGCGGCGAGGATCGCGGCATGGACCTGGCGATGCAGCGGGCGCGGATCGGCCCGGCTGATCCCCGCCGCGGCGCCCAGCGCATCGCCGCTCGTGGCGCCCGCGCCGTCCTCACCGAACTCGCCGATATCCTCCAGCCTCGAGATCATCCAGTACCCCTCCCTGCCCGATGCCCTCTGCGTGGCTGACCGGTCGACTGAGGATATTGACATGCCTGGATATATCCAGTGGTAATAACCGTGCGCGGCAGAAACCGGAAAGAGTTTCGCCGGCGCAGCGGCAGCCGGAGGCGGCGCTGCTCCACGGGAACAGAGGGAATTCATCGATGTCGCTCAGGACGCTCGCGCTCGGCGCCAGCATGCTTCTTGCGCTCGCCGCCGCAGGGTCGGCACAGGCGGATACGGTCTCGGTCTTCTGCGGCGCGACCGACTACGACCTGTGCGTCAAGGCCGCCGACGCCTGGAAGGCGAAGACCGGCAACGAAGCCAAGATCAACAAGATGCCGGCGACGCTGGACGATGCGATCCCGCTCTACCAGCAGCTGCTCGCCGCCAAGTCGCCCGATGTCGACGTCCTGTTCCTCGACGTCATCTGGCTCGGAATGTTCAAGAACAACCTGCTCGACATCAAGGACAAGGTTCCGCAGGCCGAGAAGGACGCGCATTTCGCCTCGACGCTCGGCGCCGGCGACATCGGCGGCGAGCTGATCGCGCTCCCGGCCTATATGGATGTCGGGTTGATGTTCTACCGCAAGGACCTGCTCGAGAAATACGGCATGCAGCCGCCCAAGACCTGGGACGAACTGGCCGCGCAGGCCAAGGAGATCCAGGAAAAGGAGCGCGCGGCCGGCAACAAGGACATGTGGGGCTATACTTGGCAGGCCAAGAGCTATGAGGGCCTGACCTGCGACGCGATCGAGCTGATCGCCTCGAACGGCGGCGGCACGATCATCGCCGACGACGGCAAGGTCACCATCGACAATCCCGACGCGGCCCAGGCGATCGAGCGCGCCAAGGGCTGGATCGGCACCATCTCGCCGGAAGGCGTCCTCAACTATGACGAGGAGGCATCCCGCGCGGTGTTCGAGGCGGGCAACTCGGCCTTCCACCGCAACTGGCCCTATGTCTGGGGCACTTCGCAGGGCGGCGGCGGGCCGCTGGTCGGCAAGGTCGGCATGATGCCGCTCCCCGTCGGCAAGGAAGGCCAGAAGTCGTCCGGCTGCCTCGGCCCGATGTATTTCGGCGTCAACAAGTACAGCGCCAAGCCCGAGCTCGCGACCGAGTTCGTCCGCTTCATCACCGGCCCAGACATGCAGAAGATGCGGGCCGTCGAAGGCGCCTATAACCCGTCGATCTCCGCGCTCTACAGCGACGAGGAAGTGCTGAAGAAGCTGCCCTTCCTCAAGGACACCGAGCCGGCATTCGCCGACAGCGCAACCCGTCCTTCGGGCTATACGGGCACCAGCTACAACCGCGTCTCGCAGGCCTTCTATCGCGCCGTCCACGACATGCTGACCGGCGACGAAGAGGTCGAGGCCGGGCTGAAGAAGCTGGCCGGCCGGCTCGAGAAGCTGAAGGAAAGCCGCTAGCGGCATCGGCGGCAGCCTCGAGGGCTGCCGCCTTTTTCATGGACCCACAGCGGCGGCTTGACCGGCTTTGCCTGGTGTCGCGGGCCGCCGCTCGTCCTTTCTCCCTTCCCTGCCGGAGCGCCCATGGCATCGGTCGAGCTTAAATCCGTCTCGAAAAGCTATGGCGGCAACACCGTCATCCGCGGCGTCGATCTCGCGATCCGCGACGGCGAGTTCGTCGTCTTCGTCGGCCCGTCGGGCTGCGGCAAGTCCACGCTGCTGCGCCTCATCGCCGGCCTGATCCCGGTCTCGGGCGGCGAGATCGCCATCGGCGGCGAGGCAGTGACCGACGTGCCGGCCTCGAAGCGGGGCATCGCCTTCGTCTTCCAGTCCTACGCGCTCTATCCCCATATGACGGTGGCGCGGAACATCGGCTTCGCGCTCGAAACGCTCGGCCTCCGTCGCGACGCCATCCGCGCGAAGGTCTCCGAGGTCGCGAAGCTCCTGAAGGTCGATCATCTCCTCGCCCGGCGTCCGCGCGAGCTTTCCGGCGGCCAGCGCCAGCGGGTCGCGATCGGCCGCGCGCTGGTCAGGAAGCCCGAGGTCTTCCTGTTCGACGAGCCGCTCTCGAACCTCGATTCGGACCTCCGCATGGAGATGCGCATCGAGATCGCGCGGCTGCACGACGATATCGGAACGACCATGATCTATGTGACGCACGACCAGGCGGAGGCGATGACGCTCGCCGACCGCATCGTCGTGCTCAACCATGGCGTCATCGAGCAGGTGGGCACGCCGCAAGAGCTCTACCACACGCCGAAGAGCCGCTTCGTCGCCGGCTTCGTCGGCAGCCCGCGCATGAACTTCGCCCCGGTCACGGCGACGGGCGGCGCGCCGGACTGGTCGCTGGGCGGCCCCGGCGGGCTCTCGCTCGCCGTCGCGGTGGCGGGCAATCGGTCCGCGCCCGTGACCATCGGCGTGCGGCCTGAGGCGCTGTCGCTCGTCGCGCCGGAGGCGGGTCGCCTCGCCGGAACGCTGGAGCGGCTCGAGGATCTCGGCCACGAGCATTTCGCCTATGTCCGCGTCGCGCCGGAAACGGTTTTCGTCGTCCGCGTCCCGGTGCGCCCGACCATGGCGCGCGACACGCGCGTCGGCCTCGCCTTCCGCGACGAGGATCTGTTCCTGTTCGACGAGGGCGGCCTCCGCCTCGACCATGCGGCGAGCCACGAACGCGCCGCCGCCGCCTCGATCGAGGAGCGCGCCGCATGAGCGTCAAGCTCGCCCGCGCCGACCGCCGGGCCGCATGGCTGTTCATGGCGCCCATGATCGCCGCGATGCTGGTCGTGGCCGTCTGGCCGCTGGCGCGGACCTTCTATTTCTCCTTCACCGACGCCTATCTCGACGACCCGACCAACTTCTCGCTGGTCGGCATCGACAATTTCCTCGAAGTGCTCGACGACCACACCTGGTGGATCGCGACCCGCAACACGCTGGTCTTCGCCTCCATCTCCGTCGCGATCGAGACCGTCCTCGGCCTCGCGATCGCGCTTCTCATCAACCAGGCGATCCCCGGCCGCGGCCTCGTGCGCGCCGCGATCCTCGTGCCCTGGGCAATCCCCGTCGTCGTGGCGACCAAGATCTGGGAGTGGATGCTCAACGACCAGTTCGGCGTGCTCAACCAGATGCTGATCGCGCTCGGCCTCGTCGACCACGGCATCGCCTGGACGGCGAGCGGCACGCTGATCATGGGCGTCGTGATCTTCATCGACGTCTGGATGACAACGCCCTTCATGGTGCTCCTCATCCTCGCCGGCCTGCAGATGATCCCGGGCGAGATCATGGAGGCCGCGGAGGTCGACGGCATTCCGGCCTGGAAGCGATTCTGGTCGATCACGCTGCCGCTGCTGAAGCCGGCGATCGGCGTCGCGGTGCTGTTCCGCGTGCTGGACGCGCTCCGGATGTTCGATCTCGCCTATGTGCTGGCAGCCTCGAGCGAGCAGGTGATGACCGTCTCGATCTATGCCCGCAACCGGCTGATCTCGTTCCAGGAACTCGGCATCGGCTCGGCCGCCTCCACCTGGGTGTTCCTGCTCGTCGCCTTCATCGCCATCCTCATCATCGGCGTGCTGAGGCTCGACCGCGCAGCCGGAGAAGCGGCATGACCGACATTCCCCTGACCCTCCCTACGCGCCGGCGGCGCTCTTCGGCCTCCTACCGGCTTGAGCGGCGGCTGAAGAAGGGCGCGCTGATGGTCGCAGTCGGCCTCGTCCTCGTCTACACGCTCTTCCCCTATTACTGGGCGATCGTTTCCTCCACGAAGCAGGGCGCCGCGCTCTATCGCGACACCTTCCTGCCGGCGCTCGACTTCACCTATTACCGCGCTCTGTTCGAGAACACCGTCTTCCTCGGCTCGCTGGTGAACTCGGCCTTCGTCGCCACCTCGACCACGGCGCTGTCGCTGATCCTCGGCATCTCGGCCGCCTATGCACTTGGGCGCATCGATTTCCCGCAGCGACGCGGCGTGCTGCTCGCCATCCTGATGATCTCGATCTTCCCGCAGGTCGTCGTGCTCTCGGGCATGTTCGAGCTCATCAACTGGCTCGGCCTCTACAACCGGCCGAGCGCGCTGGTCGTCACCTATCTGCTCGCGACCGTCCCCTTCACGACATGGATCCTCACCACCTTCATCCGCGAGTTCCCGCGCGAACTGGAGGAGGCGGCGATCATCGACGGCTGCTCGCATTTCCGCATCCTGACGAAGATCCTGCTGCCGCTGATGGGGCCCTCGCTCGCCTCGACGGGCATCCTCGCCTTCATCCTCGCCTGGAACGAGTTCCTCTTCGCGCTCACCTTCATCCTCACCGACGAGAACCGCACGGTGCCGGTGGCGATCGGCCTGATGGGTGGCAACAGCCGCTACGAATATCCCTTCGCGCAGATCATGGCGGCCTCGGTCACGGTCACGCTGCCGCTCATCATCCTCGTTCTCATCTTCCAGCGCCGCATCGTCGCCGGCCTCACCGCCGGCGCGGTGAAGGGCTGACGCGGCACCGCCGACCCCAGGACGTTCCCATGCCCGACATGCTCGTGAAGCTCTACGATCTGAAGCCCGACGCCGAGCTTGCGGCCCGTGTCGCGGCCGGCGGCTACACGATCCGACGCATCCTGCCGCCAGAACTCATGGCGCTCTCGGACTGGATCGGCCCACGCTTCGGCATGGGCTGGGTCAGCGAGGCGACGGTCGCCGTGACGCGCCAGCCGCCCTCCTGCTTCATCGCGGTGCATGAAGGCCGGCTCGCCGGCTTCGCCTGCTACGACGCCACGGCGCGCGGCTTTTTCGGGCCGACCGGCGTCGACGAAGCGCATCGCGGCAAGGGCGTCGGTCATGCCCTCCTGCTCGCGACGCTCATGGACATGCATGCCGTCGGCTACCCCTACGGCGTCATCGGCGGGGCGGGCCCGACCGGCTTCTATGCCCGCTCGGTCGGCGCCATCGCCATTCCCGATTCCGAGCCCGGCATCTATCGCGGCATGCTCGACCTCGCCCATCCGGACGACGTCTCCTCCTCGCGCCCGCTCGATACGCCGGCCGACTGATCCGCGCGGCCGACCTCCCCTTGCCCGTCGCGTCCGATCGGCTAAAAGAGGCGCGAAGGGCCTATAGCTCAATGGTTAGAGCCGACCGCTCATAACGGTCTGGTTCCAGGTTCGAGTCCTGGTGGGCCCACCAAAATTCACGCCAGTAGCGGTTCAAGGACCATCAGTCGCTCGCCGAAGGCGGCGAGTGCGGTGAGTGCGAGCACCCAGGGGCGGCGGGCGAAGCGGATGAGGCGCGAGAGACGCGGGCTCATCGCGCGGCGGCAGACCGCCATCTTCTCGACCGGCTCGACGACGTTCCAGATCGCCGTGGTACCGCCCTGGAAAAGGGCGACCGAGCCGGCGCGCAGGATACCCTCGTTGCCGGCGGCATCCGTCACCTCGACCTCGCCCTTGAGGATGTGGACAGTTTCCTCCCAGCCGAACGTCCAACGGAAGCGTCCCTCGGTGCAGCGCCACAGGGAAACCGACGAGTAGCCGTCATGGCCCGAGGCGAGCGGAATATAGTCCGCGCGAGGGGTGCCATCGAGGACCCAGGACGGGTCGATCGGCGCCGGGCGCCAGTCGGTCCGCGCGTCATGCGCAAGCGTGAAGTTCGCGGCCGGCTGGGTCGCGCTGCGGGCGAAGCCCTGGAATGCGGTATCCGTCATGGTTTCTCCCTCCCGGCGGCGAAATGGTTGTCGCCCTTGCTACAGGAGGGTGCAGAGCCCTTCCAACGAAGCCGCGAGAAGTGTTTAGGACTTTCCTAAAATGCACACGCGAAAAACAGCATGTCGCAAGCCCGGCCCGCGCGAGCCGCACTCCTGTCGCAATGGCCGGCTAGCCGTCATCGCATCGCGGCGTCGCACCGCCGCGCCAATTCGAGGAAACGCCATGCAGCTGATGAAATCCTCCGGCCGGGTCATGCGGACGAGCCTTCTCGCTTCGGCGATGATCGGCGCCCTGCTTGCGCCGGCGCTCGCCGATCCGCCGCCGCCCCCGATGCTGACCGTCACCGGCGAGGGCAGCGCCTCCGCGGCGCCGGACATCGCGATCGTGTCGCTCGGCGTCGTTTCGGAAGCCGCCAGCGCCCAGGACGCCCTCGCCGCCAACGCGAAGGACATGAACGCCGTCGTCGACACGATCACCGGAACCGGCATCGAGAAGAAGGACGTGGCGACCAGCGGCCTCTTCGTGGAGCCGGTCTATTCCGATCCGTCCAAGGATCCGAACGGCCAGTCGAAGATCATCGGCTACCGGGTGAGCAACCAGGTTACCGTCCGCATCCGCGACATCGAGAAGTCCGGCCCGCTGCTCGACAAGGTCATCGCTGCCGGTGCCAACCGCGTCAACGGCATCTCCTTCGAGATCGGCAAGTCGGAAGCGCTGCGCGATGCGGCCATCAAGGCGGCCATCGCCGAAGCGCGCCGCCGCGCGGAGCTGATGGCCGAGGCCGCGGGCGTCAAGCTCGGCCCGATCCAGTCGATCAGCGCCAACGACGGCGGCGGGCCGCCCGTTTTCCGCGCCATGGCGATGAAGGACATGGCGCCCCAGGCCTCCCCGGTCATGGGCGGCACGCAGGAGATCACCGCCAACGCGACGATCGTCTACACGATCGCGCCGCGCTGACGGCTTCCACCAAACGACCGATGCGCGCCGCGGCTCAGCCCGCGGCGTGCTTCTCCGCCGGCAGGAGAACGGAAATCGCGTCGGGCTTCACCTCGAACCGCAGCGGCGTCTCCAGACGGCAGAGTTCGCCATCGACCGACACCCACAGGCGCGGCCGCCGGCTACGGACGGTCACGGTCCGCGTGGTGAAGGACTGGATCGCCGGGTTCTCGCGCCAGCGGCCGGCGAAGAGATCGATCGCCGCCTGCATGCGGTTTCCGAAATCCGCCCCTTCCGCGTAGTGGACCTCGAGCAGCCCCTCGTCGAGCCGCGGCCGGTCGAAGCCGGTGTCCGAGAGGCGGTTGTTGCCGATGAACAGCGCGTAGGTCTCGATCTCGCGCCGGTCGCCCTCGGCGTCGA
The DNA here is from genome assembly GCF_030815145.1 of Kaistia geumhonensis. Lineage (NCBI taxonomy): Bacteria > Pseudomonadati > Pseudomonadota > Alphaproteobacteria > Hyphomicrobiales > Kaistiaceae > Kaistia > Kaistia geumhonensis. The sequence continues at coordinate 4,232,000 of NZ_JAUSWJ010000001.1, read as the reverse complement.
TCGTGAGCTCGAGGATGCCTGGCCGCGTGAAGGCCCGAAGCGAGGCGCGCGCGGCGGCGATGTAGCGGCCGAAGGGAAGGTTCGTATCCTCGCGCACCTGTGCCCGCGCCCGCGCCACCTCCGCGAAATAGCCGAGCCCCGACAGCGTGTGGAAGATGCGGTCGTTGACGGCGCCGAGATCGACGCGCTTCGGCTGGGCCGAGGCGAGGATGTCGAGCGCGGCCGGCAGATCGGCGGGAATGCCGAGGCTGCGGGCGAAGAGGTTCATGGTGCCGAGCGGCAGGACGCCGAGCGTCCGGTCGCTGCCGAGAAGCTTGCGCGCAGCATAGCCGACCGAGCCGTCGCCGCCCCCGACGATGATCGTCTTCGCCTCGGATGACGCAGCAGCATCGATCGCCTTGATGAAGCGATCGCCCTCGACGAGCTCGACGTCGACGCTCTCGGTGTGACCGGCGAAGGCCTCACGCACGTCGGCCTCGACCTGGCTCGGTTGCAGGTCGCGGATCGTGCCCGCGCGCGCATTCAGAATGATGACGGTTTCGGCCAACGATATCCCCTTGCGCGGCGCAGCAACCCAGCATCTAGGCCGAAATGCGCCGAACGCAAGGACCGGAGGACGTCAGCCCTGCTCGGAGAGCGGCTCTTCGCCCTTGCGCTCGCGCATGAGGTTCACGAAGCGGGTAAAGAGATAGTGGCTGTCGCGGGGGCCGGGCGAGGCCTCCGGATGGTACTGGACCGAGAAGATCGGCTTGTCCTTGACCTTGAGGCCGGCATTCGAGCCGTCGAACAGCGAGACATGCGTCTCCTCGACGCTGTCGGGCAGCGTGTCCGAATCGACGGCAAAGCCGTGATTCATCGAGGTGATCTCGACCTTGCCGGTCGTGAGGTCCTTGACCGGATGATTGGCGCCGTGATGGCCCTGATGCATCTTGCGCGTCTCGCCGCCGAGCGCGATGCCGAGCATCTGATGGCCGAGGCAGATGCCGAACAACGGCACGTCGGCCGCGATGACGTCCTTGATCGCGGGAACGGCATATTCGCCGGTCGCCGCCGGATCGCCGGGGCCGTTCGAAAGGAAGACGCCGTCCGGCTTGTGGGCGAGGATCTCCTCGCCGGTCGCCGTCGCCGGCAGCACCGTCACCTCGCAGCCCGCCTCGGCGAGAAGGCGCAGGATGTTGCGCTTGATGCCGTAGTCGACCGCGACGACCTTGTGGCGCGGCGCGTCCTGGCGGCCGAAGCCGGCATTCCAGCGCCACGGCGTCTCGTCCCAGCGGAAGGACTGGCCGGTCGTCACGTCCTTGGCGAGATCCATGCCCTCGAGACCCGGCCAGGCCGCCGCCTCGGCCGAGAGCGCGGCGCGGTCGAAATGACCGTCGGGCGCATGCGCGATCACGGCATTCGGCATGCCCTTCTCGCGGATGAGCGCGGTGAGCGCGCGGGTATCGACACCGGCGATGCCGATGATGCCGCGCGCCTTGAGCCAGGCGTCGAAGCCGCGCAGCGCCCGGTAGTTGGACGGATCGGTGATGTCGGTGCGGATCACGCAGCCGCGCACGCCCGAGGCGCCGGCCATGTTGACCGTCTCGATATCCTCGTCGTTCGCGCCGACATTGCCGATATGGGGGAAGGTGAAGGTGATGATCTGGCCGGCATAGGACGGATCGGTCAGGATCTCCTGGTAGCCGGTCATCGCGGTGTTGAAGCAGACCTCGCCGACCGCATGGCCGGTCGCGCCGATGCCTCGCCCTTCGATCACGGTTCCGTCGGCGAGGATGAGCACCGCCGTCGGCACGGGCTCAGCCCACACCGCGTCTTCGGCCGTCACAGAGGTTCCGTCGGTCATGATCAACACCGTCAAGCTGGTCGCGCGCCGCCTGCATGCCCGCATGCCAAGACACGCCGGACCCGTGCGATCCGGCGCCCTGCGACGCCGGGGCGGAAACTAGGCGATCGACCCTGCCGCGTCAACCACGACCGTGAAATTAATCTCCAGCAATTTCAGATACTTACGAGAATATCGCTTGAATGGCCACAAAGGGCGGCCTAATGTGGCTGCGAATTTGCGAGGGAAGGACCGTCATGCGCGATCGCATCACTCAGGACGTGAAGACGGCGATGCTCGCCAAGGACAAGCAGCGCACGGCCGCGCTGCGCCTCATCGCCGCCGCCATCAAGGACCGCGACATCCAGGCGCGCGGCGAGGGCACGGAAACGGCGAGCGACACGCAGCTGATCGACCTGCTCGCCAAGATGGTGAAGCAGCGGCAGGAATCGGCCCGCATCTACGAGGAGAACGGCCGGCCGGAGCTCGCCGCCACCGAGCGCGCCGAGATCGCCGTGATCGAGGAATATCTGCCGAAGCAGCTCGACGAGGCCGGCGTATCCGCCGCCATCGCCGACGTCATCGCCACGACCGGCGCTTCGGGCATCAAGGACATGGGCAAGGTCATGGCCGAGCTGAAGGCCCGCCATGCCGGGCAGATGGATTTCAGCAAGGCGGGCGCCGCCGTGAAGGCGGCCCTGACCGGCTGAGCGAAGGCAGGCGACCGATATGGACCTGCCGCCGGGCCTGCGCAGCGCGGTCGACGCGGCCCTCGCCGGCGTCTCGACCGACCGCCTCGCCGGCGCCGCCGCGCTCCTCTCCAGCCGTTATCGCGGCGAGGTCCGCGACGGCCGCTTCCATGTCGATGGCGAGGACGCGGTCCTCGCCTATCTCGCCGCCCGCCTCCCCGCCACCTATGCCGCCACGCGGCGCGCCATGGGCTACGTCGCCGGGATGCTTCCTGACTTCGCGCCGGTGACGCTGCTCGATCTCGGAGCCGGTCCCGGCACCGCGAGCTTCGCCGCTGCCGATTGCTGGCCGGGTCTCGTGAGCGCCACGCTCTGCGAGGGCAGCGCCGCCATGCGCCGCGCCGCGGAGCGGCTGGCGGGCAGCGACACCCTCTCCCGCACGATCGCGGTCATGGACCTCGCCGGCCGCCTTCCGGAGCTGGCAGCGCATGATCTGGTCGTGGTCGCCTATGTGCTCGACGAGATGGAAGCCGACCAGCGTCGGCGTCTCGTCGAGGCGGCCTGGGCGGCGGCCACGGGGCTGCTGCTCATCGTCGAGCCGGGGACGCCGGCCGGCTGGCAACGCATCCTCGATGCCCGCGCCAGCCTCATCGCCGCCGGCGCCCATGTCGCGGCGCCCTGCCCGCATGAGGAGCCCTGCCCCCTCCTGCCGCCGGACTGGTGCCACTTCGCCGCCCGCCTGCCGCGCAGCCGGACTCATCTGCGGACCAAGCAGGCCTCGGTGCCTTTCGAGGACGAGAAGTTCATCTATCTGGCGGCAAGCCGCCGCGCGCCCGAATCGCCCGGCGCCCGAGTGCTCTCGCCGCCGCGCGCGGGCAGCGGCCGCGTATCGCTGAAGCTCTGCGAGGGCGATGGGCAGGTGCGCGAGCGCCTCGTGACCCGCCGAGAAGGCGACGATTTTCGAGTCGCGAGGCGCGCAGACTGGGGCGACAGCCTGCCGCTTGCGGTGAATCGCAGGGATAAGTCCGCTTAGCCTTTCCCCGCGGCCCCGCGGAACACTACATGATGGAAGATTGGCGGACGGCGACTGCCCGGGATTGCGATGCGCTTCACCCCCTCCTTCCTCGACGAGATCCGCGCGCGCCTGCCGCTGTCGAGCGTCGTCGGGCCGCGCGTGACATGGGACCGCAAGAAGTCGCAGCCGGCCAAGGGCGACTACTGGGCCTGCTGCCCCTTCCATGGCGAGAAGTCGCCGTCCTTCCACGCCGACGACCGCAAGGGCCGCTACCACTGCTTCGGCTGCGGCGTCTCGGGCGACCATTTCACCTTCCTGACCGAGCATGAGGGCCTCTCCTTTCCCGAAGCCGTCGAGCGGCTGGCGGGGGAGGCCGGGCTCGCCATGCCCGCCCGCGACGAGCGCACCGAGGCGGTCGAGCGCCAGCGCGCCTCGCTGCACGAGGTGATGGAACTCGCCTGCCGCTTCTTCGAGGACGGGTTGCAGGCGCGCGAGGGCGCCCATGCGCGCGGCTATCTGGCGGGCCGCGACCTCGGACCGGACGTGCAGCGGCGCTTCCGCCTCGGCTACGCCCGCTCCAGTCGCAACGCGCTCAAGGAACATCTTGCCGCCAAGGGCGTCAGCCATGACGACATGATCGCGACGGGGCTGCTCGTGACGGGCGACGACATCCCAGTCTCATTCGACCGCTTCCGCGACCGCGTGATGTTCCCGATCACCGATTTCCGCGGCCGCATCGTCGCCTTCGGCGGCCGCGCGCTCTCCGCCGACGCGCAGGCGAAGTATCTGAACTCGCCGGAGACCGTCCTCTTCAAGAAGGGCGACCTGCTCTACAATGGCTTCGAGGCGCGCAAATCGGTCAATGCGGCCGGCACGCTGGTCGTCGTCGAAGGCTATGTCGACGTCATCTCCATGGCGGTCGCCGGCTTCGGCCATACGGTGGCGCCGCTCGGCACCGCGCTCACCGAACGCCAGCTGGACATCCTCTGGCGGCTGACGCCGGAGCCGATCCTCTGCTTCGACGGCGACAAGGCGGGCCTTCGCGCGGCGTTCCGCGCCGTCGACCTCGCCCTGCCCGCGCTGAAGCCCGGACGCTCGGTGCGTTTCGCGCTGCTCCCCGAGGGCCAGGACCCGGACGACCTCATCCGACAGCAGGGCCGCGCGGCCATGGCCGAGATCCTGGCGAAGCCGATGCCGCTCGTCGACATGATCTGGCAACGCGAGATCGATCAGGGGCCGCTCGACACGCCGGAGCGGCGCGCGGCCTTCGAGGCGCGGCTGAAGGACATCGCGCGCATGGTCGGCGACGAGAGCGTCCGCCGCCACTACGAGCAGGCGCTGTCGTCGCGAGCGCGCGAGTATTTCGGCGGCGAGCGCGCGGCGCCCCGGGCCATGGGCCAGCGGCCGCGGGCGATCGCGCGGCGCGGCAAGCCGGAAGGCCCGGCCGATCCGCGCTATGTCCCGACATACCGGATGCAGACGACGCAGGTCTCCCCGGCCCTTTCGCAGATCCGCAGCCGCTCGGTGGCGGGGCTCCGCGAGACGGTCATCGTCCTGACGGTGCTGCGCCATCCCGCGCTGCTCGCCGAGCACTTCGACGCCTTCGCGCATGTCGAGTTGACGAATCGCGAACTTGACTCTCTTCGCTCGCAAATCCTAGAGATTGCGGCCGAAGATCCGCATATCGCCCCGGACGGGCTCAACGAGCGGCTGGACGGCGCGGGCTTTCGCGAACTGGTGGAACGTTTGGATCGTCACTTGAGAGAAGGCGGCATCTGGCAGGCCGGAGCCGGCGCGTCCGAGCAGGACGCGCTCGAGGGATGGCGCCAGGCTCTCGCCTTGCATCACAGGGCGCGCACTTTACATAAGGAACTCAAGGATGCCGAGGCGGCCCTCGCTTCGGAACCCAGCGAGGCGAACCACGCCCATCTCGTCGACATCAAGAACCAGATCGCGAACAGCGAGGGCATCGAAGCCCTGATCGAAGGCTTCGGAACCTCGTCCGGACGCCGTCTGGGCACCATGTAAAGGTGTCGGGAACCGGCATGGTTAGGCGTCACTTAAGACACGGCACCTATTTCTGACGAAGTGATTCGCGGCTCGGGCAGTTTCGTCCGCGGCCGCTGCAATCGATGGACGGCCCGCGGGCGCGACGGATGCAGCATCTGGCGCCCCGCCCGCCAGGACGGAGAAGAGCATGGCGACGAAGGTACAGGAAAACGAAGAGGCCCAGGAGGCGACGTCCGAGCCCCAGGACGGTCCGCTTCTGGACCTCTCCGATGCCGCCGTCAAGCGGATGATCAAGGTCGCCAAGAAGCGCGGCTTCGTCACCTATGACGAGCTCAATTCCGTCCTGCCATCCGAGCAGGTCGGCTCCGAACAGATCGAGGATATCCTCTCGATGCTGTCGGAAATGGGCATCAATGTGATCGAGGCCGACGAGGTCGAGGAGGCCGACGAGTCCGGCGACGCCGAGGAGGAAGCGGGCGAGCTCGCCGAGTCCACCGGTACCGCCGTCGCCAAGACCACGACCGCGCGCGAGCCGACCGACCGCACCGATGATCCGGTGCGCATGTATCTGCGCGAGATGGGCTCGGTCGAGCTGCTCTCCCGCGAGGGCGAGATCGCGATCGCCAAGCGCATCGAGGCCGGCCGCGAGACGATGATCGCGGGCCTCTGCGAGAGCCCCCTCACCTTCCAGGCGATCATCATCTGGAAGGAGGAGCTGGCCGAGGGCAAGATTCTCCTGCGCGACATCATCGACCTCGAGGCCACCTATGCCGGCCCCGACGCGAAGAACGCGCCGATCGCCGGGCCCGGTGGCGAGTTCACCGAGGAGAGCGAGGAAGCCGAGCCGCCGATTCCGACCGAGGGAGAAGGCGACGACGAGGACGACCTCGAGAACAATATGTCGCTCGCCGCCATGGAGGCGGAGCTGAAGCCGAAGGTCGTCGAGACCTTCGAGAATGTCGCCGAGAACTACAAGAAGCTGCGCCGCCTGCAGGACCAGCTCGTCGAAGGCCGCCTCAAGAACGAGACGCTCTCGCCGAGCCAGGAGCGCCGCTACAAGAAGCTCAAGGAAGAGCTGATCCTCGAGGTCAAGTCGCTCTCCCTCAACCAGAACCGCATCGATGCGCTGGTCGAGCAGCTCTACGAGATCAACAAGCGGCTCATCACCGCCGAGGGCAAGCTGCTGCGCCTCGCCGAGAGCTATCGCGTCAGCCGCGAGGAGTTCCTGCGCGAGTATCAGGGCTCGGAACTCGACCCGAACTGGCTGCGCCGCATCGCCAATCTCGGCGGCCGCGGCTGGAAGGATTTCGTCGCGAGCGGCAAGGATCGCATCCGCGAGCTGCGCGGCGAGATACAGCAGCTGGCGACCGAGACCGGTCTCGAGCCGATCGAGTATCGCCGCATCGTCCACATGGTGCAGAAGGGCGAGAAGGAAGCCCGGCAGGCCAAGAAGGAAATGGTCGAGGCCAACCTTCGCCTCGTGATCTCCATCGCGAAGAAATATACCAACCGCGGCCTGCAATTCCTTGATCTCATTCAGGAAGGCAATATCGGCCTGATGAAGGCGGTCGACAAGTTCGAGTACCGCCGCGGTTACAAGTTCTCGACCTATGCCACCTGGTGGATTCGCCAGGCGATCACGCGCTCGATCGCCGACCAGGCCCGCACGATCCGCATTCCGGTGCACATGATCGAGACGATCAACAAGATCGTCCGCACCTCGCGCCAGATGCTGCACGAGATCGGCCGCGAGCCGACGCCGGAAGAGCTGGCCGAGAAGCTGGCCATGCCGCTGGAAAAGGTGCGCAAAGTTCTCAAGATCGCCAAGGAGCCGATCAGCCTCGAGACGCCGATCGGCGACGAGGAGGACAGCCATCTCGGCGATTTCATCGAGGACAAGAACGCGATCCTGCCGATCGACGCGGCGATCCAGTCGAACCTGCGCGAGACGACGACCCGCGTCCTCGCCTCGCTGACGCCGCGCGAGGAGCGCGTGCTGCGCATGCGCTTCGGCATCGGCATGAACACCGACCACACGCTGGAAGAGGTCGGCCAGCAGTTCTCGGTGACGCGCGAACGCATCCGCCAGATCGAGGCCAAGGCGCTCCGCAAGCTCAAGCATCCGAGCCGCTCGCGGAAGCTCAGGAGCTTCCTGGACAACTGATCGGCAGAACCGCTGGCAAGAGATCCAAGGGCCGCTCGCGAGGGCGGCCCTTTCGCATTATATTGCCCTCATGAACATGCGTGCCCTTGCCGGAACGGACGACCTGCCCCGCCGCACCTTCACGGTGAAGGATGACGAGCGCATGGGCGAGGTGGGGCTGATCCGCGACGGCGAGAGGATCGACCTGATCGGCGGAGAGCTCGTTCCGGTGCATTTCGCGCAGAGCGAATTCGCGCTTCGGCTCGCCGATCTGCGCATCGAGGATTAGCCGGCGCGTCGGCGCCGCAGGCAGACAGCCCGACACCCCACAACGATACTCCCCAAAGAGGTGCTGAATGGTCTCGTTCCTGAAGAAGCTTTTCGGAGGCTCGTCGGATGGCGGCGACAAGGGCGCCGACAGCGAGGCGGTCGAGTACAAGGGACATCTCATCCGCCCGACGCCGATGAAGCAGGGCGCGCAGTTCCAGACCGCCGGCACGATCGAGAAGGAGATCGGCGGCGTCCTGAAGAGCTACCGCTTCGTCCGCGTCGACAAGCATTCGAGCCGTGAGGACGCGGTCTCGCTGATCGTCATCAAGGGTCAGCAGATCATCGACGAGCAGGGCGACCGCATTTACGCCGAGCAGCGCTGACGCTTCAGCGACCAAGCAAGAAGGGCGGCCTCTCGGCCGCCCTTTGTCGTTCATGGAGTGCCGTTCAGGGCGCGGCGCAAATGCCCTGCGAGTCCAGCTGCATGCCTTCCGGGCAGGGCGGAGGCTCGGCCGGAGGCGGCTCCGGCTTCGCTTCCGGTTCGCGCGCCGGCTCCGACGCGGGCGGCGGTGCAGGCTCGGCAGGTTGATCGGCCTTTGGCGGCTCCGGTCTGGCCGGCTCGGCGGCGGGCGGCGCAGGCTCCGCCGGCGGTTCCGGCTCGGCCGCGGGGGCCGGTTCGGCTGCCGGAGGCGCGGGCTCGGCCGGCTGCTCCGCCTTGGGCTCATTCTTCGGTGGTTTCGGCTGAGCCGGCTCCTCGGTGGGCGTCGGCGCGGGCTCAGCCGGGGGCGCCGGCTCGACAGCCGGAGGTGCAGGCTCCGCCGGCTGCTCCGCCTTGGGCTCCTTCTTCGGCGGCTTCGGCTTTGCGGGCTCCTCGGCCGGTGCCGGCGCGGGCTCGGCCGGCGGCGCTGGCTCGACAGCCGGAGGTCCAGGCTCCGCCGGCGGTTCCGGCGTGGGCTCCTTCTTCGGCGGCTTAGGCTTCACCGGCTCCGCGGCCGGCGCCGGTGCGGGTTCGGCCGGCGGGGGCGTCGCGGCAGCAGGGGGCGCAGGCTCCACAGCAGGCGGCGCCGGTTCTGCCGGCGGCTGCGGCTTGGGTGTATCCTCGGGCGGCGCTTCCTTGTTAGGCGCGTCCTTGGGCGGCGCCGGCTGGCCGGGCGCGGCAGGCTGCGGTTGCTGCACGGCGCCGTCGGCCGGTCGGGGCTTCTCCGGACGAGGCTTCGCCGGAGGCTCCCCGCCGGGCGCAGGCGGCTGCTGCGGGGGCTGCTGAGGCTGGGCCGGCGGAGCGGCTGGCGGCGGGTTACCGACTTTCTCGAGAACCGCCGGGGCCTTCGCCTCGCGCTCCTTGCGTATACGGTCCTGCTCGGCCTGCCGCTCGGCTTCGGCCTTCTTCACGGCGGCGTCGATCTCGGCCTGACGGCTGGCCGCGGCCTGGCGCTGCTGCTCGACCATCGCCGCCTTCTCGGCCTCGAGCTGCCGGATCTTCGTCTGCAGCGCGTTGCCGTCCTGCTGCTGGCGCGCGTTGACGAGGTCCTGGCGCTCGTTGGGGGCCAGCACCGAGAGAAGCGCCGCCGAAAGACCGTCCATGGGCGATCCGCTCTGCGGCACATATTGCCGGATCAGGCTGCGATCCTCGCGCGGCACATCCTCGACATAGCGGTCGGGCCTGCGATCAAAACGACCATCCTCGATCCGCGGCCGGAACACGCCGATCCGGCCGCCGCGATCGTCCTCGAAGATGTCGTCCTGGCGGTCGACATAGATGATCTCGCGGGGCGGTCCGGCGGGACGGCCGATCGGGGCGTTGTAGAAGCGGCCATCCGCGTAGCGCGGGCGGCTCGCATCGCCGGCGCGGCCGAGATAATCGTCGATCTGGCCGATCGGCGCGGCGCGGCGCCCCACCGGCTGACCGGCGAAGCTGCGCTCGTCGACGAACACCCAGCTTTCGGCGACCGGCGGCTGGTAGCGGCGCGGCATGCCATAGGCATAGCCCGGCCGATCCGGCGCGACCGGGGCCCAGCCGATCACGCCACCACCGGTGCGGAACGTCACCCAGGCCGGCGACCAGACATCGCCGGGAACCCAGAACCAGCCATAGTCGGGATTATAGTCCCAGCGGCCGTAGTGGTAGGTCGCCCAGCCGAACGGCTCGTTGGACTGCCAGTACCAGCCATAGTCGTCGGTCCAGATCCACTGCCCTTCCTGATAGGGACGCCAGCCGGCGCCGCGCCGATAGGGCACGAAGACATAGCCGTAGGACGGATCGGCGACCCACTGGCCATAGGGCGCGAGCGCGTCGAAGAAATAGTCGATATCGCCGGCCGGGTTGTTCTGCGAAGGCTGGCTGACGACGGGAATGGGCTGCGGCGCCGTCGGCTGCGGCCGCGCGATCACCGGCTTCGGGCGCGGCTTCGGCGGCGGCGCGACCGCGACGGGCTGCGGCGCCGGGGCGACGGGCGCTGGCGCCGCGGCGACAGGCTGCGGGGCTTCGGGCTCAGGCTCCGCGGCCGCCGGCGGCTCTGCCTCGGCGGGCTCCTCGCCCGGCGGCAGCTGGACGGCGGCCTGCTGCTTCGGCGTGATCTGCACCGAATAGGGAAGCTCGATCACGCCGGTCATCACGCCCGCGCTCGCCACCACCACGCCGCCGATCACGGCCGCTCCGGTCAATGCCCAGATGTTCATCCGCACCATTTCCTTTCCACCACACGCCACAAGTCGCGCGTGGCCGATTCGCTCCCGTGAATCGCCGGCATCTGAAGCGCCGAAGACGGCAAGCTCGCGACATCGGCGCGGCGCCGGCGGGGCAATACGCTTCCTTCATGGGTCGGCAGCCCTGAACCGCGTCTGAACGAGCGGGCGGGGTTGGCGATCGGCATCGGTGATGCGATCCTCCGCGCCGACGCCACCCTCGGGGATTTGCCGCCATGATGGCCGCCACGAAAGAGACCAAGCGCCGCGGCGCGCGCCTGACTGCGCTGGCCGTCGCCGCCGCGCTTCTGTTTTCGGCGGGCGAGGCCGCGGCGCTCCGCCTGCCGCCGCAGAAGGACAGCCTCTTCGCCTTTCCCGGCATCATCGAGACGCGGGAAGGTGGCGACTTCGTCGTCGTCGACTACGACAAGCAACGCGACATCCACCAGCGCGACACGGTGCCCGAGAAGAAGGTGCAGTGGAAATACGTCTCGACGGGCGTCAACTGGCAGCAGGCCCACTACGACTATTCGGGCGGCAACGGCCGCAAGCTGCGCTTCGTCGGCGTCGGGAACCTCAAGCGGGAGGCGACGATGATCGTCATCTTCCTGCACGGGCAGAACGGCACCCGCTTCCTCGGCGCCGACGACTGGAGCTTCGGCGGCAATTTCAACCGCATCAAGAACATGGTCGTGAACGCCGGCGGCATCTATCTCTCGCCGGACTTCAGCGATTTCGGCGCCAGGGGCGCGGCCGACGTGAAATCCCTGATGCTCGATTTCGCCGGCCGCTCGCCGGGTGCGCCGATTTTCCTCGCCTGCGGCTCCTATGGTGGCAAGCTCTGCTGGCAGCTGGCCGACGATCCGCAGGCTGCCTCTGTGATCTCGGGCATGCTGCTGCTCGGCTCGATGCCCGATGACGGCTTCCTGTCCACCGCCGCGATGACAGGTGGCCGGCCCATTCCGCTCTATTTCGGCCATGGCAGCGCCGACAACGTCTTCGCCTGGCAGGATCAGGCCAGCTTCTTCGAGAGGATCCGCGGCGCCGCCCCCGGCTATCCCTCGAAATTCGTGCTCTTCCAGACCGGGAGCCACGGTACCCCGATCCGCATGACGGACTGGCGGCAGGTCATCAACTGGATGCTCGCCGCGAACGGCTACTGACCACCGCCGGATCGACCCACAGCCGACTAGATCGATCCCGAAAAGGTGTCACAGGCCTCCATCCGGCCCGATTCGTAGCCGCGCTTGAACCAAGCACTGCGCTGCGCGGAGGTGCCGTGGGTGAAGCTGTCCGGCACGACGTGGCCCTGCGTGCGCTTCTGGATCGTGTCGTCGCCGATCTGTGTCGCGGCGTTGAGCGCCTCGTCGATGTCGCCCGCTTCCAGCATGCCCTTCTGGTCGGTCTTGTTGGCCCAGATGCCGGCAAAGCAGTCCGCCTGAAGCTCGACGCGCACCGACATCTCGTTCGCTTCGGCGCGCGAAGCGGTCTGGCGCTGGCGGTTGAACTCCGGAAGCACGCCGATAAGGTCCTGAACATGGTGCCCGACCTCATGGGCGATCACGTAGGCCTGCGCGAAATCGCCGGGCGCCCCGAAGCGGCTGCGCAGCTCGTCATAGAAGGCGAGGTCGATATAGACCTTACCGTCGTTCGGGCAATAGAACGGACCCGACGCCGAACTGGCCTGACCGCAGGCCGAAACCGTGGTGCCGCGGAAGAGGACGAGCGGCGCCGGCTGATACGATTTGTTGGCCGAGGCAAAAATCTCGGACCAGACATCCTCCGTCGAGCCGAGTACCTTCGCGACGAACTGGCGCCCGGGATCGTTCTGGCCGCTCGCGGCGGTGCCGCCGGACGGCTGCGACGGCTGGTAGCTCTGGCTGTCGGTGTAGCCACCGCCGCCGGTCAGGATCGACAGCATGTGCAGCGGATTGATTCCGAACACCAGCCAGCCGATGCCGATCAGGACGGCGATGGTGACGAGCGAGCCGCCGCGCAGCGGGATGCCGCCACCGCCCATGCCGGCGCGGCGGAAACCGCCACCACCAAATCCGCCGCCGCTGGAACGGCGATCCTCGACATTGCTGCTTTCGCGCTGGTTATCGAGCCGCATCGAGCGTCCTCCCCCCGGTCGCGGCCTCGACACGAGAACCGCAGTGACACTGTCGCACGGCGAAGCTAGCGCCGCGCGCCATGCCGCTGCAACACCGGGGGACCGGCAAGGTTCCGGGGGTTCCCCCTCCTCCCCTTTTCCCCTATAAGGCCGCTCCAGCCTTCAACGAAGCCTGCCGCCAGCCTGCGCGCCCTCGCGCGCGGCACGCTGCCACGCGCGAGACGACATGCCGAAACGCACAGATATCCAGTCGATCCTCATCATCGGTGCCGGCCCGATCATCATCGGCCAGGCCTGCGAGTTCGACTATTCCGGAACCCAGGCCTGCAAGGCGCTGAAGGACGAGGGCTATCGGATCGTTCTCGTCAATTCGAATCCGGCGACGATCATGACGGATCCGGATCTGGCGCACGCGACCTATATCGAGCCGATCACGCCCGAGATCGTGGCGAAGATCATCGAGAAGGAGCGGACCGAGCGGCCGGACGACAAGCTGGTTCTCCTCCCGACCATGGGTGGACAGACGGCGCTGAACACCGCGCTGTCACTGAAGAAAATGGGCGTGCTCGAGAAGTTCGGCGTCGAGATGATCGGCGCCACGGCCGAGGCGATCGACAAGGCCGAGGATCGCGAGCTCTTCCGCGACGCGATGAAGAAGATCGGGCTGGAGACGCCGCGCTCGCGCCTCGCCCATTCGCTCACCGAGGCCCTGCCCGCGCTCGACGATATCGGCCTGCCGGCCATCATCCGCCCCTCCTTCACGCTCGGCGGCACCGGCGGCGGCATCGCCTATACCCGCGAGGAGTTCATCGAGATCGTCGAGCGCGGCGTCGACGCCTCGCCGACCAACGAGGTGCTGATCGAGGAATCGGTGCTCGGCTGGAAGGAGTTCGAGATGGAGGTCGTCCGCGACAAGGCGGACAACTGCATCATCGTCTGCTCCATCGAGAACATCGATCCGATGGGCGTACATACCGGCGATTCGATCACCGTCGCCCCGGCGCTGACGCTGACCGACAAGGAATACCAGATCATGCGCGACGCCTCGCTGGCGGTGCTGCGCGAGATCGGCGTCGAGACCGGCGGCTCCAACGTCCAGTTCGCGGTCAATCCGGCCGATGGCCGGCTGATCGTCATCGAGATGAACCCGCGCGTGTCGCGCTCCTCGGCGCTCGCCTCGAAGGCGACCGGCTTCCCGATCGCCAAGGTCGCGGCGAAGCTCGCGGTCGGCTACACGCTGGACGAGCTCGAGAACGACATCACCGGCGGCGCGACCCCGGCTTCCTTCGAGCCGACGATCGACTACGTCGTCACCAAGATCCCGCGCTTCGCGTTCGAGAAGTTCCCCGGCGCCTCGCCCGTGCTGACCACCGCCATGAAGTCGGTCGGCGAGGTGATGGCCATCGGCCGCACCTTCCAGGAATCGCTGCAGAAGGCGCTGCGCGGCCTCGAGACGGGTCTTTCCGGCCTCGACGAGATCGAGATCCCCGGCCTCGGGCAGGGCGACGACAAGAACGCCATCCGCGCTGCGCTTGGCACGCCGACGCCCGACCGCCTGCTCAAGGTGGCTCAGGCGATGCGGCTCGGCGTCTCCGTCGAGGAGATCCACGAGAGCTGCCGCATCGACCGCTGGTTCCTGCGCGAGATCAGCCAGATCATCGCGATGGAAGAGAAGGTTCGCACGCATGGCCTGCCGCCGACCGCGGGCAGCCTGCGCCGGCTGAAGGCAATGGGCTTCTCGGACCAGCGCCTCGCGGCGCTCGTCGGCAAGAACGAGGCCGATGTTTCGGCGCTGCGCGGCAGGCTCGGCGTCCATCCGGTCTACAAGCGCATCGACACCTGCGCGGCCGAGTTCGCCTCGCCGACGCCCTACATGTATTCGACCTACGAATCGCCCTTCGTCGGACCGGCGGCCGACGAGGCCGAGCCGACGGACAGGAAGAAGGTGATCATCCTCGGCGGCGGTCCCAACCGGATCGGCCAGGGCATCGAGTTCGACTATTGTTGCTGCCATGCCGCCTTCGCGCTGCGCGATGCCGGCTTTGAAGCAATCATGGTCAACTGCAACCCCGAGACCGTGTCGACCGACTACGACACCTCGGACCGCCTCTATTTCGAGCCACTGACCGCCGAGGACGTGCTGGAGATCATCCGCACCGAGACCTCGAACGGTACGCTGCATGGCGTCATCGTCCAGTTCGGCGGCCAGACGCCGCTGAAGCTCGCCGGCGCGCTCGAAGCCGCCGGGGTTCCGATCCTCGGTACCTCGCCGGATGCGATCGACCTCGCGGAGGATCGCGACCGCTTCCAGAAGCTCCTGGTGAAGCTCGCCATCCGCCAGCCGAAGAACGGCATCGCCTATTCGGTCGAGCAGGCGCGGCTCGTGGTCGCCGATCTCGGCTATCCGCTGGTCGTGCGCCCCTCCTATGTGCTCGGCGGTCGGGCGATGCAGGTGATCCGCCAGGACGAGGCGCTCAGCGACTACCTGCTCGGCACGCTGCCCGAGCTGGTGCCGGCCGACGTCAAGGCGCGCTATCCGAACGACAAGACCGGCCAGATCAACACGCTGCTCGGCAAGAACCCGCTGCTCTTCGACCGCTACCTCTCCGACGCCATCGAGATCGACGTCGATGCGCTCTCGGACGGCAAGGACGTCTTCGTCGCCGGCATCATGGAGCATATCGAGGAGGCCGGCATCCATTCGGGCGACTCGGCCTGCTCGCTGCCGCCGCATTCGCTCGACGAGGCAACTCTTGCCGAACTCGAAGCGCAGACGAAGAAGCTGGCCCTGGCCCTGAAGGTCGGCGGCCTGATGAACGTCCAGTACGCGATCAAGGACGGTGAGATCTACGTGCTCGAAGTGAACCCGCGCGCCTCGCGCACGGTGCCCTTCGTGGCGAAGACGATCGGCCTTCCCGTTGCGAAGATCGCCTCGCGGATCATGGCCGGCGAAAGCCTCGCGAGCTTCGGCCTCGTTGCGAAGAAGCACGACCACATCGCCGTCAAGGAAGCTGTGTTCCCCTTCGCGCGCTTCCCCGGCGTCGACACCCTGCTCGGGCCGGAGATGCGCTCGACGGGCGAGGTCATGGGCCTCGACCGCGCGTATGAGGTTGCCTTCGCCAAGAGCCAGCTCGGCGCCGGCAGCGCCCTCCCCGTCTCGGGCACGGTGTTCGTTTCAATGCGCGACAGCGACAAGGAGGGCATCGTCGAATCGATGCGCCGCCTCGAAGCGCTCGGCTTCCGCATCATCGCCACGTCGGGCACGCAGCGCTTCCTCGCCGAGAACGGCATCGCCTGCGCCAAGATCAACAAGGTGCTGGAAGGCCGGCCGCATATCGTCGACGCGATCAAGAACGGCGACGTGCAGCTCGTCTTCAACACGACCGAAGGCGCCCGCGCGCTCGGCGACAGCCGCGCGATGCGCAGGGCCGCGCTGCAGCACAAGGTTCCCTACTACACGACGCTGGCAGGCGCCGTGGCGGCGGCACAGGGCGTCGAGGCCTATGCGACCGGCGTGCTGGAAGTCCGGCCGCTGCAATCCTATTTCAGCGCGGCCTGACCGACATCGGGCTGCGAGGGGGTACGCCGCCGGCGCTCTTTGCGCCGGCGGGTCTTGCACTCCGGGCGAACGTGGACAACACTCCCTGTTCCGGGCCAGCCGACGAGGCGCCCGGGGAGGGAGCGTCTGCCGTTTCTAGCGGCGTTCACGCCCCCCATGTTGCAGTCGATGTCAGAGCCAGGGGACCGGCCCTTCTTGGCCGGTGCCGTGCATTATTGTGCGCTCGCGGTATGACCGCGGGAGCCAAGACGAAGAAAAGGCTTGGAACACCATGGAAAAGGTTCCCATGACGGCCAGGGGCCATGCGGCGCTCGAAGTCGAGCTGAAGCGCCTGACCTCTGAGGAGCGCCCGCGCATCATCGCGGCGATCTCGGAGGCGCGCGCCCATGGCGATCTTTCCGAGAATGCGGAATATCACGCCGCCAAGGAGGCGCAGAGCCTGAACGAGGGCCGCATTGCGGAACTCGAGGACAAGCTCTCGCGCGCCGAAATCATCGATGTCTCGAAGCTCTCCGGCAAGACGGTGAAGTTCGGCGCAACGGTGAAGCTCGTGGACGAGGACACCGAGGAAGAGAAGACCTACCAGATCGTCGGCGATCTCGAGGCCGATGTGCGCCTCGGCCGCATCTCGATCTCCTCGCCGATCGCCCGCGCGCTGATCGGCAAGCAGGTCGGCGACACCGTCGCCTTCGTCGCGCCGGGCGGCGATCGGTCGTACGAGATCCTCGACGTCGGCTTCCGCTAGGCGGAGGCCCGCTCCGCCTCGGCTGGAGCGCAGCAATCATGACGCCGGCCCCCTATCGCACGCGATCCGACCTCGCCGCCGATTGCGCGGCGCTGGGCATCGGGGCCGGCGACATCGTCATGGTCCATGCCGCGATGAGCCGCGTCGGGCCGCTCCTGAACGGGCCCGACGCGCTGATCGGCGCGCTTCTCGATACGGTCGGACCACAGGGCACCATCCTCGCCTATGCGGACTGGGATGGCTCCTATGACGATCTCCTCGACGCGGAAGGCCGCGTTCCCGAGCGCTGGCGCCCGCATATCCCGCCCTTTGATCCGGCCAGATCGCGTGCGATCCGCCATAACGGCATCCTGCCGGAGTTCCTGCGCACGACTCCGGGTGCCCGCCGCAGCGGCAATCCCGGCGCCTCGATCGTCGCGCTCGGCGCCCAGGCGGCGGAGATCACTGCCGGCCACCCGCTCGACTACGGCTATGGCGAGCGCACTCCGTTCTCGAAACTGGTCGCCATGGGCGGCAAGGTGCTCAATGTGGGCGCGCCGCTCGATACGATGACACTGCTGCACCATGCCGAGCATCTGGCGCGGCTGCCGGGCAAGCGCATCCGCCGGGTCGAGGTGCCCTTCGCGACCACCGCCGGAACCGTTTGGCGGATGATCGAGGAATTCGACACCGGCGATCCGGTCGTCACAGCCTTCGCGGACGACTATTTCGGCGCCATCGTCAGTGATTTTCTTGCGACCGGCCAAGGGCGGCGCGGCCGCGTCGGCGACGCTAACGCCATCCTGGTCGACGCGGCGCCGATCGTCGCCTTCGCCGTCAGCTGGATGGAAGCGCGCGCCGGCTGATCAGACGATCGCAACCAGCGGCGCGTCCTTGACGCGGCGGATGGTCAGCGAGGTCTTGACGCTGGCGACATTCGGCGCGGCGGTCAGTTCCTCGATGAAGCCCTGGAAGGCGCGGAGGCTTGGCGCCACGCATTTAAGGATGAAGTCGGCCTCGCCCGACAGCATGTAGCACTCTCGGACAATCGCCCACTCGCGCACGCGCGCCGCAAAGCCGGAGAGATCGGCCTCGGCCTGGCTGGACAGTCCGACCATCGCGAACACCGTCACGTCGAAGCCGAGCGCCTTCTCGTCGACCAGCGCCCGATAGCCCGTGATGATCCCGGCCTCTTCCAGCGCGCGCATGCGGCGCAGGCACGGCGGCGCGGAGATGCCGACCCGCCGGGCCAGTTCGACATTGGTGATGCGTCCGTCGTCCTGAAGCTCCTTCAGGATCTTCCAGTCGATCGCGTCGAGCGTGGCCTTCACGAATGCCTCCGGCTGCGGCGAGGCCCCGTGCGGCGCCGCCGTCCGCCCTCTTCCACCGATTCTCGCCGATGCGCCATGATTCGGAAACAATTGTCCGGGAGAACACACACGAATGCATGGCTCGCCGCCTTGCATGCGCTGCGCTCAACCCTCTAAGGTCACGACCTTACAGAAACTGCCGGCCATTCCTATTTCAGGCGCATCATGCAACACGCCAAGCTCATCATCGTCGGTTCCGGCCCCGCAGGATACACCGCCGCGATCTACGCCGCGCGCGCGATGCTGGAACCCGTGCTCATTTCCGGCGTCCAGCCGGGTGGCCAGCTGACCATCACCACCGATGTCGAGAATTATCCCGGCTTCGCCGACGTCATCCAGGGCCCGTGGCTCATGGAGCAGATGCGACTGCAGGCCGAGCATGTCGGCACGCGGATGGTCACCGACCACATCATCGAGGCCGATCTCTCGCAGCGTCCCTTCGTCCTCAAGGGCGATTCCGGCGAGGTCTACACGGCCGACACGCTGATCCTCGCCACGGGCGCGCAGGCGCGGTGGCTGGGGCTCGAGAGCGAGCAGCGCTTCAAGGGCTTCGGCGTCTCGGCCTGCGCCACCTGCGACGGCTTCTTCTATCGCGGCAAGGACATCTATGTCGTCGGCGGCGGCAACACCGCCGTCGAGGAGGCGCTCTATCTCTCGCATATCGCGAAGTCGGTGACGATCGTGCACCGCCGCGATCATTTCCGAGCCGAGCGGATCATGCAGAACCGCCTCCTGGCGCGCGACAACGTCAAGGTCGTCTGGAACAGCGTGATCGAGGAAGTGACCGGCAAGGGCGGCTTCCCGCCTTCGGTCACCGGCCTCAAGCTGCGCAATGTCGAGACCGGCGCCGTGACCGACGTCGAGACGGACGGTGTCTTCATTGCCATCGGCCATGCGCCGGCCACCGAGATCGTTGCCGGGCAGGTCAGGCTGAAGCCGTCGGGCTATATCTGGACGGCGCCGGATTCGACGGCGACCAGCGTCCCCGGCGTCTTCGCGGCCGGCGACGTGACGGACGAGGTCTTCCGCCAGGCCGTGACGGCCGCGGGACAGGGATGCATGGCGGCGCTGGAGGCCGAGCGCTGGCTGGCGGCCAATCCGGTCGCGGACATGACGGCCGTCGCGGCCGAATAGACACGCGACGGACGGGCGTCGGGGGCGCCGCCAAGATGGACTGGGACAAGCTCAGGATCTTTCACGCGGCGGCGCAAGCCGGGTCGTTCACCCATGCCGGCGAGCAGCTCGGCATGAGCCAGTCGGCGGTCTCGCGGCAGGTGAGCGCGCTCGAGCAGGATCTCGGCGTGCCACTCTTCCACCGCCATGCCCGCGGACTGATCCTTTCCGAGCAGGGCGAGCTTCTCTTCCGCGCCTCGCAGGACGTGATGATGAAGCTCGAGGGCGTGAGGATCCGCCTGACGGATTCACGCGAGAAGCCAACAGGCACGCTCCGCATCACCACGACGGTCGCGCTCGGCTCGACCTGGCTCACCGAGCGGCTCAACGAATTCGTCGACCTGCATCCGCAGGTGAACCTGCACCTGATCCTCGACGATCAGGAGCTGGACCTCACCATGCGGCAGGCCGACGTCGCAATCCGCCTCCGACAGCCGGTGCAGCCGGATCTCATCCAGCGCCGCCTGTTCACGACGCATTATCACGTCTACGCCTCGCCCGATTACGTGGCCCGCTTCGGCAAGCCGGAAACGCTGGAAGATCTCGACCATCACCGGATCGTCACCTTCGGCGTGCCGGTTCCGCCCAACATCCGCGACGTGAACTGGCTGGAGATCGCCGGCCGCTCGACCGACAATCCCCGCGAGCCGATCGTCCGCATCAACAACATCTACGCCATCAAGGCGGCGGTGGAGCGGGGCACGGGTATCGCCATCCTTCCCGACTACATGATCGAGGAAGGTTCGCCGCTGGTGAAGCTGATGCCGGAAGCGCAGGTGCCGAGCTTCCCGACCTATTTCTGCTATCCGGCCGAACTCAAGAATTCGGCCCGCGTCACCGCTTTCCGCGACTTCATGCTCGCCAAGGCGCAGAACTGGCAATTCTGAAGGCAGGTCCAAAAACTGCACATTTCGGCGCCAGCATTGCATGCACTACGCTGCACTGCGAAAAGCCCTATGGCCGCCGTAGCGTTTTTTCAGCGAATTGGCGCAAAATCTTTCCGGATCGACCGCCGATCGACGCTCGACATTCCAGAATTCGACCCTTCACGAATTTTTGTTCTGATCCACCGGAAATGCATAGCTGCAATGCATTGATGCCGGTTGTTTGTGCAGAGCGATCGCTCCATATCTCTCATCAGTTGATGCGTTGCCGGCGGCTTCCTCCTCCCTGCCGCCCGTGGACCTCAACTGTTCCCTCTGGAAGGTGTTTGCTGCGTCTTCCCTGCCGCAGCAACAAAGACTTAGCCGGGCCTCGCAAGAGCGCCCGGCCTTTTCTTTTTGCGATGCACTCCGGCTGATGCGCCGCAGCAGGACTGCTCACATATAGAGCGGCTGCCCCTGCAGGTCCTTGTAGAGGTCGGCGACGAACGCGCCGTAGCCGTTGAAGAGCTGCGTCGGGATGCGCTGGTTGGTGCCGAGCACGGTTTCGGTCGCCTGGCTCCAGCGCGGATGCGGCACCTCGGGGTTCACATTCGCCCAGAAGCCGTATTCCGAGGACTGCAACTGCTGCCAGAAATTGAGCGGCTGCTCCTCGACGAATGACACCTTCACGATCGACTTGATGCTCTTGAAACCGTACTTCCACGGAGTATGCAGGCGGATCGGCGCACCCATCTGATTGGGCAGCGGCTTGCCATAGGCCCCGGTCACCATGAAGGCGAGCTCGTTGGTCGCCTCCGCCATGGTCAGCCCCTCGACGTAAGGCCACGGATAGAACGGCTCGTTCTGGCCGGGCGCCATGGCCGGATCCATGAAGGTCTCGAAGCGCACATATTTGGCGCCCGACAGCGGCTTCGCATAGGCGACGAGCGCCGCGAGCGGAAAGCCGGTCCAGGGCACGGTCATCGACCAGGCCTCGACGCAGCGGTGGCGGTAGAGCCGTTCCTCGAACGTCATCGCCTTGAAGAGATCGTCGATGGCGACGGTCTTGGGTGCTTCGACAAGGCCGTCGATCGCAATCGTCCAGGGCCGTGTCTTCAGCGCTTCCGCCGCCGCCGCGAGGTCCTTGTCGGTGCCGTATTCGTAGAAGTTGTTGTAGTGGAGGTTGATGTCCTCCGGCGTGACATCGCGCTCGATGGTGTAGCGCGGATTGCGCTTGGCCGGAAAAAGCGACGCGCCCGGATCGGCGTCCTCAGCCCGGGGCGCGCGCGGGAGCGCCAGCGCGGCGAGGCCGAAGCCGCCGGCTGCGAGGATCGCGCGCCTGTTCAGGAAGACAGACTCCGGCGTCGCTTCCCGCTCGGCGATTTCCCAGCCCCGACGCCGCCTGATCAGCATGATGCGCTCCGTCCCTTCGATGGATTGCCCAACAGCTAGGGCGTGCGCCACCGCCGTCAAATCACGATGGCGTGGCGCGGCGCCATGGCACCAGCTTCGGCTTGCCTTGGCGGGGCGGCGCGACTAGGTTCCGCGCCGCACAATCCCTCCTTCCGGAGCCTTGAAAATGGCCTTCCTCGCCGACAGCCTCGCCCGCATCAAGCCGTCCGCGACCATCGCGGTCACCAACAAGGCGCGCGAGCTGAAAGCGGCCGGCCGCGACGTGATCGGCCTCGGCGCCGGCGAGCCTGATTTCGACACGCCCGAGAACATCAAGGAAGCCGGCATCCGGGCGATCCGCGAGGGCAAGACGAAGTACACCGCCGTCGACGGCATCCCCGAGCTCAAGGCCGCCATCGCCGCCAAGTTCAAGCGCGAGAACAACCTCACCTACGCGCCCAATCAGATCACGGTCGGCACCGGCGGCAAGCAGGTGCTCTACAACGCGCTGATGGCGACGCTGAATCCCGGCGACGAGGTGATCATTCCTGCGCCCTACTGGGTGTCCTATCCCGAGATCGTCGCGCTCGCCGGCGCGACGCCGGTCGAGGTCGTGGGTCCGCAGGAGAGCGGCTACAAGATCGCCCCGTCGGCGCTCGAAGCCGCGATCACGCCGAAGACGAAGTGGCTGATCCTCAACTCGCCGTCGAACCCGACCGGCGCCGGCTACACGCGCGCCGAGTTGCGGGCGATCGCCGACGTGCTGCTCCGTCATCCGCATGTGTGGATCATGACGGACGACATGTACGAACATCTCGTCTTCGACGGCTTCGAATTCTCGACCATCGCCGAAGTCGAGCCGCGGCTCTATGACCGGACGCTGACCGTGAACGGCGTCTCGAAGGCCTATGCCATGACCGGCTGGCGCATCGGCTATGCCGGCGGCCCCGCCCATCTCATCAAGGCGATCGGCACCATCCAGTCGCAGTCGACCTCCAATCCGTCGTCGATCTCGCAATGGGCGGCAGTCGAGGCGCTGAACGGGCCGCAGGATTTCATCGCCACCAATCGCGAGGTGTTCCGCAAGCGGCGCGACCTCGTCGTCTCGATGCTGAACCAGGCGAAGGGCATCGTCTGCCCGAACCCGGAAGGCGCCTTCTACGTGTTCCCGTCCTGCGCCGGCACCATCGGCCTGACCTCGGCCGGCGGCGCCAGCATCACCGACGACGAGAGCTTCGTCACGGCCCTTCTCGAAGAGGAAGGCGTCGCGGTGGTCCAGGGTTCGGCCTTCGGCCTCGCCCCGCATTTCCGCATCTCCTATGCGACCTCGACCGAGGCGCTCGAAGAAGCCTGCACCCGCATCCAGCGCTTCTGCGGCAATCTTCGCTGATCGGCGCGCCGGCGCCGCGATTCCTGACGACAGCCGCGGGGCGGGACCGTATCCTGCCCCGTCGCTTCAATCGGGTTGTCGGGGAGGCAATCATGGCCGGCTTGTCGATCCACCACGTGGCTCTGGTGGTCACGGATCTCGAACGCTCGATCGAGTTCTATCAGCGCGTGTTCGGCCTCGACCGGCTGCAACGTCCGCCCTTCTCGACGGCAGGCGTCTGGCTGGCCTGCGGGGAGCTGCAGCTTCACCTCATCAAATATGACGAGGGCTGCTTTCGCCGGCGCCCCTTTCCGGACGTGAACGACTGGCATTTCGCCTTCCGGACCGACGATTTCGACGGCATGCTCAACCACCTTGTCTCGCTTGGCTTCCGCGAAGACGTGCAGGAAGGCGATCCGCGTCTGGTCGTGGTGCGCCGAACGGGCGTCGCGGGCTTCCCCCAGCTCTATTTCATCGATCCCGACAACAACATCATTGAGGTCAACGGCGCGCCGGCCCATCAGCCGCCGCTCTGGCAGCCTCCGACCAACTGAACGGCAGCGATGATCGGGACTTTCCTCGACAGCAGCAGCTTCGCGCTTTTCCTGTCGCTTCTCCATATCGCGATGGCCGCGGCTGTCACGGTCCATGCCCTTCTGACCCGGCTCGCGCCTCAATCCACGATCGCCTGGATCGGGCTTGCCTGGCTGTCGCCCTATATCGGGCCGGTCCTCTATTTTCTCTTCGGCGTCAACCGCGTGCGCCGCAAGGCGATCAAGCTCTCGGGACCCGGCTCGGACATCGACGCGCCGACCTCGCGCTATGCGCTTGCGCCGGAGGACATCGAGCCTGAGGGTGGCGACGAGCATCTCGAACCGCTGGCCGAGTTCGGCCTGCGGCTCACCGGCCGCCCCCTCCTCGCCGGCAACGCGCTCCACCCGCTCGTCTGCGGCGACGAGGCCTATCCCGAGATGTGCACGGCGATCGACGCCGCTGAGCGCTCGGTCGCGATCTGCAGCTTCATCTTCCACGACGATGCCGGCGGCGGGCCGATCATCGATTCCCTCATCGCCGCCCATCGGCGCGGCGTCGCCGTGCGCGTGCTGGTCGACGGGCTCGGCTCCGGCTATCTGCGCAGCCCCGCCTTTCAGCGCCTGAAGGCAGCCGGCGTGCCCGCTGCGCGCTTCATGCACGAGATCGCGCCCTGGAAGATGTCGTTCATCAACCTGCGCACCCACAAGAAGGTGCTGGTGATCGACGGCCGGCTCGGCTTCACGGGCGGCATGAACATCGCCTCCGACAATCTCTTCCGCGTCATGGACATTCCGCCGAAGCGGGCGGTGCAGGACCTGCACTTCCGCGTCGAGGGCCCGGTGGTCGCCCATCTGATGGAGACCTTCGCCGAGGACTGGGCCTTCACGACCGGAGAGCGCCTGACCGGCGCGCCGTGGTTCGGCGAGATCAGCGCGGCCGGCGACATCCCCGCGCGCGGCATCGCCAGCGGACCGGACGAAGACAACGAGAAGCTGATGTGGACCATGGCTTCGGCCATCGGCCGGGCCGAGAATCGGGTCCGCATCGTGACGCCCTATTTCGTGCCCGACGACCGGCTGGGATCGCAGCTCGCCCTCGCCGCGCTGCGCGGCGTCCATGTCGAACTCGTCCTGCCGGGCCATTCCAACCACGTCTACATGGACTGGGCGATGAATGCGCTGCTCGCGCCGCTGCTGCGCGCCGGCTGCGTCGTCCGCCGCACGGCCGCGCCCTTCGATCATTCCAAGCTGATGACGGTCGACGGCGCCTGGGCAATGTTCGGCAGCGCCAACTGGGACGCGCGCAGCCTCAGGCTCAATTTCGAGTTCAACGTCGAGGCCTATTCGTCGGAATTTGCCGCGACGGTGGACGCGATCATCGACGGCAAGGTCAAGTCCGCCCGCCGCGTCCGCCAGTCGGAACTGAAGCGGCGGCCGCTCCTCGTCCGCCTGCGCGATTCCGCCGCGCGCCTCGCTTCGCCCTATCTCTGACGCGGCGTCAGAGCCAGTCGCGCCACTTGAAGTAAAGGTAGGGCAGCACGGCGGAGAGCACCATCGCGCCGAGCGCCGCCGGATAGCCGACATGCCAGTGCAACTCGGGCATGTACTCGAAGTTCATTCCATAGATGGCGCCGATCAGCGTCGGCGGCAGCAGGACCGTCGAGACGATCGTCAGCACGCTGATCACCTTGTTCTGCTCGGTCGAGATCAGGCCGAGCGTCGCGTCGAGCAGGAAGGTGATCTTGTTCATGACGAAATTGGCGTGGTCCTCCAGCGAGCGGATGTCGCGCAGCATCAGCTTCAGCCGCGCGGCGAACGTGCCCTTGCTCTTCGGCGGATCCGGCACCATCGCCGCCGCATACTGGACGAGCCGCTCGAGCGAGGCGAGGCTCTCGCGCGTCTTGGAGGCGAGATCGCCCTGGACACCAAGGCCGCTGATCGCCCCCGCGAGGCGCCGGTTGCGCTGACGCCTTCTCGCCCGCTGGTCGAAGATCTCCGAGTTCAGGCGATCGACCGACTGCGCGATCCGCTCCAGAACATCCGCCGACCGGTCGATGAACGCCTCCATGAGCGCGGCGAAGACGCCGGTCGCGCTGGTGCAGCCGCTGCTGGCCTTCATCGAGCGCTGCATGAACTGCTTGAAGGCCGTCATGTCGGCATAGCGCAGCGTGACGAGCTTGTCCCTGCCGAGCGCGAAGGAGAAGGGCGTCAGCCCCGGGGTGCCCTGGTCAATGCCGACGATGATGCTAGCGGTCATGATGACGATGTCGTCCTCGACATAGAACCGGCTCGAGAACTCGATCTCGCTCAGTTCCTCCTGCGTCGGGATCAGCCCGCCGAGAAACGCCTCCGCCGCGGCCTCCTCGGTCTTGTCGGGAGTATGGAGATCGACCCAGCCGATGCCCCCCGCCTCGCCACGGCCCAGCGCCTCGATCGGCGGAAGCGCTGCCGGCGACGGCCCGCCCTCGGCGAGAACATAGGCTTTGAGCATGAAGGCACCCGACTTTTGCCGCCGATTCACCAAGACCCGCCGCTAGGGCTTGCGACCTCGAGCCCCGCTTGCGATGACGCAGTGCGAGGCTCCTTTGGATCAAAGCGGCCTGCTCTCCGTTATCATGACCTAAACGGGGCTCCAACAGCGGCCCGTTTCCGGTGCCGCTCGCTAGAAGAAGGAATACGAGCATGAAGTCCGTCTCGATGAAGATCGCTGCCGTGCTGGCCGCGGCGCTCGCCACCGCAGGCGTCGCCCGCGCCGCCGACATGTCCCAGCCGATGCCCTATCAGGACGACGAGCGCAACGGCGTGAAGATCGGCATGCTGGAATGCGATGTCGGCGGCGGCCTCGGCTATGTGATCGGCTCGGCCAAGGAGCTGTCCTGCACGTTCCGCTCGAACAAGGGCCGCGTCGAGACCTACACGGGCAACATCAAGAAGCTCGGTGTCGACATCGGCTGGACCCGTCAGGGCAAGATCATCTGGGCAGTGTTCGCTCCGGTCGCCGGCTATCATCATGGCGCCCTCTCCGGCCTCTATCTCGGCGCGACCGCCGAGGCGAGCGTCGTCGCAGGCGTCGGCGCCAATGTTCTCGTCGGCGGCACGGGCGGTTCGATCGCCCTGCAGATGATCAGCATAACGGGCAATATCGGCCTCAACGCCGCTGCCGGCGGCGCCGCGCTGACGCTCGTTCCGAGCGCCTGATCCAGCCAACCGCCCCGTCTCTGCCGCGGCCCGCGCCGGTTCATCCGCGCGGGCCGTTTGCCGTCCGCTCCCCCCTCGGACCGGCCAAACTTGCGCGACCGCGCGTTCCCTGAGACCATCCCATGGCCGGCCGGGCTCCCGGGCCTGGCCCGCGACCGAAGACGTGAGGATGTCTCTAGAACATTTCATGAACGGAGGAAGCGATGACGGAGGCAAGAGGATCGGACGCCGGCAGAAGAGCCGGCCCCAAGGCGATCGCGCTGGTCGGCCCGTTCGCAAGCGGCAAGACGACGCTGCTCGAGGCGATGCTGGCGCGCACGGGAGCGATCGCGCGACCGGGCAGCGTCCAGGCCGCCACATCGGTCGGGGATGCCTCGCCAGAGGCGAGAGCTCATCAGATGAGCGTCGAGATCAACATCGCCGAGACCGGCTTTCTGGACGACCGCATCACCATCTTCGACTGTCCCGGCTCGGTCGAGTTCGCGCATGAGGCGGAGGCGGTCCTCGCCGCGGTCGATTGCGCCGTGGTGGTCGTCGAGGCGGATCCCCGCAAGATGCCGGCCCTGCAGACCTGGCTGAAGCAGCTGGAGGAGCGCGGCCTCCCGCATTTCATCTTCCTCAACAAGATCGACCGCAGCGAACTCGGCGTCGAGGAGACGTTGGCCATGCTTCAGGCCGCCAGTGGCGTGCCGCTGCTGCTGCGCCATATTCCGATCCGCCAGAACGACATCGTCACGGGATTCGTCGATCTCGCGCTCGAGCGGGCCTTCCTCTACCGCGAACAGGCGCCGAGCGAGGTGATCCCGCTTGCCGGCCAGGAGCGCGACCGCGAGGCTGCTGCCCGATATGCGATGCTGGAAAAGCTCGCCGACTATGACGACACGCTGATGGAGGAACTGCTCTCGGACATCGAGCCCTCGCGTGAGCATGTCTTCGCCGATCTCGTGGCCGACTTCCGCGCCGGCATCCTCTGCCCGGTGCTCATCGGCTCCGCCCTTCATGGCCATGGCATCGGCCGCCTGATGAAGGCGATCCGCCACGAGGCGCCGGATGTCGCAGCGACCGCGGCGCGGCTCGGTCTCGATGCCGGCGGCGATACGGTGGTGCAGGTCGTGAAGACCATCAATGCCGGCCATGCCGGGAAGCTCTCGGTCGGCCGGGTGCTTGCTGGACGCGTCGACGAGGGCGCCGAACTCAACGGCCCGACCGGCTCCGTCGGTCGCGTCTCCGGCGTCGTCCGCCTGCTCGGCCAGCAAATGGCAAAGCGAGAGGCGGCAGCGGCGGGCGAAACGGCCGGTTTCGCCAAGCTCGACGGCGCCCGAACCGGCATGACCCTTTCGACGGGTCGCGCGATGCCGGTCCAGCTTGCGCCGCTCGCGACACCGGAGCCCGTCATCGGGGTCGCGCTCGCGCCGGCGGAACGCAGGGACGAGGCGAAACTCGCGCAGGCGCTGGCGAAGATGATCGAGGAGAGTCCGGCTCTCGTCATCGGCCACGATGCCGAGACGGGGGAACTGCGCCTCGGCGGCCAAGGCGAGATGCATCTCCGCGTCACGCTGGAACGCCTCGCCGCGCGCTATGGTCTCGCGATCGAGCAACAGGCCCCGGCCGTTCCCTATCGCGAGACGATCGGCAAGGCGGCGAGCGTTCGCGGGCGGCATAAGAAGCAGTCCGGCGGCCACGGCCAGTTCGGCGACTGCGTGCTCGAGGTCCGGCCGCAGCCGCGCGGCGCCGGCTTCCTGTTCGAGGATGCGGTCACCGGAGGCGCCATCCCGCGCAACTACATCCCTGCCGTGCAGGCCGGCGTCGAGGACGTGCTGCGCAAGGGGCCGCTCGGCCATCCCGTCGTCGATGTCGCGGTGCGCCTCGTCGACGGCTCCTATCACAGCGTCGACTCCTCCGATCAAGCCTTCCGCACGGCGGCGCAGATCGGCATGCGCGAGGCGCTTGAGGCCTGCCAGCCCGTGCTGCTGGAGCCGGTGCTGCATGTCTCGATCCGCGTTCCCTCCGAGGCGGCGCCGCGCGTCAACATGATGGTCACTCAGCGGCGCGGCCAGTTGCTCGGCTTCGACGCGCGCCGCGGCTGGCCGGGCTGGGACGTCATCGAGGCGGAGATCCCCGAGGCGGAGATGGCGGGGCTGATCGTCGAACTCCGCTCGATCACCGCCGGCGCCGGCAGCTATGTCGCTCGTTTCGACCATCTCGCCGAATGCCACGGCCGCGTGGCGGCGGAAGCGCGACGCGCCGGCCTGCACGCCGCCTGATGAGACGACGGGCGGCCGCTCGGACCTTACGCCTGCGGCCGCACCGTCAGCCAGCCGACGATGCCCGCGAGGATCGCGAGGACGCCGCAGATCACCGTCGCCGCGCCGAAGCCGGCGATGGTGGCGCGCGTGCGAAGGAGCATCGTCGCCAGGTCGGCGCCCGCCGAAGCCGCGCCGAAGCCTGCGGCCCGCACGGCATCGGCGGCCGCGCCGGTCTCGCCGCCGAGTGTCAGCGAAAAGCCGATGCCGACGGCGAGGCCGAGGCTCGCGACCGCGACGAGACCCGCGACACGCGCGACGGCGTTGTTGACACCGGACGCGGCCCCGCCGAGCGACGGCGGCGCGGCATTCATCACCGCCGTCGAAAGCGGCGCCACCGTGATGCCCATTCCGAGCCCCATCAGCAGCATGACGGGCACGATCGCGGTGAGGAAGCCGCCATTCTGCACGGCGGGCGCAAGCAGCACGAAGGCGAGCCCTGTCACGATCGGGCCCACGGTCAGCACGGGCCGTGGGCCGAGGCGGTCGGCGAGCCCGCCGCCATAGCGCGACAGCAGGCCCATCACGAGCACGAAGGGCAGGAACACCGAGCCCGCCAGCGCCGCCGGATAGCGATGCGCCTCGATGAGCGCGGTCGGCAGGAAGAATAGCGCTCCGGACAGCGCGAAATAGAGCAGCAGCGTGAGGAGATTGACGCCGGCGAACTGGCGGTCGGCGAAGAGCGCGAGCGGCATCATCGGATGCGCGGTGCGCCGCTCGAAGAGAATGAACCCGGCCAGTACGGCGAGCCCCGCGACGGTTGCCGCCAGATCGAATCCTGCCCCGCCGCCCGGCTCCGCGAGGCGGGTCAGGCCGAAGGCCAGCAGCCCCAGCCCGACAACCGCCAGCGCGCCGCCGGCCCAATCCATCGGCGCCTCGCGCCGCGCCTCGCCGCCGGGCACCTTCAGCGCCGTCACGGCCAGGACCGCCGCGGCGAGCGGCAGGTTGATGAGGAAGATCGCCCGCCACGAGCCGTGATCGACGAGGAAACCGCCGAGCACCGGCCCGATCGCCGGCGCGATGGCCGAGGCCGCTGCCCAGGTGCCGATCGCCCTCCCGCGCACCGCGGGCGGGTAGTGGGCCGAGATGAGCGCGAGCGATCCCGGCACCATCAGTGCGCCGCCGACGCCCTGCACGGCGCGCGCGGCGATGAGCACCTCAACGGACCAGGCAAAGCCGCAGAAGGCGGAGGCGATTCCGAACAGGGCTGTTCCGAGCATGAAGACACGCCGGAGCCCGAACGCATCGCCGGCGGCACCGCCGAGCAGCGTGAACGCCGCCAGCGTCAGCGTATAGGCGTTGGCAGTCCATTGACCTTCGACGAAGCTGGCGCCGAACCCCTCGCGGATCGCCGGCAACGCCACCGTCACGACAGATCCGTCCATGAAGGCCATGCCGGAGGCGAGGATGGTCGCGAGCAGGACCGCGCCAGCGGCCGTGGACCCGACGGCGCCTTTCGCCATGATGCCCTCACGCAATTGCGATGCCGATCTTCCACCGGGCGCCTTGCGCAGCCGGCCATCGAGCCTATCGTCATTGGACGAGTAGCGCATCCGTCCTGCATGCCAACCCCGACGGCAGGTTCCCGATGGCTTCCTTTCTTTGCCTTCTGGCTATTCTCGCCGCCCTCGCGTCTGCCTCGCCGGCGCGGGCTGCCGACGATGCCGTCGATGTCGAACTGGTGCTCGCCGTGGATGTCTCGCGGTCGATGGATGTCGGCGAACGCGAGTTGCAGCGGCAGGGCTACCGCGCGGCGCTCCGCCATCCCGACGTAATCGGCGCCATTCGCTCTGGCCTCCACGGCCGCATCGCCCTCACCTATGTCGAATGGTCGGGACCCGGGTCGGAGAGCGTGGTGGTGCCTTGGCGTCTGGTCGAGGACGAGGCGAGCGCCGCGGGATTTGCGTCGGCCATCGGCCCGGCCGATCCCTCGGGCCGTTTCGGTACCTCCATCTCCTCGATCCTCATCTTCGCGGCGACGCTGTTCGAGAACAACGGCTTCGCGGGCGAACGGCTCGTCATCGACGTCTCGGGCGACGGGCCCAACAATAGCGGCCTTCCCGTCGAGCCTGCCCGTGATGCGGTGCTTGCACGGGGAATCGTCGTCAACGGCCTGCCGATCGTCCTGCGGCCCGGCGGCGGCTTCAGTCGCTTCGATATCGCCGATCTCGACCTCTATTATCGCGACTGCGTGGTGGGCGGGCCGGGCGCCTTTACGATCACCGTGACCTCCACGGACGAGTTCGAGACGGCGATCCGGCGCAAGCTGATCCAGGAGATCGCCGCCACGAAGCCCCGGCTCATGCTGGCGGCCGCGGACGCGGCGACCGGAGGCTCGGATTGCATGATCGGCGAGCGGCTGCGCCAGAACTGGATGGGTCGGTGAAGACGCATTGCGCCGCCGCCGGCGATTGTTCACTGTCGGCAACCGATTCCGGGTCCCCGACGGAGTGACGTCTTGCGCTTCTTCCTGAGCCTTGCCCTGCTCGTTCTGTTGCCGCTCGCGGCCTTCGGCGCCCAGCCGCGCGCCGAAACCGAGGCGGCCTTCCAGCGGTGGCTGGCGACCACTGTCCGGACCGATGCAGCGGCCAAAGGCGTCTCGCAGACCACAATGGACCGTGCCTTCGCCGGGCTGAAGCTCGACTGGACGCTCCCCGAACTGGCCCCTCCCGGCCAGCCGCGGACCCGCGAGGAACCGCAGCGGCAGGCCGAATTCCGTGGCCCGGCCCCCTATTTCGAGGAGGGCAAGATGCGCGCGCTCGTTCAGGGCGGGCGCACGCGCTTCACGACATGGTCGCGGACGCTCGCCGAGGTCGAGACGCGCTATGGCGTTCCGCCTTCCATCATCGTCGCGATCTGGGGCCGCGAATCCGGTTACGGCGCCGCGCGGCTGCGCTACTCGGCCATCCAGGCGCTGGCGACCGAAGCCTTCATGGGCACGCGCAAGGACCATTTCTATCCGCAGTTCATCGACGCCCTCGTCATCCTCGAGGGCGATCATGTGCCGTTGTCGGAGTTCAAGAGTTCCTGGGCCGGGGCGCTCGGCCAGCCGCAGTTCCTGCCCTCCGTCTATCTCTCGACCGCGGTCGATTTCGACCGGACAGGCCGGCGCGACATCTGGAAGTCGGTCCCCGACGTCCTCGGCTCGATCGCCAACTACCTGAAGCAGAACGGCTGGCAGGCGGGCACCGGCTGGGGCTTCGAGGTGCAGGTCCCAGCCACCGTCTCCTGCACGCTGGAGGGCCCCGACCAGGGCAAGCCGCTTTCCGCCTGGATCGAGATGGGCGTCCGCAATCCGGACGGCACGCCGATCAAGGCGCGCTCGCAGAAGCAGGTTATGCATCTGCTGATGCCGGCTGGCCGTTTTGGCCCGGCCTTCCTCGTCACCGACAATTTCTATGTCCTGAAGACGTACAACGAGAGCGACCTCTACGCGCTCTTCATCGGCCATCTCGCCGACCGGATCCGTGGCAATGCCGCGCCCTTCTCCGGCCGCTGGGCCGATGTCGGCGGCTTCGACCGCGGCGACGTCCGCGCCATGCAGCAGCGCCTGGAGGCGCGCGGCGTCGATGTCGGCAGCGCCGACGGGCTCGTCGGCTACAAGACCCGCATCGCCGTCGGATCATGGCAGGAAGAGAACGGCCGCGCCGCGACCTGCTTCCCCGATACGGCCCTCCTTCGGGCAATCCGCTGACGGCGCAGGATTTTTCCCTTAACGGCGGCGGCAAACTGGTCTATCCTCTCCTCATCGTCAACAAACGAAAGGAGGTGATCCCGTGTCTCATTGTCGTTCGCCGCGAGGCTTCGTCACGATGGTCCGGATCTCTGACTTCGTGGAGATCTGCGCCGCCTGACCGGCCCCCGGTTGGCTTCGCCACGGAGCCTGGTTTCGGCCAGGTCGCGGTCTGACAATGGAAGGGTCGCCTGACGGCGGCCCTTCTTATTTTTGGGAGGAGCCGTGAGCGGCCAGATCGTCATCCTCGTCGACGCCGATGCCTGTCCGGTCAAGGACGAGGTCTACAAGGTCGCCGCGCGGCACGGCCTCAAGACCTATGTCGTCGCCAATGCCCCGATCGCCATCCCTCGCGATCCGTCGATCGAGCGCGTGCTGGTCGGCAGCGGGCTCAATGTCGCCGATGACTGGATCGCCGAGCGCGCCGCGCCGGGAACCATCGTCATCACGGCGGACATCCCCCTCGCAGATCGCGCCATCAAGGCGGGCGCCGACGTCCTCGCGCCGAACGGACGCGCCTTCACGGCGGACTCGATCGGGATGGCGCTCGCGACGCGCAATCTCATGGAGGAGCTGCGCAGCGCCGGCGCCGTCACGGGCGGCCCGCCGCCCTTCTCGCGCAGCGACCGCTCGGCCTTCCTCTCGGCGCTCGATCAGTCCATCCGCCGCCTGAAGCGGCGCGGTTTCGGTGAAGAAACCGGCGGATAGCGGCCGCCTGCCATGTTCAGGCTCGATTTCAACGAGAAAGTAACCTTGAACGCGTCATCCTCCCGGTCCGTGTGACTGCCGCGAGCCAATGTCCCCAGCGACGCGGAGAAGAAGAAGGCTGATCATGATCAAGAACAAGCTCCGTATGCTGGCCGCCGCCACGGTTCTCCTTGCCGGCGCTACCGCGGCGAATGCCGCCACCTGCAGCAACAATCCCGCCGACTTCCCGGCCTGGCTCGACAGCTTCAAGGCGGAAGCGGCGGCGAACGGCATCTCGCCCCGCGTCGTCAACGCGGCGCTTTCCGGCGTCACTTACGATCCCCGCGTCATCAAGCTCGACCGCAACCAGAAGCACTTCAAGCAGCCCTTCTCGGTCTATTCGGCCCGCGTCGTCTCGGCCGGCCGCGTCGCCAAGGGCAAGAAGCTGATGCAGCAATATGCCAATGTGCTGGCGCGCATCGAGAAGACCTACGGCGTGCCCGCGCCGATCCTCATCGCGATCTGGGGCATGGAGACCGATTTCGGCGCCGGCAGCGGCACCATGTCGACCTTCCGTTCGCTGGCGACCCTCGCCTTCGACTGCCGCCGCTCCGCCTTCTTCACCGACCAGTTGATGGCGGCGCTGACCATCGTTCAGCGCGGTGATCTTTCGCCCGGCGACATGAAGGGTGCCTGGGCCGGCGAACTCGGCCAGACGCAGTTCCTGCCGACTTCGTATGTCCGCTTCGCGGTCGATTTCGATGGCAACGGCCATGCAGATCTGCGCCACAGCCCGGCCGACGTCCTCGCCTCGACCGCCAACTATCTGAAGGGCTATGGCTGGCAGCGCGGCGGCAGCTGGGAAGAAGGCTCGGCCAATTTCAACGTGCTGCGCCAGTGGAACAAGGCCGAGGTCTACGCCAAGAGCGCGGCGCTCTTCGCGGACAAGCTCGTCGGCAAGCAGTAAGCCGCCCGCCGGCACAGCCCCATGTCGTCCGATGCATCCGCCCGGCCGAGCGTCGCCATCATCGGCGCCGGCCCGGCGGGCCTGATCGCCGCCGAACGCCTCGCGCAAGCAGGCGCGGCGGTGACGGTGTTCGACCGCATGCCCTCCCCCGGCCGCAAGCTGCTGATGGCCGGGCGCGGCGGACTGAACCTGACGCATGGCGAGCCGCTTCCGGCGTTCCTCGCGCGTTACGGGGCGGCCGAACCCTGGCTCACGCCGATGATCGAAGCCTTCCCGCCCGAGGCCACGCGCGCCTTCGCCGCCGGGCTCGGCGAGGAGACCTTCGTCGGTTCGAGCGGCCGTGTCTTTCCGAAATCGATGAAGGCCTCGCCGCTGCTGCGCGCCTGGCTGCGTCGTCTCGATGCGCTCGGGGTCACCTTGCGGCTGCGCATGGACTGGATCGGCTTCGATGGCCCCTCCGCCAACCGCTTCCGCAGGGCCGATGGGTCCGAGGAGGTGATCGATGGCGATGCGACGCTCCTCGCGGTCGGTGGCGCCAGCTGGCCGCGCCTCGGCTCCGACGGCAGCTTCGCGGCAATACTGACGGCGGCCGGCGTCGCCGTGACGCCGCTGAGGGCCGCCAATTCCGGCTTCGCCGTCGCCTGGTCGGAGAGCTTCCGCGGCCGCTTCGCCGGTGAGCCGCTCAAGAACATCGCGATCAGCTTCGGCAGAAAGAGCGTCCGCGGCGAGGCGATGGTGACGAAGTACGGCCTCGAAGGCGGCGCGATCTACGCCCTCTCGGCGCCGCTGCGGGACGCCGTGGCGCGAGAAGGATCGGCAACGGTGACGCTCGATCTCCTGCCCCAGCGCAGCGCCGAGGCCATCGCGGGGCGGCTGGCACGGCAACGTCCGAGCGAATCGCTCGCGAACCGCCTGCGCAAGGCAACACAGCTGGCACCAGTCGCGATCAACCTGATGCGCGAGGCAGTGCGCGACCTTCCCCGCGATCCCACCGCGCTCGCCGCCCTGATCAAATCCGTGCCGCTGACGATTGGCGAGCCGTCCGGTCTTGCCCGCGCCATCTCGACCGCCGGCGGCGTCAGCCGCGATGCCATCGACGACACGCTGATGCTGACGGCGCGGCCCGGCACCTTCGTTGCCGGCGAGATGCTGGACTGGGAAGCGCCGACCGGTGGCTATCTGCTGCAGGCGGTGATGGCGACCGGCGTAGCCGCTGCGTCCGGCATCGCCGCGCGTCTCGGCCTGTCCCCAAGACCGCCTAGCGAAGCACCGACCTGAGCGCGTCCATTCCCGCTGCGATCGCTTGGGTCGCGTCCCGCTCCATCGCGCGATAGCGGGCCAGCACCTCTTCGCCGAGCGGCGAGAGACGCGCGCCACCACCGCCGCCGCTGCCGCCCTTCTCGGTCTCGATCAGCGGCGCGCGGAAGGCTTCGTTCATTTCGCGGGTGAGCGTCCAGACGCGCTTGGGGCTCATGCCGAGCCGCTCGCCGGCGGATGCCAGCGAGCCGGTGGCCGCGACCGCCTCGAGAAGATCCGCCTTGCCGGGGCCGAGCGCGAAGCCCGGCTTCAGCACGAGGCGGAAGCGCAGTCCTTCGATCTGGTTGGGCTTGTGCACGTTTCTGGTCCGCGGCGGTCGATCCCGCCGCGATCATGCCGCGGCGTTCCCTGCCGCGTCCACGCTGTCGCAGGCCGGAACCGGCGCGTAGTCACGACAATTTGCGGCTGACTGTGACCTCGGCTCCCCTTGGCGTCTGGTCACCGGCCGCTCTATTCAGCGCGTGCCGTCACTCCCCGCACGGTTCCGCCAGCGAAGAAGGTCCGAATGCCCAACTTCCTTTCCCCGGCCATTGCGCCGATCCTGCTTCTGATCGGCTCCAACGTCTTCATGACGACGGCCTGGTACTGGCATCTCAAATTCCCCTCGACCAACCTGGTCAAGGTGATCCTGATCTCCTGGAGCATCGCGCTGGTCGAGTACTGCCTCGCCGTTCCTGCCAACCGCATCGGCCACGGCGTCTATTCGGCGGCCCAGCTGAAGACGATGCAGGAGGTGATCACCCTCGTCGTGTTCGCGCTGTTCTCCTGGCTCTATCTGAAGGAGCCGCTCGGCTGGAACCACCTGGTCGGCTTCGCGCTCATCGCCGGCGGCGCCGCCTTCATCTTTCACAAGTTCTGAGCAGGGGGACGGCGGTCAGCCGTCATCCCCGAGATCGACCAGAACCGTCGCGGGGCGCGGATCGAGCGCGCTCTGCGGCGCCATCATGACGCGCGCCTGTTGCGTCGGCTCTCCATGGTTCTGGCTGACGCCACCGGTGAGCGAGACGATCGCAACGAGCACGAGCGCGGCGGTATAGGCGGCCATCCAGAGCATGAAGGCGCGGCGGGTCCGCGTCTCGCGCCGCGGATCTCGTCCAAATGTGAAGCGCTCGTGCATGGCTCGTCCCCGTCGGTTCGGTCAATCGCAATGCCGGTCATTCAGACGCCCGAGTGCGGCGCCCGTTCGGAGCGAATGTGTCCGGCACCGCAAGAATGCGTGGTCAAATCATGGCAAGGGGCGACAGGCGGAATCGCGTGCCGCCGCCGATCCTTAGGCGGGGAAGCTGAACGAGTCTGTGATCGCGGTCACGCCGCCGGCCGCCACTCCAGCCCGACATGGCGGGGCCGCGCGGCGACGCGTGCCAGCCAGGCCCGGATCGCCGGATAAAGGCCGAGATCATAGTCGGCGTCGCCGGCGACATGGGTATAGGCATAGAGCGCGATATCGGCGACCGAAAAGCCGGATCCGGCCAGGAAGTCGGCCTGTTCGAGCCGCCGCTCCATGACGGTGAGCGCCTTGTGGCCCCGCGTCTGCCACTCCTCGATCCGGTGCGCCATGGCCGCCCGGCCGCCCGGCGTCAGATGCAGCCAGTTGCGGGCGACGGCGATCACCGGCTCGTGGCTGTACTGCTCGAAGAACAGCCATTGCCAGCAGAGCGCCCGGTCATAGGGGTCTTCGGGCACCAGCGCACTGCCCTCGGCCAGATGCAACAGCATGGCGTTCGATTCCGACAGCGGGCGGCCGTCGGGCAGGATCAGCAGCGGCACCTGCGCATTGGGATTGAGGCTGAGGAATTCGGGGGCGGTCGTCTGGCCCGCGCCCTTCACCACTTCGACGATCCGGAACGGAATGCCGAGTTCGTGCATGGCGAGCCGCGGCTTGTAGCAGTTGCCCGAGGCCTGCATCGAATAGAGCGTGTAGGTTCCGGTCATCGCATCCCCCTTGTCCGACAGCATGATCGCCGGCTCCGATTGCGGCGTCCAATTCCGTTTGGCGATCGATGGATCACGGCGATTGATCGAGCGACATTTCCGTGCAGAAATATCGCTCCGATCCGGAGCCCTGCCATGACCTTCCTCACACGACGATTCGCCGCCGCGCTCGCCGGCCTCGCCCTCCTCGCAATGCCGTTGGCCGCGCTGCCGGCCGGGGCCGCCGACACGGTCGTCTTCGCCGCCGCCAGCCTCAAGGACGCCTTGGGCGCGGCCGTGGAGGCCTATGAGGCGAAGTCGGGCGGAAAGGTCGTCGTCAGCTATGCGGGCTCCTCGCAACTCGCGAGGCAGATCGAGGCCGGTGCACCGGCCGATCTCTTCATCTCCGCCGATCTCGACTGGATGGACGAGCTGGACAAGAAGGACCTGATCGATCCGGCATCGCGCGTGACGCTGCTCGGTAACACGCTCGTCCTCGTCGCCCCGAAGGCCTCGACGGCTTCGCTCGTCATCGCGCCCGGCTTTCCTCTTGCCGAGGCGCTCGGCGCCGACGGCAAGCTGGCCATGGCCGCGGTCGCTTCGGTGCCGGCCGGCAAATATGGCAAGGCGGCGCTGGAGAAGCTCGGCGTCTGGGCCGCCGTGGCGCCGCATGTCGCCGAAGCCGACAATGTGCGCGCGGCCCTCGCCTACGTCGCGCGTGGCGAGGCACCGTTCGGCATCGTCTACGGCACGGACGCCAGAGCGGAACCGGACGTCCGCGTGGTGGGAACGTTCCCCGAAGACAGCCACAAGCCGATCGTCTATCCCCTCGCCCGCATCAAGGCCTCGACGAATCCGGGGGCGGAGGCCTTCCTCGCTTTCCTCCGCTCGGCGGAAGCACGCGCGATCTTCGAGGGTGCGGGGTTCACGGTTCCCGACGTGAAGGGTTAGGGTCGGCCCGGACGACACGGGCGCGAGGCCGATGGCAGAGATCTTCACCGCCGAGGAATGGACGGCGATCGCGCTCAGCCTGCGCGTCGCCGGCGTGGCGGTTGCCGCGAGCCTTCCGCTCGGCATCGCCGTCGCCCTGCTCCTGGCGCGCGGGCGCTTTCCGGGGCGCACCCTGCTCTCGGCAGTCGTTCACCTGCCGCTGGTGATGCCGCCGGTCGTGACCGGGTTCCTGCTGCTGCTGGCCTTCGGGCGCCGGGGACCGATCGGCGCTTTCCTCGACCAGCATTTCGGCATCGTGCTTGCCTTCCGCTGGACCGGCGCGGCGCTCGCCTGCGCCGTCATGGGCTTTCCGCTGATGGTGCGGGCGATCGCGCTTTCGATCGAGGCGATCGATCGGCGGCTCGAACAGGCGGCGGCGACGCTCGGTGCGGGGCGCGTCGCGGTTTTCCTGACGGTGACGCTGCCGCTGGCCCTCCCCGGCATCCTCGCCGGCATCGTCCTCTCATTCGCCCGCGCGCTCGGCGAATTCGGCGCAACCATCACCTTCGTCTCCAACATTCCCGGCGAGACCCAGACGATACCCTCGGCGATCTACAGCCTGATCCAGACGCCGGGCGGCGACGGCGCGGCGCTGCGGCTGACGGCGATGTCGGTGCTGATCTCGCTGGGCGCCCTGCTGATCTCCGAGGCGATCGCCAGGCGGGCGCGGCGCGAGGACGGCCCATGAGCCTCGTCGTCGATATCGGCAAGCGGCTCGGCGCGTTCGACCTCGCTATGCGCTTCGAGCAGACCGGGCGCGTCACGGCGCTCTACGGGCCATCAGGCTCGGGCAAGACGACAATCGTCAATTGCGTGGCCGGGCTGGTTCGCCCCGACCGTGGCCGCATCGCGCTCGGCAAGACGATGCTCTTCGACGCGGATGCCGGCATCAACCTCGCACCGCATCGCCGACGCATCGGCTATGTCTTCCAGGACGCGCGGCTGTTCCCGCATCTCTCGGTGCGCTCGAACCTCAACTATGGCGGCTGGTTCGCACGTCGTGCCACGCGCGTTGCCGATTTCGCGGCCATCGTCGATCTCCTCGGCATCGGCCATTTGCTCGACCGGCGACCGCGCGACCTTTCCGGCGGGGAGAAGCAGCGGGTCGCGATCGGCCGGGCACTGCTCGCTCGTCCGCGGCTCCTGCTGATGGACGAACCGCTCGCTGCGCTCGACCGCGGCCGGCGGGCCGAGATCCTGCCCTATCTGGAGCGGCTGGCGGACGGAATGACGCTGCCGATCCTTTATGTCAGCCACGCGATCGAAGAGGTGGCGCGGCTCGCCGATCAGGCGGTGATCATCGAGGGTGGGCGCGTCGTCGCCGACGGTCCGGTCGACAGGGTGTTCGCGCGCGAGGGCCGCGACCACGAGATCGGCGGCATCCTGTCGGCGAAGGTGCTGGGGACGGATGACGACGGCGTCACCGCCCTCGCCCATCCGGGGGGCCGGCTGCATGTGCCGCGCCTCCGCAAGCCGTCCGGAACCACCGTGAGGGTCGTCATCCGCGCACGCGACATCGCGCTCGCGCTCGGCGAACCGGGCATCATCTCGATCAGAAACCGCCTCGAAGCGATAGTCTCAGGCCTCGGCGAGGAAGGCGACGAGATCGCCGTGACGCTCGATGTCGCAGGAACGCCGCTCATCGCCCGCATCACGCGCGGCGCCGCGCGGGACCTCGCCCTCGCACCGGGGGTCGCCGTGACGGCGCTGATCAAGGCCGTCGCGCTGGAGGAGCGCTGAGATCAGCCGCAGGCGCCGCGCAGCGCCTTGCCCTCGACCTCGAGGCGGACCTTGGCGGTGCCGCTCGACACCATGCCGAGCTGCTGCGCCGCGGCGCGGGAAACGTCGATGACGCGGCCGCGGATGAAGGGACCGCGATCATTGATGCGCACGACGACGAACTTGCCGTTGCGCAGGTTCTGCACCTTGACGCGCGTGCCGAAGGGAAGGGAGCGATGGGCGGCCGTCAGGGCCGAGGGATTGTTGCGCTCGCCGCTCGCCGTCTTGCCGGAGAGCTTGTACCAGGAGGCGCCGCCACACTGGGTGCCGGCTTCGGCCGGCGTGATGGAGAGGCTCGTGGAAGCCGCGATGGCCACGACGCCGACCGCGAGGGCGGGCAGACAGGTCCTGGCCGAAAGTGAGAGCTTGGAACTCAACCGGTACATCTCCGAATCCGCGCTCGCCGGCGCGCTGCGACACCTGATCGAAAAGGGGTTCTCGTTCGACGTCGTTCATCAATCGGCGAAAGAAGGCGAGAATGCGGCGTGCATTGTGCACCAAACCGCACATATCGCCTTGGCAAGCGGCGCGCGGACGCCGTTTCAGAGAGGTTGTCAGCCTGCGGTCAGCGCCCGCCGAGGCGCTCGATCAAGGCCATGGCCGCGGCGGGCGCCTTTGGCTTGAAGCCGTTGATCATGTAGATGAAAACGTCGCGCCCGCCCTCGCGCTCACCGGCACCGGCGAGGAGCGGCAAGTCATCCGGGACACCGCCCTTCGCGAAGGTCTTCGCGCGCGCCTGCCAGCCGTCGAGGGCTGCGGCGGAATAACCCACTTGTTCGGCCTCCGAAGCCGACTGGAGACGGGCATAGACGAAGTCGGCGGTCGGATCGGCGATAAGCGGAAAGCTTTGGGAGTCCGCCAGCACGATCGCGACGCCGTATTTCCGGGCGAGCGCGACGAATTCCGGCACCTTGAAGCTGTCGTGCCGCACCTCGACGGCGTGGCGAAGACGACGGCTGCCCTCCTTCGGCGGCAGCAGCGCCAGGAATGCCTCGAAGTCCTCCGGATCGAAGGCCTTCGTCTCCATGAACTGCCAGTTGATCGGCCCGAGCTTGTCGCCGAGCTCGGTGACGCCGCTGTCGATCAGACGGCGGACCGACTCGCCGGCCTCGGCCAGCTTGCGGCGATTGGTCGTGTAGCGGGAGCCCTTCAGTGCGAAGACGAAATCGTCCGGCGTCTCGTCGGCCCATTTGCGGAAGCTCGCCGGCTTCTGCGTGCCGTAATAGGTGCCGTTGATCTCGATCGATGTGACATGGCGGCTGGCATGCTCCAGTTCGCGCTTCTGCGGCAGGCCTTCCGGATAGAAGACGCCGCGCCATGGCTCGAAAACCCAGCCACCTATGCCGACTCTGATCATCGCCCGATCCTCCCTGCGCCGCTCCCCTCGGGAACGCAAAATCCGATGCCGCGTTGAACCTTCGTCCGCAGCGCCGCTTCGCTCGCGGAGCGTATCGACGCGGATGGCCGGAATTAGCGCCGACCGGCGCGAAGAGACACCCGATTGCCGCGATTCCACAAGGAGACACGACATGATGTTCCGCTCGCGCACCGCCGACCCGATCGCCGTGCCGACAATGTCGACCGGGGGCCGCACGCTGTCCGTGCTGGCCGGCCTGGCTCTCGCCGCCGCCGCCGTGCGTCCGCGTCCGAACCGCTTCCTGTCGGTTCTCGCGCTCGCGACGGGCTCCTATCTCGCCTATCGCGGCGCGACCGGCCGCTGCCCGATCACAGAGGCGTTTGAGGAGCATTTCGGCGAGATCGAGCCGCCCCGCCGACGCTGAACGGAAAGGCGGGCCTGAGGGCCCGCCGATCGCTGTCGAGAATGGACTGGCGGGCTCAGGCCCGCCGCCTCACGATCATCCCCCAGATGAAGAGGACGATGATCGCACCGACCACCGAGCCGATAAGCCCGGCCTGGTCGTTGGGTCCGTACCATCCGATCGCCTGACCCAGCCAGGTCGCGACGAAGGCGCCGGCGATGCCGAGCAGGATGGTCAGGATGAATCCCTTGGGCTCATTGTCGCCCGGCATGATGAACTTCGCGATGACGCCCGCGATGAGGCCGATGATGATGGTCCAGATGATAGTCATGGGTCGTTCCCCGTCCCGCTGTTGAGCCCGAGTTTCAATGCCCGGCAAGGCGGGATTGTTGCATGACGGAACGATGAAATCGAACTGAGCCCTGCCGATCAGTCTGAGCCGACGCCGCCGCGCATCGCCTTGACGCCCGAGCGGCGTGCCTTCTCGGAAAGCCGCTTCTCCTTCGAGGCCTTGGTCGGACGCGTCGGGCGACGGATCACGGGCTTCGGTACGGCCGCTCGGATGAGCTCCACCAGCCGCTCGAGCGCATCGGCACGGTTGCGCCCCTGGTCCCGATGACGTTGAGCTGTGATGACGATGACACCGTCCTGCGTCAGCCGCGCACCGGCGAGCCGCATCAGTCGCACAGCGACATCGTCGGGCAGCGAGCGCGAGCGCCGCGCGTCGAAACGGAGCTGTACCGCGCTCGACACCTTGTTGACGTTCTGGCCGCCCGGACCCGAGGCGCGGATGAACGTCTCCTCGATCTCGCTTTCGTCGAGAGAGATCTCGTCGGTGATCTCGATCAAGGAACCGGCTCCGTCCGTCGTGCCCCCGGCGGTCCGACCGCCTTACTGGGCGGCCTTCGCCTCGCCGATCGCCTTGTCATAGGCGGCGCAGATCTCGTCGATATTGGTGCTTCGTTCG
This sequence comes from Kaistia geumhonensis, assembly GCF_030815145.1. NCBI lineage: Bacteria > Pseudomonadati > Pseudomonadota > Alphaproteobacteria > Hyphomicrobiales > Kaistiaceae > Kaistia > Kaistia geumhonensis. Next base: position 4,188,661 of record NZ_JAUSWJ010000001.1, on the reverse strand, counting down.
GCCAGCCGATCGACATCGACCTGCTTGGCGCGCCAGGTCGGCTGCTGCGCCGGATCCTTGGCGACGATCGCCTTGACGAGATCGGCAAGCTCGATCGACTTCGCCTGCAACTCGTCCTCCGTGCAGGCGAGGGCCGCCGGCGTCGTGGCGGCAATCAGCGCGAGAGCGAGAAGGGTGCGGCGCATCGTCATGAGGTCCCTATCGGAAATCCAGTCCCCGATCCGGATATAGAGGGTTATCATGCGCCGCGCACTCCCTTCGATCGCGCCGGCGCCGTCTCCCCGCTTCGCCGATGCCGCTCGCGGTCTCCCACGACAGGATCCTCGTCATGACCCATCCCGCCATCGAAGCAGGCCATGTCGCCGTCATCACCGGCGGTGCCTCCGGCATCGGCTTCGCCGCGGCCCGGAAGTTCCTTTCGCTCGGCCTCAAGGTCGCGATTGCCGACTGGAACGAGGAGGCGATCGCCCTTGCGCGGCAGGCGCTCGGCCCCGACGTGCTCATCGTCCGGACGGATGTCTCGAGCCGCGCCGATGTCGAGGCTTTGCAGCAGGCTGTCTTCGAACGCTTCGGTGCCGTGCATGTCCTCATGAACAATGCCGGCATCGGCAATGGTGGCCCGGCGCTCGGCGATCTCGACAGCTGGCAGCGCGTGATCGGCACCAATCTGTGGGGCGTCGTCAACGGCGTCCAGGTCTTCGTGCCGAAGATGGTCGCGTCCGGCGCGCCCGGCCTCGTCATCAACACCGGCTCCAAGCAGGGCATCACCACGCCGCCCGGCGACACGGCCTACAACGTCTCGAAGGCGGGCGTGAAGGTACTGACGGAAGCGCTCCAGCATGAGCTCCGCGGCATCGAGGGCGGCAGGATCGAGGCCAAGCTGCTGATCCCCGGCTTCGTCTGGACCGGGCTCACCACCGGCGACCGCGCGGAAAAGCCGGCCGGCGCCTGGACGCCCGGACAGACGATCGACTTCATGCTCGCCTCCATCGAGCGCGGTGACTTCTACATCCTCTGCCCGGACAACGAGGTGGAGCGCCCCACCGACGAAAAGCGCATCCTCTGGGCCGCCGGCGACATCGTCGAGAACCGTCCGCCGCTGTCGCGCTGGCACAAGGACTATGGCGACGCCTTCAAGGATTTCCTCCAGGGCTGAAAGGGCGGCGCGCAGACATGGTCGTCGTCCGGCCGATCCGAGAGGATGACATCGAAGGCTTCCGCGCGGCCGTTGACCGTGTCGCGCGCGAGAAGCGGTTTCTCGCCCGCATCGAGGGGCCGAGCTTCGAGCAGGCCTCGCGCTTCATCCTCGGCAACCTCGCCAGCGGCAACCCGCAATTCGTGGCGGACGCCGACGGCTTCGTCGTCGGCTGGTGCGACGTCATCCGGCAAGACCACCTGCCGATCTATGCCCATAGCGGAACGCTCGGCATGGGCCTCGTTCCGGAATGGCGCGGCAAGGGCGTCGGCCGGCGGCTGATCGAGGCGGCCGTTGCGGCCGCCTTCACAGCGGGCATGACGCGCGTCCAGCTCACGGTGCGCGCCGACAACGAGGCAGCGATCATGCTCTATCGCCGCATCGGATTCGCCGACGAGGGCTATCATCGCGGCACCGACCGGATCGACGGCATCACCTACGACACCCGGTCCATGGCGCTCCTCGCCTGACAGTCAGCCGATGCCGAGCCGTGCGAGGACGATGAGCGCGCGGTCCGCCACGCTCGAGCGGGGCAGCACCACGCAATCGTGGCCCCGCGCCGCATAGGCATCGAGCAGCGCGGCATACTCGGCAACGGCCTCGTCGAATCCGTGCCTCCGCTCGGCGTCGGTCGCGAACAGTTCTTTCCACGGCGGCACCATGAAGACGATGGGATCGTAGCGGCACCGCACCAACGCGCTCGAAAGTGTATCGGGCAGCGGACGGCATGTGCGCCGATACCACGCCTCGGCGTCGATGAGGCTGCGGTCCAGGATGGTCAGGCCACCCCGCGCCACAGCCATGTCGTGATCGGCGATCGCGAGGTCCGTGACCCGCTCGGCAAAGCGGTCCGGCGCCTGCCAGGGGAGCGCATCGCCCCCGTTCGCCAGTGCCTCGCGGACCACGCGGCGGCCCGGCTCCTCGGCGGTCGCGATGCCCCGCTCGGCGAGAGCTGCGAGCAGCGTCGACTTGCCGCCGCCGGAGCAGCCGGAGAGAACGACGAGGCGCGGCGGGGCGATGGTCTGGACTGCGGTCATGGCGAACTCGCTCAGCGTCGGGAGGAAGATGTGGGGCCGGTCACGGGAAACGACCCTCAAGGCGCACCGTGTGGTCGCCCGCGGGCGCGCGCTCGACCGTGAGACGGAGGCGCGATAGGATCGCCACTCCGCGATCATGCGGCCGTCGCGGCGCCGTTCCCCCGAGCATGCGGCCGACCGGAGCATCCCCATGTTGCGCCGAATTGCCGCGAGCCTGATCGTGCTCACCTCGCTGGTCACCGGGTTCGCCAGCGCCGACACGCTGCCTCTTCCGCCCTCCCTCGTCGATGGCGCCAGCGATGCCGGGGCGACGCTGCTCGTCGAATCGGAAGCGCGCGAAGCCTATTTTCCGCTGGCTGCCAATTTTCTGACCCAGAAAAACCAGGCCTTCTGCGGCGTCGCGTCGATGGTGATGATCCTCAACGCGCTCCGCGTCCCCGCTCCGGAAGTACCGGAATATCTACCCTACCGGACCTTCACGCAGGACAACGTCCTGAACGCCTCAACCGAGGCGATCGTGCCGCAGGCGACGATCCTGCAAAAGGGCATGACCCTCGACCAGCTCGGCGCCGTCTTTGCCGTGAAACCGGTCACGGTGACGGTCCGCCACGCTGCCGACTCGAGCCTTGAAGACTTCCGCCGGGAGGCCCGCGATGCGCTCGGCACCAAGGATCGCTTCGTCGTCGTGAATTATCTGCGCAAGGTGATGGGCCAGCAGACCGGCGGCCACTTCTCGCCGCTCGCTGCCTATGACGCGGAGACGGACCGTTTCCTCATCCTCGATGTCGCCCGCTACAAATATCCGCCCGTCTGGGTGACGGCGGCCGACCTCTTCGCCGCCATGGATACGCCCGACAGCGACAACGCCGGGCTGACGCGCGGATATCTCCTGGTCTCGGCGAAGACCATCTGATCACCATGGCCTGACGACAAGGACAAGACATGACGACGATCGGACCGACCCGGCGCGGTATGCTGGCGGGCGTCTTCGGCACGGCTCTCATGCCTGCCCTGCCCTTCGGCCTTGGGGCACTCGTTCCCGCCGGGGCCAGGGCTGACGCTCTTACGTCTGCGGCGACGCTTGCCGGGCGCGAGGTTCCGGCGCGTCTGCTGCCGGTGCCGGATACGGTCAGCGCCGCCCTCCGACCCGTCTTTGCCGCGCCGCCGACGCCCGGCTGGGACCGGTTTCCGGCCGGGACCGATACGGCCGGATGGCGTGCCCTGCAGCGCCAGACGGGCGCCGGTCCGCATCCGATCCTCGCCGAAATCGGCGAAAGGCTCGGTGTCTCGGTCACGCGGGCCGTGTTGGGCGGTGTCCCCGTCTTCGTCTCGAAGCCGGCCAACATGCCGCCACGCAACCGCGACCGTGTCCTGATGCATCTGCACGGCGGCGGCTATGTCCTTTTCCCCGGGGAGATCGGCGCCGGCGAGGGCATGATGATGGCCGGCTATGGCGGCTTCACTGTCGTCTCGGTCGACTACCGCATGGCGCCGGACTTTCCCTTCCCGGCGGCGCTCGACGACGCGGCCTCGGTCTGGAAGGCGCTGCTCGCCGAGCACCACCCGCGCCGCATGGCGGTCTTCGGCACCTCGGCAGGTGGCGGACTGACCCTCGCGCTGATGCTGAAGGCGAAGGCCGAGGGCTTCCTGATGCCGGCCGCGATCGCTCCGGGCAGCCCCTGGGTCGATCTCGCGCCACGCGGCGATACGCTCGCCGCCAACGAGTTCGTCGACAACGTGCTGGTATCGATCGATGGCTGGGTCGGCACCGCCGGCCGCCTCTATGCCGGCACAACCAGCCTCGACAATCCATTCCTGTCGCCGATCAACGGCGATTTCCGCGGCCTGCCACCGGCGATCCTCACCTCGGGTACACGCGACCTCCTGCTTTCCGACACAGTTCGCGCCCATCGGAAGCTCCGCCAGGCCGGCGTCGAGGCGGCATTGCAGGTCTTCGAGGCCCAGAGCCATGCCCAGTTCCTGACACCCTTCGTCCCGGAAACCGAAGAGGCGTTCGGCGAAATCACGGCTTTCTTCGACCGGCATCTGGCGGTGTAGCGGGCGCTGCGACGCCGGCTTCGTAACCTTTTCAACTTGCCGGCAGGCCGCTTGACCGCGCTCCTCCGGCTTGCATGATCTCGATCCAGTCTGGCTGCCCCGATCCATCCAGCCCGTCGACATCGTCGCCGGGAGCGTTCCGTCGCAGCAGTGCCCGCAGCGGCCGGCGTGCCGGTCAGGAGGTTCCCTTGCGCAGATTGCTCCGTTCCCTCGTCACGCTGGCAGCGTTTGCGGCGCCGCCCGCGGCTTGCATCGCCGCGGCGAGCCCGGTCGAGGTCGGCCCGACCATCAGCTACGAGGAGATCGGCAGCTGGGACGTCGCGAAGCTGAACGAGATCCTGACCAGGAGCGCACCCGAGACCTTTGGCGTCTCCGTGACCTATGCCCCGGCGACCAATGGCGTGACGCTCTACCGCGTGACCTATGGCTCCGTCGTTCCCGAGCGCGGCAATCGGCCGATCGTGGCGACGGGTCTCCTTGCCGTGCCGAATGTCGACGGCAAGACGCTCCCGCTCGTCTCGTACCAGCACGGGACGGTCTACGGAAAGGAAGATGTCCCCTCCTTCCCAGACAATTCTTCGGAAACGCAGTTGATGATCGCCGCCTTCGCCGGCCGCGGCTACGCGATGATCGGAGCCGACTATTTCGGCATGGGCGGGAGCGCGAAAGAGCCGGAAGGCTACGGCGTCAAGGCGAGCCACCAGCAGGCCACCTTCGACATGCTCGCCGCCTCCCGGGCGGTCCTCGCCAGCAAGGGCATCGCGACCGACAAGCTCTTCCTCGGCGGTTGGTCGCAGGGCGGCTATGTCACCATGTGCTTTCTCGAGAGGCTGGAGAAGACGGGCGTCGCCGTCACGGCAGCCTCGACGGCCAGCGGGCCGGCCGACCTCTACTCGTTCCTGAGCGGCTTCCTCGATTTCCCGCGCGAGAATGATGCGAGCTGGATCTCCATCCTCTATGTGCTCTCAAGCTTCTCGTTCGAGCAATATTACGGCGAGCCCGGCCTCGCCCGATCGTTGTTCACCGATGAATATTACGAGACCGCGCGCAAGATATATACGCGGGGAGAGGCCGACATTTCTGCCCTCCCCTCAGATCTGACAAAGCTGATCCGCGCCGACTATTTCGATCCGACCTTTTTCGCGGAGAGCGCCTATGGCCGGATCGCGAAGGAGTCGGACGCCTATCGCTGGATCATCAAGACCCCGCTGCGCAGCTACTATGGTGAAGCCGACGAGGTCGTCTCGGTCGGCCTCGCCGAGCTTGCGGCCAACTACCAGCAGGGCATCGGCGGCGGCAACGACAAGGTGGTTGCGATCTCCACCGGCAAGACCGACCACCGCGGCACCTTCGCCAAGGCCGTCGCGGAGTGGCAAACCTGGTTCGACGGGGTGGAGTGATCAGTCGGGCGCCTCGCGCCCGACGCCACTACCGCTTCGGCCCTTTCCGCCCCGCTCGGCTGCCGGCACGGCCGCCGACGGAGCGGCCGCCGGGGCGGTGATTGGACGTCATGGGGTCCGGGCGCTGCGGCCGCTCGCCCTGGTCGGCAGCGATCTGCGTCATGTTGGAGCTCGCGCCCATCTCGTCGAGCGTCGGCTTGCGGGCGCGGCTGCCGAGCGGAACCTCGGTACGCTTCACCGTCATCTCGTCGAGATCGTTCTTGCGCGCCCGTGTCGCCGGCTCCGGCGGCAGGTTGCCGGCGGGACCGTATTTGCGCCCGCCGCGATAGCCGCCGGTGCGCGCCTCGACTTCCGACTGGCTAGCCAGCGGATCGTCGGCGATCGCGAGTTCGGTCTCCTTGAGCCGCTTGATCTCGTCGCGCAGCCGCGCAGCCGTCTCGAACTCGAGATTGATCGCCGCCTCGCGCATCCGCTTCTCGAGATCCTCGAGATGGGCCTTGAGATTGTTGCCGATCAGCGGCGTGTCGGCGAGGCCGGCATCGACCGTGACATGGTCCTGTTCGTAGACCGAGGAGAGGATGTCGCCGATCTGGCGCTTGATCGATTCGGGCGTGATGCCGTTCTCGATGTTGTAGGCGACCTGCTTCTCGCGGCGGCGCTCGGTCTCCGCCATCGCACGCTCCATCGAGCCGGTGATCGTGTCGGCATAGAGGATCACCTTGCCGTCGACATTGCGCGCGGCGCGGCCGATGGTCTGGATCAACGAGGTCTCGGAGCGCAGGAACCCTTCCTTGTCGGCATCGAGGATGGCGACGAGCGCGCATTCCGGGATATCGAGGCCCTCGCGCAGCAGGTTGATGCCGATCAGCACGTCGAAGGCGCCGAGCCGCAGGTCGCGGATGATCTCGATGCGCTCCAGCGTCTCGACATCGGAATGCATGTAGCGCACGCGCACCCCGTTCTCGTGCAGATATTCAGTGAGATCCTCGGCCATGCGCTTGGTCAGCGTTGTCACCAGAGTACGCTGGCCGCGCGCTGCCACTGTCCGCACCTCACCGAGGAGATCGTCGACCTGAGCCTTGGCCGGGCGCACCTCGACGACGGGATCGATGAGGCCGGTCGGGCGGATGACCTGCTCGGTGAACACGCCGCCGGTCTGCTCCAGTTCCCAGCCCGCCGGCGTCGCCGAGACATGCACCGACTGCGGGCGCATCGCGTCCCATTCCTCGAAGCGGAGCGGCCGGTTGTCCATGCAGGACGGCAGGCGGAAGCCATACTCCGCGAGCGTGGCCTTGCGGCGGAAGTCGCCGCGGTACATGGCGCCGATCTGCGGGATCGTGACATGGCTCTCGTCGGTGAAGACGAGCGCGTTGTCGGGGAGATACTCGAACAATGTCGGCGGCGGCTCGCCCGGAAGGCGGCCCGTCAGATAGCGCGAATAGTTTTCGATGCCGGCGCAGGAGCCGGTTGCCTCGATCATCTCGATGTCGAAGCGGCAGCGCTGTTCCAGCCGTTGCGCCTCGAGCAACCGCCCGGCCGCCTCGAGCTCGACGAGGCGGGCGCGCAGCTCCGTCTTGATCGACTGGATCGCCTGGTTGAGCGTCGGCTTCGGCGTCACGTAATGCGAGTTCGCATAGACCTTCACGAATTTGAGGTCGGAGGTCTTCTGCCCGGTCAGCGGATCGAACTCGGTGATGCTCTCGACCTCGTCGCCGAACAGCGACAGCCGCCAGGCGCGGTCTTCGAGGTGAGCCGGGAAGATCTCGACCGTATCGCCGCGGACGCGGAAGCTGCCGCGCACGAAGTTGAGGTCCTGCCGCTTGTATTGCAGCGCCACGAGATCGGCCAGCAGCTGGCGCTGGTTGAGCTTTTCCCCGACCTCGATGCCGAAGGTCATGGCGGTATAGGTCTCGACCGAGCCGATACCGTAAATGCAAGACACCGAGGCGACGATGATCACGTCGTCGCGCTCCAGCAGCGAGCGCGTCGCCGAATGGCGCATCCGGTCAATCTGCTCGTTGACCGAGGATTCCTTCTCGATATAGGTGTCCGTCCGCGGCACATAGGCCTCGGGCTGGTAATAATCGTAATAGGACACAAAGTATTCGACGGCGTTTTCCGGGAAGAAAGACTTGAACTCGCCATAAAGCTGCGCAGCAAGCGTCTTGTTCGGAGCGAGGATCAGCGCCGGCCGCTGCGTCTGCTCGATGACCTTGGCCATGGTGAAGGTCTTGCCCGAGCCCGTAACGCCGAGCAGGACCTGGTCCTTCTCCTGACGCTGGATGCCCTCGACGAGCTCGCGGATGGCGGCCGGCTGGTCGCCGCGCGGCTCGAAGGGCGAAACGATTTCAAGGCGGCGGCCGCCTTCCGATTTCTCCGGGCGCGGCGGGCGGTGCGGCACCCAGGTCTTGTCGCGAACCTCGGGCCGGCCCTTCTCGATCAGCGCCGAAAGTGCCGCCACGGTCGCCGTGACCGAGGACGAGGCGAGGCTCGACGCCGCCTCCGCATCCTCGAGCCCGACATCGAGGCCCGACACCGGATTGAGCCCGCTGGCGGCGCGCTCGCGCGCCGAGCCGGCGATGCCGATCGACGTCCCGCGCCCGGTCTTGTAGGCGCCCTTGTCCTTGCCTGCTTCCTTGGTTGCGACCTTCGCGCTTCCCTTCGCCTTCTTCTCCTGATCGACCGGCAGGTCGACCAGCGCCATACGCTCCGGCCGGGCGCGCGGCGCACGCTTAGGCTTCGGCGCCAGCGGCTCGGAATCCGCGGCGCGCGCGATCTCGTCGATCCAGTCGGCGATGTTGCCGCCGAGTTCGACCGGCTTGTCGGTGTCGAAGGGAGACTGCGGCGCTTCGCCGAAGCCCGATGGTTTGGAGCGTTTGGCCATGCGTACGAAAGTAGAACGGATCGGCCGCTTTTTGAAGAGGGCGGTGCTTGAAAGAACACGGCCGGCGACCGCCGTCGCATCGTTCGGCGGCTTGCCGGATCGCCCGGTGGCGCCCCTCCTTCCTGCACCGCGTCATTGCCCTGACCGGCACATCCTGCGACACTTGCCGCGGCGCAACAGGAGACCCACCAGGTGCCAGGCAGGATCCTTGTGGTCGCGCAGCAGAAGGGCGGCTCCGGCAAGACGACGCTCGCCGCCCATCTCGCCGTCGCCCATGCCGTGACGCGGCGTGTCGCCATTCTCGACGTCGATCCGCAGGGAAGCCTCGGTCAGTGGTTCGAGCGGCGCGAGCGGCGGCTCGGCGAAGGCGCGACCGGACTTGAGATGCGCACGGCCAGCGGCTGGGGCGCCAAGCGCGAAGCTCGGCTGCTCGCGCGCGAGCATGACCTCGTCCTCATCGACATGCCGCCGCGATCCGATCTCGAGGCGCGCAACGTGATCGAAGCCGCCGATCTCGTCGTCGTTCCCGTGCAGCCGACGCCCGTCGATCTCTGGGCGACCGAAGCGACGCTGGAACTTGTCGAGCGCGGCGGGCCGCCGGCCGTGCTGGTGGTGAACCGGGCGCCGGCGCGCCCGATCGGCGAGGCGGTGCTCGCTGCCCTCAACGCCCTGCCGGCGCCGCTGGCCGCAACGCAACTCGTCAACCGCGTTGCCTATGGTCAGACCATGGGCAGCGGCGGCACGGTGATCGAGTCCTTCCCGAGCAGCAAGGCTGCGGCAGAGGTTCGCGCCCTCGCCATCGAGGTTTACGGCATGCTGCCGGAACTGCCGAGGCGGAGTGGCACCCGATGAGCGATCCTTCCGTGCCCGACCGCGTCGACGCGCTGGAAATCCGCGCCGCTCATCACGAGCGGAGCCTCGACGAAATGAACGAGGTGCTGCTGGCGCAGTGGAAAGAGATCGACCGCCTGACGCGTCTGGTGGCGCGGCTCGAAGACCGGCTCGCCGAGGCAGAGGACCGCGCCGGCCGCGGCAACGCCCCCGAGCCGCCACCGCCGCATTATTGAGGCCCGCCATGGAGTCGACGACGGAAAGCCGCCACCACCAGATGTTTCCGGTCCTTTCGGACGACGACCTGACGCGGCTGGAGCGGTTCGCCAGCCCGATCTCCTATGCCGATGGTGATCATCTCGTGCGCGCCGGCTCGCAACTCGGCGGGCTGGTGGTGGTCCGGTCCGGACACGTCGCCGTCACCCGTCGCGACGCGGCCGGCGAGGAAGATCTCGTCGTCGAGCACGGCCCCGGCCAGTTCGTCGGCGAGATCTCGCAGCTCGCGGATCGGCCCGCCTTGATCGACGCCCGGGCCGTCGGCGCCGTCGAGGGGCTGGCCATTCCCGCCGCGCGGCTCCGCGCCCTCATGGTCGCCGAGGCCGATCTCGGCGAGCGCATCATGCGGGCGCTGATCCTGCGCCGCGTCGGCCTGATCGAGGCGAATGCAGGGCCGGTGATCGTCGGCCGCGCCGACGATGGCGACGTGCTGCGGCTGCAGGGCTTCCTTTCGCGCAACGGCATTCCCAACCAGCGTCTCGACCCGGACAGCGACGACGCGGCCCGCGCAATCGTCGCCCGTTTCGCAGTCCCGCCCGAGGCCCTGCCGATCGTCGTCTGCTCGAATGGCGACGTGTTGCGCAATCCGGACGAATCCGCTCTCGGCCGCTGCCTCGGTCTTGTTCGGCCGATCGATCCCGCGACCGTCTATGACGTTGCGGTGGTCGGCGCCGGTCCCGCGGGTCTCGCCACGGCCGTCTACGCGGCGTCGGAAGGGCTTTCGGTCCTCGTTCTCGATTCCCGTGCCTTCGGCGGCCAGGCCGGCGCGTCCGCCCGCATCGAGAACTATCTCGGCTTCCCAACCGGCATCACCGGCATGGCGCTGATGGCGAGGGCCTACAACCAGGCGCAGAAATTCGGCGCCGAGCTTGCGATCCCCGACACGGCGACGGCGATCGCCGCGACCGGGGACGGCTGCTTCCGCCTCGCCCTCGACGCCGGCGAGACCGCCACCGCGCGATCGGTCGTGGTCGCGAGCGGCGCGCGCTACCGCCATCCGCCCATTCCCGGCATCACCGACTTCGAGGGCGCGAGCGTGCATTACTGGGCCTCGCCGCTGGAGCGGAAGCTCTGCGCCGGCCAGGAAGTGGTGCTGGTCGGTGGCGGCAACTCGGCCGGTCAGGCCGCCGTGTTCCTCGCGGCGCAGGTGGCCAAGGTCCACATGCTCGTGCGCGGCGAAGGGTTGGCCGCGAGCATGTCGCGCTATCTGATCGACCGCATCGCCTCGCTTCCGAATGTCGAATTGTCGACGATGAGCGAGATCGTTGCCCTTGAGGGGGCGGGCGGCGAGCTTTCTCATGTCACCTGGCGCCATCGCGGCACCGGTGCCGAAACCCGCCGCCCTGTGCGCCACGTCTTCCTCTTCATCGGCGCCGATCCGAATACCGACTGGCTTTCGGGAAGCGGCGTCGCCCTCGATCCGCACGGCTTCGTCGAGACCGGGCGGGAGCCGGGGCGCCACGCCCTCGAGACAAGCATCGCCGGCATCTTCGCCGCCGGCGACGTCCGCGCGGGCTCGGTCAAACGCGTCGCAGCCGCCGTCGGCGAGGGCGCTCAGGTCTGTGCCGCGATCCACCAGTTCCTGGCCGCCCGCGGCCAGGCCCCCGCCCCTGTCGGAGCCGATGCGCAATGAGCGACGAATGCAGCCACCTGGATAGCATCCACACGGTGAAGCCGAGCGCCAAGGGATGCGAAGAGTGCCTCAAGAGCGGCAGCTGGTGGGTGCATCTGCGCCTCTGCCGCAGTTGCGGCCATGTCGGCTGCTGCGACGATTCCCCCAACAAGCACGCCACCCGACATTTTCACGCGACCGGCCACCCGATCATCGAGGGATATGATCCGCCGGAAGGCTGGGGCTGGTGCTATGTCGACGAGGTCTTCATCGACCTGCCCGACCAGACCCCGCAGGATGGCCCGATCCCGCGCTTCGTCTAGAGAAGGGCTTCCGGAGCGCGTCAGGACAAGATCGGCCGAAAGGATGACGAGGACCGCACCCGACCACCCATTCAGGGGGGCTCGCGCCCAAAGGGGTGGTTTGACAGAAAGAGGCTGAAATCTCCTCCTACCGACTGTCTCTTGTGGACATTGGAACGGAGGAGCGTTCGCGGATGCGCATACTCGCCTCAGCCTATGCCTGCGAACCCGGCGCGGGATCCGAACTCGGCAAGGGCTGGAACCTCGCCGCCGAAATGGCACGGCAAGGGCACGACGTGACGGTGCTCACCTGTGGCAGCCATCATCGCGAGGCCATCGAGCGCTATCGCGCGACGCATGACTGGCCTGATCGGCTCGACTTCGCCTGGCATGATATCCCCGGCTGGCCGGGACCGGGATATGCCAACGCGAAGGGCATTCGGCAGCACTACTATGTCTGGCAGATGAAGGCCCGCCGGGTGGTCGCGGAGCTGCATGCGCGGAACCGCTACGACGTCATCCATCACCTGACCTGGACGGTCCTTCGGTGGCCGTCGTTTCTGGGCGGGCTGGGGCCGCGTTTCGTGTTCGGCCCGGTCGGCGGTGGACAGAGTTCGCCATGGCGGCTGCGCAACGGATTTCCTGACCGGGGCCGGAAATTCGAGGCCAAGCGCGACGTGCTCAACATGGCGAGCCGGTTCGACCCGATGGTCCTGCGCTGCCTCGGTCAAGCCGATGCGATCCTGGTCACCGACGAAGCGACCAGGCGAATTGTCCCGCCATGGTGGCGCGACAAGGCTTTTGTAGTCACCGACATCTACGCACCCTCACTGGCCGCCGGCGCGCTCCGCCCGGCGGGTACCAATCGGGGCCTCGCCGTCCTTTTTGCTGGACGTCTCGAATACTGGAAAGGCGCTCAGTTGGCGCTAGGCGCACTGGCCCGCCTCCGCGATCGTATAGGCGGCCTGTCCTTCACGATTGCCGGTTCCGGCCCCGAGGAAGCTTATCTTCGCGGGATCGCCGCTGATCTCGGCATCGAGGACATCGTCCGCTTCGTGGGCAGCTTGCCACATGCCGAAATGAGCAGGCTCTATGCCGCTCACGACGTCTTCGTCTTTCCGAGCCTGCACGATTCGGCCGGACAGGCGATCGGCGAGGCGATGGCGCATGGCCTGCCCGTCGTCTGCCTCGATCTTGGTGGACCGGGCGTTGTCGTCGACGAGACATGCGGCGTGGTGGTCCCGACAAGGGGTCGCAGCCGGACCGCCGTCGAGAGCGCTCTCGCCGATGCACTGGCGGAGATTGGCAGCGACACGGGTCGTCTCGCGTCGCTGCAAACTGGGGCACGCGCTCGCGCCACCCGTCTCAGCTATGAGCAGCGCGTTCAGGATCTCGTCCGAAGCTACTACTGAACCGGCCTTGCGGCCGGCTCCTCCGGAGAAGCCGCTAGGCGGCGCGGCGACGGATCGGGTTGGGCAGCTCGATCTCGACTTCGAGTGTCGAGACGGCCTCGTCGCGCTGCATCTTGACCTGCACCTTGTCGGACGGGATGTCGACGTGGCGCGAGATCACCGCGAGGATCTCCTCGCGCAGGATCGCCACGAGGTCGCTGGCGCCGGCCGAGACCCGCTCGTGCTGCAGCAGGATCTGCAGGCGGTCGCGCGCCACCGGGGCCGAACGGGTCGGCCGGAAGAAATCGAAGATCGTCATGCAGCCCTCCGCCCGAACAGCTTGCCCATCAGGCCGACGCGCTTGTCGGCCGGGATGATCATCGGAACCACATCGCCCTCGAGGCGCCGCGCGGCGTCGAGATAGGCGCGGGCCGGGGCGCTCTCCGCGGCGGCCAGCGTCACCGGCGAGCCCACATTGGAAGCGTTCAGCACCGCATCGCTCTCCGGGATGATGCCGAGCAGCGGGATCGACAGGATCTCGAGAACGTCGTCGACCTTCAGCATCTGCCCGCGCTCGGCGCGCGTCGCGTCGTAGCGGGTGAGCAGCAGGTGCTTCTCCATGTACTCGCCGCGCTCGGCCTTCTCGGTCTTGGCGTCGAGCATGCCGATGATGCGATCGCTGTCGCGCACCGAGGAGACCTCGGGATTGGTCACGACGACGGCGACGTCGGCATGGCGCATGGCGAGCAGCGCGCCGCGCTCGATGCCGGCCGGCGAATCGCAGACGATCCAGTCGAAGCTGTCGCGCAGCTCCTCCATGACGCGGGCGACGCCCTCGGAGGTCAGCGCGTCCTTGTCGCGGGTCTGCGAGGCGGGCAGCAGGTAGAGCGTCTCGAGCCGCTTGTCGCGGATAAGCGCCTGCTGGAGCTTCGCCTCGCCCTGCACGACATTGATGAGGTCGTAGACCACGCGGCGCTCGGCGCCCATCACGAGGTCGAGATTGCGCAGGCCGACGTCAAAGTCGACGACGGCGACGCGATTGCCGCCGAGCGCGAGCGCCGCGCCGAGCGCTGCCGTGGACGTCGTCTTGCCGACGCCGCCCTTGCCCGATGTGACCACCAGAACCTGCGACATACCCCTTGCTCCTCAAATCTCAGGTCAGGCCAGAGCGGCCATGTTCATCTTGTCGTCCGCGAGCCAGGCCTGGACGGCCTTGCCGCGGAACTTGGCGTCGATCTCGTCGGCCGTCTGGTAGAGCCCGTCGATGGCGATGAGCTCGGCCTCGAATTTCTGGCAGAAGATGCGGGCGGCGGCGTTGCCCGTCGTTCCCGCGATGGCGCGTCCACGCAGCGAGCCGTAGATGTGGACCGAGTTGCCGGCGATGATCTCGGCCCCGGAGGCGACCGAGCCGACGACGGTCACGTCACCCTGCGGGAAGATGATCGACTGGCCGGAGCGAACCGGCGTCTCGATCAGGAGCGAGGGGATCGGCCGATCGGCAAATCCCTGCTGCGGCTTGGGTGGCTCGGCGGACGGCCGGTGCACGATTTCCGCGTGCTTGCCACCGCTCACGGACGGCGGCAGGCCATAGCCGAGCCAGCTCGGATCGGCGCCCTCGACCCCCATCACCTTGATCTCGCGCTCGTAGAGCGTCGCGAGCAGGTCGGTGAAGTCACGCTTGGTGATGGGCAGGTTGGAGACGTCGAGAATGACGGGACGCGAGGCGAAATAGCCCTGCGAGCGGCCGGCCAGCTTGTCGAGCTCGGCCAGCCATTCGCCGAGCGGCAGCTCGGGCGCGAGAACGGTGGCGAGGAAGGAACGGCCCCGGAATCGGATCGTCTGGCGCTGTTTTGCTGCTGTGCTCACGGCGTGCTCTTTGCGTTCTGTTAAGCATTTTCTCGGCCCGTTCCGGTTAACGGCCGGTTAACGCCAAAACGCCTTCGGTTGCCCGAAATGGCGGATTTCCGAGCTTTCCGAGGTAAAAACACAGTTAAAATTTCGTCACCCGCCGCCCCTGGACGCGCCCGTGCGTTAACGCTGCCAGGCGCGACCTTCATGATTCGGCAGGGATTTCGGCGCGAGCCGCGATGCGGCCGCCGGGCCGATGCCTAAAGGCAGGGTGCCGTTTCGAACTCGTAGACCCGCCAGTGCTCGCCGTCGAATTGTTGGGAAAAGGCCTCGGGCGCATAGGCCGTCGTCACGCTTCGCCAGAATGCGCTTGCCGCGAGGTTTCTTTCCATGACGCCGATCTGCCAGCGGCCGGGATTGGCGCGGAGGACTTCGCGAAACGCCTGCGCGCCGACGCCTCTTCCGCGATAGGCCCTGAGGACGAAGAACTCCGCCACGAACTGCCGGTCGGTGGCTCCCGTGATCGGGCTCTCGTCGATCACGAGAACGAAGCCCGCCAGTTCGCCTCGCCACGCGATCAGATAGGGACGGCGCCAGAAACGGTCGAGAAAATCGTATTCGAAACGCCCGTCGGGCCCGATCGGAAAGTGAAAAATGTCCGTCATATCATAGAGATATAACTGGATCAGACACTCGACGACCGGTCGGTCCTCCTGCCCGGCGAGCCGGATCGATACGTCGCCCATGAATCGCGCCTCCCGGCGGGCAACTCTATCACGGCCGGCCCGCAAGACGGACGTATGCCGAGGCGATCTATGCCGGCCCCAGCGCCTTTCGCACCGCCGGCGCCACCTTGGTGCCGTAGAGCTCGATCGATTTCATGAGATCGGCATGCGGCAGCGTGCCGACGCTGAACTGGATCATGAAGCGGTCGTGCCTGAAGAACTCGTGCTGATAGAGGATCTTCTCCACCAGCTCGTCCGGGCTGCCGACGAAGAGAGCGCCGCGGAGCTTGCGCTGCGCCTCGAACTGCCCGCGCGTTGTCGGCGGCCAGCCGCGCTCGCGGCCGATGCGGCTCATCGTGTCGGCAAAGGGCGGGAAGGCAATGTCGGCCGCCTTCTGCGAGGTCTCGGCGATGAAGCCGTGCGAGTTGATGCCGACCGGCAGCCGCGATGCGTCATGGCCGGCACGGGTCGCCGCGTCGCGATAGAGCTGCACCAGCGGCGCAAAACGTTCCGGCTCGCCGCCGATGATCGCAACCGCCAGCGGCAGAGCCAGGGCGCCGGCCCGCACAACCGATTGCGGCGTGCCGCCGACGGCGATCCAGATCGGGATCCGATCCTGCTGGGGGCGCGGATAGACGCCGCGGTCCTGGATCGACGGCCTTGTCGTGCCTCGCCAGGTCACGCGCTCCGACTCGCGCAGCGCCAGAAGTAGCTCGAGCTTCTCGGAGAAGAGCGCGTCGTAATCGTCGAGATCGTAGCCGAACAGGGGGAACGATTCGATGAATGATCCCCGCCCCGCCATGATCTCGGCCCGTCCCTTGGACACGAGATCGAGCGTCGCGAAACGCTGGAACACGCGCACCGGATCGTCTGAAGAGAGCACGGTCACCGCGCTGGTGAGGCGGATATTGCGCGTGCGGGCTGCTGCCGCGGCGAGCAGGACCTCGGGTGCCGAGATGAGATAGTCGGGTCGATGATGCTCGCCGAGACCGAACACGTCGAGGCCGAGCTGGTCGGCGAGTTCGATTTCCTCGATCAGGTTGGCGATGCGCTGCGTCGGGCTGATCCGCGATTCGTCACGCGGATCGGCCATCCAGTCGCCGAAGGTGTAGATGCCGAGTTCCATAGGGGTCCTTGGGAACGATCCTCGCGGAAGGGTCGGACATCATAGCGAAGCGCGGCGGCATCCCGACAGGGCGCCGCCGCACGACAGAGCGTTCACCGATCAGCGCGGCGGACAGAACAGCGAGCCGGGCGTGCAGTTGAGACCGGGCATCGGCGGCTGATCCGGCGAGCGGGGTTTGGCCTGCGGCGGCTGATAAGGCGCGGGCCCGGGAGGCGGCGGGCGCTGTCCGGCATTCGGAGGCGGCGGGGGCGGCTTCTGCTGACCCTGATTGCCTCCCTGGCCCGCGTTCGGCGGCGGAGGACGCTGCCCGCCCTGCCCCGGAGGCGGACGGTTGCCGGGCGGCGGGCGATAGCCGGGCTCGTCGTCCCAGCCAGGCTGAGGCCGATTGCCGGGCGGCCGCCGGTATCCCGGACGGTCCCAGTCCGGCCGGTAGCCGGGTGGCGGCGGCCGATAGCCGGGCGCGCCCCAATCGGGCGGAGGCGGCGGCGGACGGTATCCGGGCGGCGGCGGCGGATAGCCGGGACCATAATAGGGCGGGCGCGGTCCCGGTCCGTAGTAGGGCGGGCGCGGACCATAATAGGGCGGCGGCGGCTCGAAATAGACCGGCGGCGGCGTGATGATCACAGGCGGCGGCGGTGGCGGAGGACCGCGATAGACGGGCGGCGGGCCAACGAAGCCGGCGAGATAGTTGTCGGACACCCAGCCGGGCGGACCGCCGGCGGAAACCTGGCACCAGTTCGGCACGCAGCCGAGAATGTCGACGCCCGTGCCCTGGGGCAGCGTGCCGATTTTTGCGTATCCGGTGCCGGGTCCGGTGCGCATGTTGACCGCTCCGGTCGTGAAGGCGTCGTCCGCCAGCGCGGCGCCCGCAAAGGCGACGACGAGGCCGGCGGCCAGCAGGCCGGCGCGAATATGGATCGCGCGTAGATGGATCGAGTGACCTGTCGTCAATCGCAACTCCTTCAAGGCGCCCGCGGGCGCGACTCACATTTTCGCCTCAGAGGCGGACCATAGAGCGCCGTCGCCTCGCGCGGCGTGCTGCCGATACGACATCGGACGGAACGGTTGCCCGCCCCTCCCGCATCGCCTACACACGGCTGCCTCCAATGTCGGAATTGCCATCCATGTCCGAAACCGAGAAGACCGCATCCGGCAATGCCGGCGGCAAGCCCGCGAAGAAGCCCGCCGATGACGGCATTCTGGGCACGCTTCGTGTCTTTGCCGAGGCACTCGTCATCGCATTCCTCGTTCGGACCTTTCTCTTTCAACCCTTCGTGATCCCCTCGGGTTCCCTGATACCGACGCTGGAGATCGGCGATTATCTGTTCGCCTCCAAGTATAGCTACGGCTATTCTCGCTATTCGTTTCCGTTTGGCTTCCCGCCCTTCTCGGGACGCATCTTCGGCTCCATGCCGAAGCAGGGCGACATCATCGTCTTCAAGGGCCCGCGCGACGGTTCGACCGACTATATCAAGCGCGTGATCGGACTCCCCGGCGATACGGTGCAGGTCACGGGCGGCAGGCTCTACATCAACGACAAGCTGGTGGAGCGGCGCCAGATCGAGAACTACACGACAACCAACCTGTTCGGACAGCAGGCCGAGGTGCCGCAATATATCGAGACGCTGCCCGACGGCGTCGAACACCGGATCATCGAGATCTCGGGCGACGAGGGGCAGTTCGACGATACGCCGCGTTACGAAGTGCCACCCGGCCATGTCTTCATGATGGGCGACAATCGCGACAATTCCGCCGACAGCCGCGACATGAACTCGATGGGCTACGTGCCGATCGACAATCTCGAGGGCAAGGCGCAGGTCATCTTCTTCTCGATCAACGACCAGACGCCGATCTGGAAGGTTTGGGACTGGCCCTGGGCGGTGCGGTGGGACCGCATCTTCAGCGGCATCCACTAAGTCCCGACCTCAATCGAGCGGCGGTCTGCGGCATTTTTGCTGCATCGCGGCAGCGCGCGCGGAGTCATAAGGGAGCGATAGTTCCCCTCGACGTTCCGCTCCAGGATCCGCCGCCATGCCTCTGGCGATCTTCGCCCTGGCCGTCGCCTCGTTCGGCGTCGGCACGACCGAATTCGTGATCATGGGGCTCCTGCCCGAACTTGCGCAGGACCTCGGCGTCTCGATCCCGCGCGCGGGCCTCCTCATTACCGGTTACGCGCTGGGCGTCGTGGTCGGCGGGCCGATCATCGCCATCGCCACGGCAGGCCTGCCGCGCAAGTCGACCCTGATCGGGCTCACCACTCTCTTCGCCCTCGGTAATCTGCTTTGCGCGCTGGCGCCGACCTACGGCTTGCTGATGGCCGCGCGCGTGGTTACCGCCTTCGGCCATGGCGCCTTCTTCGGTATCGGCTCGATCGTCGCCGCTTCACTCGTTCCGCAGAACCAGCGCGCCCGCGCCATGGCGATGATGTTCGCGGGGCTGACGCTCGCCAACATTCTGGGCGTGCCTGCGGGAACGGCGCTCGGCCAGGCTTTCGGCTGGCGGTCGACCTTCTTCGTCGTGGTAGCGATCGCGCTGGTCTCGGTGGCGGCCATCGTTGCATTCGTGCCCGCCGGGCGTGACGGCGAAAAGCCGGCCGGCCTCGCGAGCGAATTGCGCGTCTTCCGCGACGGACAGGTCTGGCTTGCGATGCTGATGAGCGTCGTGACCTCGGCGAGCCTTTTTGCCGTATTCACCTACATCGCGCCGATCCTGCAGACGGTCGCCGGCATCTCGCCGCGCGGCACCACGATCGTGCTGCTCCTCTTCGGCGTCGGCATCACGATCGGTAATCTCGTCGGTGGCCGCCTTGCCGACTGGCGGCTCATGGAGACGATCATGGGCGCGCTCGGCCTGCTGGCGCTGGTGCTGCTTCAGTTCGCAGTGAGCAGCCATTTCGCGCCGGCCGCCGCGGCGACGGTGTTCGTCTGGGGCGTCGTGTTCTTCGTGCTGATCCCGCCACTCCAGATGCGCGTCATCGAATGCGCATCGGCGGCGCCCAATCTCGCATCGACGCTCAACCAGGGCGCCTTCAATCTCGGCAACGCGCTCGGCGCCTGGATCGGCGGCGCCACGCTGACGCTCGGCTTCGCCTATGACGTGCTGCCGCTCGTCGGTGCGCTGCTTGCACTCATGGCGCTCGGCGTCGCGCTGACGACCTGGCGGATCGGTTGCCGGCGCAATGCGGTTGCGCTGGCCGAGTGATCCAGCACGGAGTCATCCGGCGCCGATGCGCAGGCCACATCGGTCCTGCGATCTAGGGCGAGCGTCAGTGCGCGTGGATCAGCGTACGCGACAATCCGGACGGCACCGCATCCGGGCCAGCGTCACAGCCGAAGGCCGCACTCGGCAACATGATGCTCAGCCAGATGGCCGCCGCGGCCAGCCAGGCCTCCGCGCCCAGACGTGTCATGACGCAACTCCCGACAGATCGGTTGTTCAATCGCTGTGGATTTTTGGAAGGTCCGCTCCCCCGGGTTGCGAGGGAGCGGTTTGACCGTCAAAATCTATGCAGCGATCGTGCCAAATTCATGACAAGCAGGCGAAGAAGCCGCTTTCAGTCGCGCCCTTTCAGGCGAGCGCGCCCTTCAGGAAATCGATCGTCCGGCCCCATGCGAGCGCCGCGGCCTTGGCGTCGTAACGGGCCGAAGAGGTGTCGTTGTTGAAGGCGTGGTTGACGCCATCATAGACAAAGAGCTGATAGTCGGTGCCCGCTGCCTTCAGCGCCGCCTCATAATCGGGGATGCCGGCATTGATGCGCTCGTCGAGGCCCGCATAATGAAGCATCAGCTTCGCCTTGATCTCCGGCACATCCGCCGCTTTCGCCTGCATTCCGTAATAGGCCACGCCGGCGACGAGGTTGGGATCGTTGACGGCAAGCTGGTTGACCATGCCACCGCCCCAGCAGAAGCCGACCGCGCCGACCTTGCCGTTGGAAGCGGGATTGTCCTTCAGCCACGCGACGGCCGCGATGGCCTCGGCGAGGGCTTCGGCAGGCTTCAGCTCGCCGATCATAGCGCGGGCCTTGTCCTCGTCGGCAGGCGTCCCGCCCGAGGTCGACAGGAGATCCACTCCGAGTGTCAGGAAGCCGTCCACCGCGAAGCGCCGCGTCACGTCCTCGATATGCGGGTTGAGACCGCGGTTCTCGTGGATGACGAGCACTGCCGGAAGCTTGCCGGACGCGTCCTTCGGCTTCGCGAGCAGCCCGGAGATCGGCTTGCCGGACGGGCCGGGGAAGCTGACGCGCTCGGTCACGATCCGGGCATCATCCTCGGCGACGACCGCAGCGCGCGCCTTGTCGGCGGCCAGCATCGGCACAACGGCGGCGGCTGCGGCCGAACTGCCGACGAGCTTCGTGAGCTTGTCCATAAAGCCACGTCGATCGAGCGTCAGATGCGTGTATTCGTCGTAGAGCTTGATCATTTCCTGCGTGACGGCAGGCTTGGCTTCGGAACCGGGTGTGCCGGGCTGTTCGGTGGCGGCCATGATCGCGTCGTCTCCCTCGTGATCGTCGGCGTCACTGCGGACGATGGTCTGATGTCGGATGGTGCGGAAGCTTCTCAGGCTGGAACGTCCAGTCCGACAAAGTCTTGGAGCGGCGGCGCCCCCATTCAAGGCGCCATGGCGCCGGGGCGATCACGATCCGTTCAGATCGCGTGATCGGCAGTGGAGCGGAGCGGCCTTGTCAAGCCTCGACCAAGCCTCGGGAGGGCGCCAATCCGAACTTGGCCAAGCAAAGCGGTCCGCTGCGACGATCTTCCGCCTGCACTCATCCTGTCATGTTACCGCCCGCTTCTTGGGCAGCGCTGTCCATCGCAGAGGCCGCGGGCCGAAAACGTTGATTTCCGTAGATTTCTACTGCATTCTTTAGGCGCGAGGTCAGACGAAGGACGGACGGAGACTGGGGTCGCGCGGTTCAAGGGAGGGGGCTTCTTGGCGAAGGAGGCGTTCCGCATCGCACCGGCCATCGGACGATACCGGCATTTTCCACCGACATCTGAGGACCCGAAGACGACGGCGGCCATACGGGCCGCTGCCACAGGAAAGTGAGAGGATCGGCCATGCGCCAGACCGGCACCGTCAAATTTTTCAATGCTTCCAAAGGCTTCGGATTCATTACTCCCGACCAGGGCGGATCCGACGTGTTCGTTCACGTCACCGCGGTCGAGCGCTCCGGCCTCAGCGGCCTCAACGATGGCATGCGCATTTCCTTCGAGACCGAGCCCGACAAGCGTGGCAAGGGCCCCAAGGCCGTTGATCTGCGCCCGATCTGACCGATCGCGAAGACTGTCCCCATCGCGCGCCCCGGATCATTTCCGGGGCGTTTTTCTTTCTCCGATCAGGCAGCGCACAACGATTGCTGCGGCGCCGCCAAAAGCGCGATCAACAGCCTTTCGCACTCGCGAGCAAATGTGATCTCGCCATTCGGACCGACCGCTATATATTCATAGACAACAGATTCGCGCTGCCTGGCTTCGTGCCAATACGGGTTTCGGGTGATCGTGTCGCCGCTTCGGCTGGCCGCCTTTCGCTCGGAAACGGAGGGAGGACTTCGGTTCTCCGACCGGAATTGCTTGTTGTGCGTGCTTTCCCTTCCGATCAAGCGCGAGGATCGGCCATGAGCCTCATCGAATTCGAGACCGAAGACCGTCGATCGAACCCCGTCGACACGATCGAGCATATCGCTGCGATCAACGACTGGAGTTTCGAGCGTTCGGCCGACGACGAGATCACGATCGCGATCGGCGGCGGGTGGTGCGACTACCATGTCTCCTTCTCCTGGATGGAGGACATGGAGGCGATGCACCTGGCCTGCGCGTTCGATCTCAAGGTGACCGAGCCGCGCAAGACCGAGGTGATGCGCCTTCTTTCGCTGGTCAACGAGCAGCTCTGGATCGGCCATTTCGATCTCTGGGGCAAGGAAGGCGTCGTGATGTATCGCCAGACCATGCTCCTCGCCGGCGGCGCCGAGCCGAATGCCGCGCAGGTCGAGGGCCTGCTCGAGAACGCGATCGAGAGCTGCGAGCGCTACTACCAGGCGTTCCAGTTCGTCGTCTGGGCCGGCAAGCCCGCCCAGGAAGCGCTTGATACCGTTATGTTCGAGACCGTCGGCGAGGCCTGACGGCAGCCTGAGATTCCAACGAGAGGTCGCCGCCCGCGCGGCGACCTTTTTCATATGCGCCTCCGCCCGTGATCGACGGCCTCTACCTGCCCGCGCCCCCGTTCCGCTCCGGCCATCTCACGATGCCGGACGGCGACGACATCTATTTCGAGCTTTCGGGCAATCCCGCGGGCCGGCCGGCGCTGTATCTCCATGGCGGGCCGGGCAGCGGCCTCAGGGGCGATCGCTACCGCCGCCCCTTCGATCCTGAGCGCTACTGCATCCTCGGCATCGACCAGCGCGGCTGTGGGCGGAGCACGCCGCTCGCGAGCGAGCGGCCCGACAGGCTTGGCAACAACACCACCGACCGCCTGATCGCCGATATCGAGACGATCCGCGCCCATCTCGGATTCGGCGACGTCGTCGTCACCGGCGGCTCCTGGGGCGCCACGCTCGCCATCGCCTATGCCGAGGCACATCCGGACCGTGTCGCGGCGCTAGTGCTGATGGCGGTGACGACCACCAGCCGCGCGGAGGTCGACTGGATGACAGAGGCGATGGGCCGAGTCTTCCCAGAGGCCTGGCAACGCTTCGAGGAGGCGTCGGAACGCAGGCCGGGCGAACGGATCGTCGAGGCCTATGCGAGACGGCTCGCGTCCGGTCCGCGCGACGACCGGCTCGCCGCCGCCGCTGCCTGGAATGCATGGGAAGACACCCATGTCGCGCTCGATCCGAACTTCGCGCCGCTGGCCGGACGGTTCGACGAGACAGCCGGCCTCGTCTTCGCGACGCTCGCCACGCATTATTTCGCCCATGACGGCTTCCGGCCCGGCAACGAGTCCCTCCTTGAGGGCATCGGCCGCATAGCGCATGTCCCGGCCGTGCTCATTCACGGGCGGCGCGACATCAGCAGCCCGCTCGTCACGCCGTGCGAACTCTATCGCCGCTGGCCGGCGAGCCGGCTGGTGGTCATCGAAAGCGAAGGCCATGGCGGGCCGCTTTCGTTGCTGGCAATGCGCGAGGCCCTCGACGCCCTGGCGGGCGGAGGAGCGGCGGCTTCCCAATAGAAGGCTTCCCGGTCTATGACCGCTCTCTCTCGAAACCGACCGGTGGCACCATGGCTTTCCCAGAACTAACGCCCGAATCCCCGCTCGTCCTGATCGGCGCCGGCAAGATGGGCGGCGCGCTGCTCGCCGGCTGGCTGAAGGTCGGACTCGATCCCAAGGCTGTGGTGGTGGTCGATCCGGGTCCGCCGCCGGAGACAATCGAGATGTTGGCGAAGGCCGGCATCGCGCACCAAAGCGTCCCGCCTTCGGGGATCGTGGCGCGCGTGCTGCTGATTGCGGTGAAGCCGCAGATGATGGGCGCGGCGCTTCCGGCGGTGCGTGCGCTGGTGGGGCCAAGGACCGTCAGCGTCTCCATTGCGGCCGGAACGACGGTCGCGACGCTCGAAGCAGCGCTCGGCGGCGCGATCGTCCGCGCCATGCCGAACACGCCCGCGCAGGTCGGACGCGGCGCCACCGGCCTCTATGCCAACGCAGCCGTGTCAAAGGCCGACCGCGCGCTGGTTGGCGCACTAATCGAGGCGGTCGGCATCGTCGGCTGGGTCGACGAAGAAAGCCTCATCGATGCGGTGACCGCGATGTCCGGTTCCGGCCCGGCCTATGTGTTCCTTCTCGCCGAGGCGCTCGCCGCGGCAGGCATCGCGGCCGGCCTGCCGCCGGAACTGGCCGAGCGCTTTGCGCGCGCGACGGTGTCGGGGTCGGGAGAACTGCTCGAACATTCGCCGCTGCCGCCCGGCGAACTGCGCCGCAACGTCACCTCGCCGAACGGCACCACGGCGGCGGCGCTCGCGGTCCTGATGGCGGAGGACGGGCTCGGGCCGCTGATGCATCAGGCCGTGGCGGCCGCAAAACGGCGCGCCGAAGAACTAGCGGGCTGAAAGAGGGCGCATTCGCGCCCTATCTTCTCTCAAGGCCGATCAGCTTCAGGGAGCAGAGTCATGCATCAGGCAGTACCGGATCCGATCATCGACGCCTTCATGTCGCTGCTCGCCGAGAAGCGCTTCGAAGCGATCACCCTCCCCGAGATCGCGACCCGGGCGAACCTCTCGCTGGGCGAATTGCGCGAAGGCGCCGACGGCAAACTGGCCATTCTCGGTGCCTTCATGCGCCGCATCGACCGCGCGGTGCTCGACGAGATCGAGCCCGGCGATGCCGGCGGCGATTCGCATCGCGACCGTCTCTTCGACGTCCTGATGCGCCGCTTCGACCGCCTCGCCGCCTATCGCCGGTCCATCGCGCATCTCGGCGAAAGTTGCCGCCGTGATCCGGCCCTGGCGCTCGCAGTCAACGCCGCCGCGCTGCCGTCCGCACGCTACATGCTGGCGACGGCCGGCATCGGATCGGACGGAATGCGCGGCATCGCGCGTACCGAAGGACTGGCGCTGCTCATGGCCAAGGTTTCCGCCGTCTGGGTCGACGACACCGATCCCGATCAGTCGCGAACCATGTCGGCTCTCGACCGGGCGCTGTCGCGAGCCGAAGGCTGGGACCAGCGGCTCGGCCGCGTCGAACGGACGCTCTGCGGGATCGCCCGCCGCTTCTCGTCCCGCCGTTCGTCCCCTCGCCCGTCGACTGTTCGCGAGGCGCCGCCCGCTGGCGCCGGCGACGTTCCGGCTTGACGCGGCGGCTGGCGATGCTACGTCGCGCTGACCCTCACAAGGAGCAGCGGCGATGGACGACACGGCGAGCGCGACGATTGGTTTCGACGATTTCCTGAAGGTCGACATCAGGGCCGGAACCATCGTCGAAGCGGCGCCCTTCCCGGAAGCGCGCAAGCCGGCCTACAAGCTCGTCATCGATTTCGGGCCGGTGATCGGCCGCAAGAAATCCTCCGCGCAGATCACCCGGCATTACGGCGCCGACGAACTCGTCGGCCGCCAGGTGCTCGCCGTGGTCAATTTCCCGCCGCGCCAGATCGGCCCCTTCATGTCGGAAGTGCTGACGCTCGGCCTGCCGGATACCGAGGGCGCGGTCGTGCTGACGGCGATAGAGCGCGCCGTTCCCGATGGCGCGCGGCTCTTCTGAGCACGGTGTGTTCACTTCGGCCCGGCTTTGCCTGCCCCGAGGATAGGCATAGCTAGGATGGGACATCCGGATTGGAACCGATCATGGCCGACGCCGCACCCTCCCCGACGCTTCCCTTCGCGCTCACCCGGCCGTTGCATGTCGCGGCCGTCGGGCTGAAGGCGAAGAGCGTCCCGACGCTCGCTTCCTATTATCGAGCCCTGCTCGGCCTCGAGACGATCGCGGAAAAGGACGGCCACGCGCTTCTCGGCGCGGGCGGCATCCCCTTCCTCGAACTCTCGGCGCTGCCGCCCGGCGCGGCGCTCGATGACCCGCGCAGCGCCGGCCTCTTCCACACCGCCTTCCTGATGCCGACCCGCGCCGATCTCGGCCGCTGGGTGAGGCATGCGATCGACAGGAGGATTCCGGTCGACGGCATGTCCGACCATGTGGTCAGCGAGGCCTTCTACCTCACCGATCCCGAGGGCAACGGCATCGAGGTCTATGCCGACCGGCCCGAGCAGGGCTGGCGCTGGAGCGACGGCAAGCTCGTCGACATGCGCACGGACCCGCTCGACGTGGACGCGATCCTCGAGTCGGTGCCGGCGGGCGCGGCGCCCTATGCGTCGGCGCCCGAGGCGCTCAGGATCGGCCATGTCCATCTGCGCGTCGGGAACGACAAGCTTGCCGAGGACTGGTGGACCTCCGAGATCGGTCTCGACGTCGTGGCCCGCTATCCCGGCGCGAGCTTCCTGTCGTCGGGCGGCTATCACCACCACATCGCCGGCAACATCTGGAGGAGTCGCGGCGCCGGCCCGCGCGATCCGGCCCGCGGCGGGCTCGCCTATGTCGCGCTCTCGGGCAGCGGTGTCACGGCCGAGCGCGAGGTCCTCGATCCGTGGGGCACGGTTGTCCAGCTCCGCAAGGGATCGTAGGGCGCAGGCTCGGGAGGACGCTGGGAGAATACCGGCGTCAGGGCACAGACCAATGCGCCATTAGGCCGGAATCCGGATCGTCGCCCTGAGACCGCCGAGCGGCGCCGTGCCGAGTTCCACGTCGCCGCCATGGGCGCGCGCAATGTCTCGGGCGATGGACAGGCCGAGGCCGGTGCCGCTCTCGTCGAGATTGCGCGCCTCGTCGAGCCGATAGAACGGCCGGAAGACCATCTCGCGCTCAGCTGGCGGAATGCCGGGTCCGTCATCGTCGACCGCGACGGAAAGCCAGCCATCGGCATGGACGGCCGTCACTTCGACTGTGGAGCCGTGCCGGCAGGCATTGGCGATGAGATTGCCGAGGCATCGCTTGAACTCGCTCGGCCGGAGATCGACGATCGGATCGCCCTCGAAGCGACCGGAAATCACATGGCCGACCCTGCGCGACCCGCTGACGACGTCCTCGATCAGCGCCGCGACATCGGTCGGAAGCGTCGGCTCGTCGACATCGCCGCGTGCGAACGCAAGATAGCCCTCCAGCATGCGCTGCATGTCGTCGACGTCGCGGCGCATGGCGCGCACGTCCTCGTTCTGCCGCAGCAGGGCCAGTTGCAGGCGGAAGCGCGTCAGCACGGTGCGGAGGTCATGGCTGACGCCGGCGAGCATGGTCGTGCGCTGCTCGATCTGGCGGTTGATGCGGTCCTTCATCTCGATGAAGGCGGCACCGGCGCGCCGCACCTCGCGGGCGCCCCGCGGCTTGAACTCCTCGATCGTTCTGCCCTTGCCGAAGCTCTCGGCGGCGTCGGCCAGCTGCTGGATCGGGCGGATCTGGTTGCGCAGGAAGACGATGGCGATGATGAGCAGCACCGCCGAGGTGCCGACCATCCAGAAGATGAAGATCTCGGAATTGGACGCATAGGTCTGGCTGCGGCGGGCGAGCACGCGCAGCACCTTGTCGCCGAGCTGGATGCGCACCTCGACGAGGTTGGACTTGCCGACCGTGTCGATCCAGAACGGCTTGCCGATCTGCTGGCTGATCTCGTCGGAAAGCGCGCTGTCGAGCAGCGAGAAGAAGGGTTTTGGCGCCGCGGGCGGCAGCGGCTCGCCCGGCACCACCGAGATGATGAGGCCGAGCCGATCCTGCGCGATGCGGATGATCTCGCCATAGGTCGGATCGGCGGGATAGGTCTCGATCAGGTCCACGATCGCCGCGATATCGCGCACCGTCGCCGCCGAGAGACGCCGCGTGACTGTCTGCCAGTGCCGCTCCATGAAGACGAAGGCGACGACCGACTGCAGGATGACGATCGGCGCGATGATGATGATGAGCGCCCGGGCATAGAGGCCCTTCGGCATCGCTGCGCCGAGGCGCTGGCCGAGAAAGCGATAGGGCGCCAGCAGTACCGACAGAACCGGCTCGGCGCGCCGAAGCCAGCGGCGCATCGCATTCATCACCGGCGCGCGGGTCAGCCGCCGCGCGCTCGCCACCATCGGCCAGTCGAGCCAGCTGCCGATGCGGCCGACGCGATGAAAGGGATGCGGCGGCCGCTCCGTCACGCGGCCGGTCCTTCAGCCATGAAGCCGCCCGTGATCGGCGCCGTCACGCCTCAGGCCTCCGTCACGAGGCGGTAGCCGATGCCGCGCACCGTCTGCAGATACAGCGGATTGGCCGGGTCGACCTCGATCTTGCGCCTGAGGCGGTTGATCTGGACGTCGATGGTGCGCTCGCCCGCCGGCTCGTCCTCGGAGAGCAGCGAGAGGCGCGGGACAGTCTCGTTCGGCGTCGCCGCGAAGACCGCCATGATCTGCCGCTCGCGATCGGTGAGACGGATGACCTCCTGCCCGCGCCGGAGCTCGCGCCGTCCGATATGGAAGGCGAACGGACCGAAGCGCAATTGCTCGATCAGCGGCGCCGCCGGCGCCGCGCCGCGCTTCAGGATGGCGTTGATCCGCAGCACCAGTTCGCGAGGCTCGAACGGCTTCCCGAGATAGTCGTCGGCACCGCCTTCGAAGCCACGGATGCGATGGTCGATCTCCGTCCGAGCGGTCAGCATCAGGATCGGCACCTGCATCGTCGCGCGGAGACCCTTGAGGAGGTCCAGTCCGTTTTCCCCCGGCATCATCACATCGAGGATGATGAGATCGAAGGCCAGCGAGGCGAGCAACAACCGCGCTTCGGCGGCATTCGCCGCGGTATCGACGCGAAACCCGTTGTCGGTCAGGTAGCGCGACAAGAGCGAGCGGATGCGCTGGTCGTCGTCGATGACGAGAAGATGCGGCGCATCGTCGGGAATGGCCGGGAACTCCGGACCGTCGGGATCGGTCATGGCACTCTCCAGCACGCGTTACCGACTGATCAGCCGCGACACCTTATCCCGTTCGTCGGCGTCGATCATCAGCTTGAGGAATCGCTCGGCGGCGGCGCGGCCCGCCGGGTCGAGCGCCGCGAGCGCGGCATTGATGCGCCGGGCCTGCGGTTCGGTCAGCCGGGCCGACAGCGCCCTGCCCTTCTCCGTCGGGTAGAGCAGGCGCTGGCGGCGGTCGACGGGGCCGGGCACCTGCTCGATGAAGCCGGTGTCGATCAGTTCCTTCAGCACGCGGCCGAGGCTCTGCTTGGTGATCTTCAGGATGTCCAGGAGGTCGGCGACCCGCATGCCGGGATGGCGGTCGACGAAGTGCAGCACGCGGTGATGGGCGCGGCCGAAATTGAAGTTCACGAGGACGGCGTCGGGGTCGGAGACGAAGTCCCGATAGGCATAGAACAGCAGTTCGATCAGCACGATCTCCGGCCTGTCGGCCACCGAGACCGGGGCCGTCACCAGCGGTCCGCCGCGCTCGGCGCGATCCGGCACTTCGGGATCCTCCGCCTCATCGGCGAAATTTACGTCAGTCATATTGACATATTTCGGTTCGATTGTTACGAGAATAGCCGCCGCGACGAAATCTTCGACCGCGCCCGCCGTCCCGCGCTTCGGCCCGATGCCGAGGCAGCGCTTCGACCGGCACATTACCGATCATTTCCGCGCTGCGCAAAATCGGCCATCTTTGCATGGCCCCTGTTGCCGCGGGGCCTCGCGGCTTTTCTCACCTGCCGGAGCGGCGCGGAAACGCCGCCCGGATTCGCCAAAGGGCCGCGAGCGCGGTCCGGACCGGGAGCAACGACAATGAGCGCGCCTGCCTTCGACCAGAAAGACGGATGGATCTGGATGAATGGCTCCTTCGTGGCCTGGAAGGATGCCAAGGTCCACGTCCTCACGCACGGCCTGCACTATGCGAGCGCCGTATTCGAGGGCGAGCGCGCCTATGGCGGCACGATCTTCAAGCTGCGCGAGCACACCGAGCGGCTGTTTCACTCGGCCGAGATCCTCGATTTCACGATTCCCTACACGGTCGAGGAAATCGACGCCGCCTGCGAGGCGACGCTGGTCAAGAACGGGCTCGTCGACGGCTATCTGAGGCCGATCGCCTGGCGCGGCAGCGAGATGATGGGCGTCTCGGCGCAGCACAACAAGATCAACGTCGCGATCGCCGCCTGGGAGTGGCCGTCCTATTTCAGCCCCGCCGAGCGGCTGAAGGGCATCCGCCTTGATTTCGCGAAGTATCGCCGCCCCGATCCCGCCACGGCGCCCTCGCTCGCCAAGGCCTCGGGCCTCTACATGATCTGCACTATCTCCAAGCATGAGGCGGAGCGCCGCGGCTATGCCGATGCGCTGATGCTCGACTGGGAAGGCAATGTTGCCGAGGCGACCGGCGCCAATATCTTCTTCGTGAAGGATGGCGTGATCCACACGCCGCTCGCCGACCGCTTCCTGAATGGCATCACCCGCCAGACCGTGATCGCACTTGCCAAGGCGCGCGGTATCGAGGTCGTGGAGCGTCGCATCTCGCCTGACGAGCTGCCGAGCTTCAGCGAGTGCTGGCTGTGCGGCACCGCCGCCGAGGTGACGCCGGTTTCCGAGATCGGCCCCTATCGCTTCACGCCCGGAAAGATGAGCGAGACGCTGATGGCAGACTACACCGCCGCCGTCCAGCCGGCCGAGCAGAAGCTCGCCGCCAACGCCTGACCGGCGCTCCATTAACGACCAAATGGCCGGGCCCTCGCCCGGCCGTTTCTTTTTCGGCGGCCGTCTGCGGAAACCGCCGGCTGTTAATCTCGTCTCAAGGTTAATCCGGCAGATTTTAAGGACGTTGCCGGCAAGCCACACCGGCCTTTGTTGGTTCGTGCGCGTGGAGTTGCGTGCCCGATGGTCAGCCCGCTGCCGTCCCCGTCCTCGCTGACGGTCTATCACCCGCCCGGGCCGCCGCTCGTCATCCACGTCGCCCGTCGCAAGCGGCCTCGGCCTCGCCGCGCCCGATTGGCGAGCCTGACCGCCATCTTCGGTGCCGCCTTCCTCGCGTTGTCGTCGACCACCGTCGCGCTGCAGGATGTGGCGAGCCTGTTCGGCAAGGACCTGCCAGTTTCGCAGCGCTGGCTCGCGCGGCTCGAGGCGGTGCCGGACGGCGCCCGCTATGAACCGACGCTTGCCGATAGCGACTCGGCCACCATCTTCACCGCCGGCCTCGACATCGACACACGGCCGCGGCTCTCCGTCGTGGCATCCGGCTTCGTTTCGGCGCCGCCCTTCGTGCCGCCGACCGTCAACCGCGCCGGCAAGGCGGATGCCGCAATGTCGCGGCCCCGCCCGGTGATGCCGACCCGCTTCTCCGCCGGCGTGCTGCAGCGCGACGCCTCGGCCTTCGTCTTCGGCGCCGCCGACGCCAAGCTCGCCAGCGCGATCGTGATGCCGTCCGTCGCCGTCGCGGCAGCCGTGCCGCCGAAGCCCGTGGCCGCGCCGTCGACTGTCCTCGCCTCGGTGACGGGCACCCTGCCTCGGCCCGGCAAGGAGGCCGACGATCTCTTCGTCTCCGCCTATGCCAACCCCGACAACGCGGCGGTGCGGGCGCCCTTCGATGCGCTGCTCGCCGGCCCGAAGCGGATCGGCAAGGACGGAAAGCCTGACCACTGGTGGGTGATGAACCCGATCCCCAAGAGCGCCAGCTCGAAGTCCGAGCTGAAGTGCCTCGCCACGGCGATCTATTTCGAGGCGCGCGGCGAACCGATGAAGGGCGAACTGGCGGTCGCGCAGGTCGTCATCAACCGCCTCAAGAAC
This sequence comes from Kaistia geumhonensis, assembly GCF_030815145.1. Taxonomy (NCBI): domain Bacteria; kingdom Pseudomonadati; phylum Pseudomonadota; class Alphaproteobacteria; order Hyphomicrobiales; family Kaistiaceae; genus Kaistia; species Kaistia geumhonensis. Next base: position 4,156,729 of record NZ_JAUSWJ010000001.1, on the reverse strand, counting down.
CCAGCCTATCCGAAGACGATCTGCGGCGTCGTCTACCAGAACAAGGACATGCGCGACGCGTGCCAGTTCTCCTTCGCCTGCGACGGCATCAAGGACCGCATCACCGACATGACCTCCTGGCGCCGCGCGCAGGAACTGGCGAAGCGCGTCGTCTCGCGCGAAGACTGGTGGAACCCCGACGTCGGCTCTGCGACCCACTATCACGCCAACTACGTGAAGCCGCGCTGGGCGCGCACCATGAAGAAGATGGACAAGATCGGGCACCACATCTTCTACAAGACCTTCGGCGGCGGCTGGATCTAGGGCGGCGGGAGCCCCCTACCCGATCTCCACCACGAGCCGGCCCCGCACCTTGCCGTCCACGATGTCGCGCGCAGCGTCGATGACGCCTTCGAACGGGATGCGGCGCATGGCGCTGGCGAGCCTTGCGCGGTCGAGGTCGCGGTCGAGCCGCTCCCATGCGGCGAGGCGCACGGATTTCGGCGCATAGACGGAATCGATGCCGTAGAGCGCAACCCCGCGCAGGATGAAGGGCGCGACGGAGCCGGGAAGATCGAGCCCGCCGGCCATGCCGCAGGCGGCGACCGCGCCGCCATAGCGGATCATCGACAGGACATTGGCGAGCGTCGTTCCACCGACCGCGTCGATGGCGCCGATGAAGCGCTCCTTCGCCAGCGGCTTCGGCGGACCGGAAAGGCTGCCGCGATCGATCACCTCGGCGGCGCCGAGTTCCTTGAGATAGCCGGCCTCCTCGGCGCGGCCCGTCGACGCGACGACATGGTAGCCGAGCACCCCAAGCAGCGCGACGGCGATGGAGCCGACGCCGCCCGCCGCGCCCGTCACCAGCACCGGACCCGAGCCGGCATGGATATCGTGTCGTTCCAGCGCCATCACGGCTAGCATGGCCGTATAGCCGGCGGTGCCGATCGCCATGGCTTCGTCGGCGGAGAAGCCGGCCGGCAGAGGCAGCAGCCAGTCGCTCTTCCAGCGCGCGCGCTCGGCGTAGGCGCCGAGATGCGTCTCGCCGACGCCCCAGCCATTCAGGAGCACCCTGTCGCCCGCCTTGAAGAGGGAGCTCGCCGACCGCTCGACGATTCCGGCCGCGTCGACGCCCGGCACCATGGGAAACCGGCGCACGACCGGCGCCCTTCCGGTGATGGCGAGGCCGTCCTTGTAGTTGACCGTCGAGCGCTCGACCTGGACCGTGACGTCGCCCTCCATGAGATCGGCATCGTCGAGGCTCGAGAAGGCGACCTCCTGAGGTCCGTCGCCGGCCTTGCTGATCACCACCGCCCTGAACCGTGCCATCGCTCCGCTCCCTCGATCGCTTGCACCTTGCCGAACATAATGGCTGGCGCCCGGCATGGAAGCCGCCGGCGGCAGCGGTCGGGTCGCTTCCTTGACCGCGCGCGCGTCGCGCGATTAGGGTGCCGCGCCCTTTTGAGCGGCATCCCGCCGCGCCCATCCGATATCCGCGAAGGTACGCCCGTGTCCGAAGCGCACTCCCAGGAACTGCCCCCGCATATGCGCCCCGAGAGGTCCTTCCAGGGCCTCATCCTGGCGCTGCAGCGCTTCTGGGCGGACAAGGGTTGCGTCATCCTTCAGCCTTACGACATGGAGGTCGGCGCGGGCACCTTCCACCCGGCCACGACGATGCGCGCGCTGGGACCGAAGCCGTGGAACGCGGCCTATGTCCAGCCATCGCGGCGGCCGAAGGACGGGCGCTATGGCGAGAACCCGAACCGCTTCCAGCATTATTACCAGTTCCAGGTCATCCTGAAGCCGAACCCGCCGAACCTGCAGGAGCTCTATCTGGAGTCGCTCGCCGCGATCGGGATCGACATGAACCTGCACGACATCCGCTTCGTCGAGGACGACTGGGAGAGCCCGACGCTCGGCGCCTGGGGCCTCGGCTGGGAATGCTGGTGCGACGGCATGGAAGTGTCGCAGTTCACCTATTTCCAGCAGGTGGCCGGCATCGAGTGCCACCCCGTCTCGGGCGAGTTGACCTACGGCTTGGAGCGCCTCGCAATGTATCTGCAGGGCGTCGACAACGGCTATGAGCTCAATTTCAACGGCCGCGAGGGCGCCGAGAAGGTGACCTATGGCGACGTGTTCAAGCAGGCCGAGGAAGAGTATTCCCGGCATAATTTCGAATATGCCGACACCGAGATGCTGAAGCGGCATTTCGAGGATGCCGAGCGCGAATGCCGCATGCTGCTGGAAGCCGGCAAGCCCGAGCCTGGCGCCAACGACCAGCGGCAGAAGATGGTGCTGCCGGCCTATGACCAGTGCATCAAGGCGAGCCACCGCTTCAACCTGCTCGACGCGCGCGGCGTTATCTCGGTCCCCGAGCGGCAGAGCTACATCCTGCGCGTCCGCGAACTCGCCAAGGCCTGCGGCGCCGCCTGGCTCCAGACGGAAGCCGGAGGCAAGGAGGCCTAGGCTTCCTCGCTCGATCCGCTGAACAATTCCCTCGCTGTCCCTCGTGCGACGGCGACAAGACCGGTAGCACCCGATGCCCGAACTTCTGCTTGAGCTTTTCTCCGAGGAAATTCCGGCGCGCATGCAGCGCAAGGCGGCGGAGGATCTGCAGCGCCTCGTGACCGGCGCGCTGGTCGACGCCGGTCTTCACTATGAAGGCGCCAAGGCCTTCGCGACGCCGCGCCGGCTGGCCCTGACCGTGACCGGAATTCCCGCGCGCTCGGCCGCGACGCGCGAGGAGCGCAAGGGGCCGAAGGTCGGCGCGCCCGATCAGGCGATCCAGGGCTTCCTGCGCTCGGCCGGCCTTGCGTCGATCGAACAGGCGCATGTCCATGCCGACCCGAAGAAGGGCGAGTTCTATGTCGCCGTTATCGAGAAGGCCGGGCGCGAGACGACCGAAATCCTGGCCGAGGCGATCCCCGCCATCATCCGTTCCTTCCCCTGGCCGAAATCCATGCATTGGGGCACCGGGCGCCTGCAATGGGTGCGGCCGCTGCAGTCGATCCTCTGCACCTTCGGTCCGGAGACCGAGGATCCGGAGATCGTCCGCTTCGAGGTCGACGGCATCCGCTCGGGCAATGTGACGCGCGGCCACCGCTTCATGGCGCCGGCTCCCTTCGAGGTGCGCCGCTTCGACGACTATGTCGAGAAGCTGGAGAAGGCGAAGGTCGTGCTCGACGCCGACCGCCGCAAGGACATCATCCTGCACGACGCCCGCGAACGTGCTTTCGCGCTCGGGCTCGAGTTGGTCGAGGATGCAGGGCTGCTCGACGAGGTTGCCGGGCTGGTCGAGTGGCCGGTGGTGCTGACGGGGACCTTCGAGGAAGAGTTCCTCGCCATCCCGCCGGAGGTGATCCGCGCCACCATCCGTGCCAACCAGAAATGCTTCGTGCTGCGCCAGCCGGGCAGCGCCACGCTCGCCAACCGCTTCATCCTCGTCTCGAACATCGAGGCCCGCGACGGCGGCGTCGCGATCGCGGCCGGCAATGGCCGCGTCATCCGCGCCCGCCTCTCGGATGCGAAGTTCTTCTACGACACCGATCGCAAGGCGACGCTGGAAAGTCGGCTGCCCAAGTTCGACGCGATCGTCTTCCATGAGAAGCTCGGCACGCAGAAGGAGCGCATTGACCGCATCGTCGCGCTCGCTTCCGAGATCGCGCCGCTGGTCGGCGCGGACCTCGGCAAGGCGCGCGAAGCGGCCCTTCTCGCCAAGCTCGACCTCGTCACCGAGATGGTCGGCGAGTTCCCCGAGCTTCAGGGCCTGATGGGCCGCTACTACGCGACGGCCGAGGGCAAGGACCCGTCCGTCGCGGCGGCTATCGAGGATCACTACAAGCCGCAGGGGCCGTCCGACCGCGTGCCGACCGATCCGGTCTCCATCGCAGTGGCGCTCGCCGATAAGCTCGACACCCTCGCAGGCTTCTGGGCGATCGACGAGAAGCCGACCGGCTCCAAGGATCCCTACGCGCTGCGCCGCGCTGCGCTCGGCGTGATCCGGGTCGTGCTGGAGAGCGAACTGCGGCTGCGCCTGCGAGCACTGATCGCCAGTGGCGCGCGCGTGCTCGGAAGGAACGAAGGCGCCTCCGGCGACATCGCGGCCGATCTGGTCTCCTTCTTCCACGAACGCCTCAAGGTGCAGCTCCGCGACTCGGGCGCGCGGCACGATCTGGTGGACGCTGTCCTCGCCGCCGGTTCGGCAGACGCGGTGCAAGACGATCTCGTCGACATCGTTCGCCGTGTCGAGGCGCTCGGGGCCTTCCTCGCGACCGAGGACGGCGCCAACCTGCTCGCCGGCTATCGCCGCGCGGCGAATATCCTGAAGGCGGAGGAAAAGGGCGGCGAACGCTTCGATGGCGCCATCGATCCGACCATCTTTGCGGCGCCTGAGGAGAGCGCGCTGGCGGCGGCACTCGAACGCGCGCTGGCCCAAGCCGAGGGCGCCGTGGCGCGCGAAGACTATGCGGCGGCCATGACGGCGCTGGCCGCGCTGCGCGCGCCGGTCGATGCCTTCTTCGACAAGGTGCTGGTCAATGCCGACGATCCCGCGGTGCGCGTCAACCGCCTGCGCATGCTCGCCGCCTTCCGTCTGGCGACTCAGGCGGTCGCAGACTTCTCGAAGGTCGGCGGCTGACTGACCCTCTCAGGCCGTCATGCCCGGACTTGTTCCGGGCATCCACGGCTCACTTGTTGGCTGAGCAGACAGAAAGACGTGGATGGCCGGGACGAGCCCGGCCATGACGACGCTGGAATGTGAGGGTGGTCAGTCTGTAAAACCAACTCGCGACGAGCCCAACCGGCCAGTCGCTTGAGAACTAAAGCGTGCGAGAGCCGGCGTCGATTGTCGGAACGATCGCCGCACAAGGATCGAAGGGTCGATCAGTCGCGACGAGCGGGGTGGTAGATGCCCGTCACGGGATCCTGCACCAGCGTCGGGATCGCACGGCCGGAACGGTCGGTCCGCCGAACGCGAATCGGGGCCTCGGCGCGCTGGCGAGCGAGCGCGCGTGCCGCAACGACGCCGAGGGCGCCGATCAGAGCGATGAAAACGAGTTGCGGCATGTGACCTTTCCTTCACGGACCGGCTCAGGCGGTGGAGCACCGCGAAAGCTCAGCATGACTCTTTCCGCAGCGCACCGCAACCGGCGCGCCGATCAAAGCCCGAAGCGGTTCCAGAGCGCGCGCTCCTCGACAGCCGCAAGCGTTTCCCCCGCAAGTTCTGCGACGAATGCGCCCGAAACGGGGCGCGCCGCGCCGACGCCGCGGCTACCGCCGAAGCGGCCGAGCAATCCGCGCTTGCCCTCGATCGGCTGCAGGCGGACATCCTCGCCGAAGCGGCCGCGAAGATAGGATCTCAGTTCCCCAACCTCGTCGACGAGGCCGAGTTCCACGCCGCGCGCGCCCGACCAGAACGCTCCCGAATAGAGGGTCGGGTCATCGGCGAGCCTTGCACCGCGACGGCCCTGAACCAGCGCGATGAACATGTCGTGCACGTCGCGCTGCAACGATTTCAAATGCTGCACGTCGCTCTCGCGCTCCGGCTGGAACGGGTCGAGCATCGCCTTGTTCTCGCCGGCCGTGTGCACGCGCCGCTCGATGCCGAGCTTCTCGATCAGGCCAGTGAAACCGAAGCCGGCGGAAACGACACCGATCGACCCGACCACGGAACTGGGATCAACGAGAATGTGATCGCCGGCGAGTGCGATCATGTAGCCGCCCGAAGCCGCGACATCCTCGACCGCGACGACGACCTCCTGGCCGTTCTCCTCCGCGAGAGCGCGGATGCGCTTGTAGACGAGATGCGACTGCACCGGCGAGCCGCCCGGCGAGTTCACGACGACAGCCACCATCGGCGCCTTCTTGATCGCGAAGGCCCGCTTCAGCTGCGGCGCGACGGAAGCAAGCGAGATGCCCTGACGAAGCGGCGAGACCTGGCCGATGACGCCGGAGAGGCGCACGACAGGCACGACGACCTCATCCTTGCGGAATCGAGCGGGAAGCAGGCGGCGTATCGAATCGGGCAACGACGGCAAGGCAGGACCTTTCGGGGCTTGAACGGCGCTCAGGGATCGAAGCCGAGCCTTCGCCATGACATATGGACATCGGCGAGCGAAGCGCCATCCCCGAGCATCGCGCGCGCCGCCTTCGACGCCGCGTTGCCCTCCCCTTCGTGCAGCGCGAGGCCGGGCAGCAGCGTGATCGGCGCTCGGCTGCCCTTGACGCCCCGCGCCAGCACGCGGATCGCCGGCTCGTCCGCCCTCGGATGGATCGGCAGGACGGTGACGCCGCCGAAGCGCCGCGCCATGGATGCGAGAAGATCGCCGAGCCGGGCGGCGGGCAGGATCACCGCCAGCGAGCCACCGCCCTTCAGGAGCGCCGCCGCCGCGCGGAACCATCCGTCGAGACCGCCGGGATCCAGGACATGCGCCCGTGCCCGCGCGCCATCCGGCGAGGCGCGCACGCTGCCCTCGTCGTGAAAGGGCGGGTTCATCAGCACGCCGTCGAAGCGGTCCGCGACGAGCCCGGCGGCCCCGCGCGCGCCCGCATCGAGGATGTCCGCTTCGGCGAAAGTGAGCCGGGCGGCGAAGGCGGCGTTCTCGGGAAGCGCAGCCGCCGCGCGCCCGAGCGCAACGAGTCCCGCCTCCCGTTCGGCCAGCGTCACGCGGGTGGCTTCGGCCCGCGCGGCAAGGCAGAAGCCGGCGACGCCCGCGCCCGCGCCGAGATCGACGATGCTCCCTTTCGCCTTATCGCTGAAGGCTGCCGCCAGCAGAACGGCATCGAGACCCGATCGATGATGCCCGGCGCGCGGCTGCATCGCGGTGACCCGCCCGGCGAGAAAGGCGTCGCGGCTCGCCTCGGTCATCCGCGATCGCGGGCCTTCGGCCTCAGCTCGTCGCCGATGCCGGCATCGGTCATGAGCTTGCGTGCCTCGTCGAGCGCGTCGGCATCGACGAGAATCCGCCGCGGCAGCACGCCGAGCGACCCCTCGATGACGCTCATGTTCTGATCGGCCAGAAGATAGGCGATGCCGGCCTCCTTCAGCAGGGATTCCGCGAAGGAAATGAGGACCATGTCATTGGTCCGGATCAGTTCTTCCATGATGCTCCGGCGCCGTAGCGACGCGTCCGGCAGCCTTCCTCGGCCCGGTTCCGTCCATGGGCCGAACCTAGGGTCGCGCCGGTACGCTGGCAACCTCGCAATCCCCAACGCCAGGCCTGAGCCATCCTGTCACTTGTTCGGCGCGACCCTCGACCCTATTGTCCCCGCAAGATCGCAATTCCGGGAGCGAGCCTGTGGGTCTGGTCATTCCGCTCGAGGACAACAAGAAGAAGGCGTCGGCCAGCATCGAGCCCCTGCTCGACCTCGTCGCCGCCGACATGCAGCGCGTCAACGAGCTCATCCTGTCCAAGGCCGGCTCCGACGTCGCGATGATTCCCGAAGTCGCCAACCACCTGATCTCGTCGGGCGGCAAGCGGCTGCGCCCGATGCTGACCCTCGCGGCGGCGCGGCTGTGCGGCTATCGCGGCGACGGTCATGTGAAGCTCGCGGCGAGCGTCGAGTTCATGCACACGGCGACGCTGCTGCATGACGATGTCGTCGACGAAAGCGACATGCGGCGCGGCAAGCTTGCGGCGCGCATGCTCTGGGGCAACCAGGCGAGCGTGCTGGTCGGCGATTTCCTGCTCGGCCAGGCCTTCCGCATGATGGTCGATGTCGGCTCGCTCGATGCGCTCGACGTCCTCTCGACCGCGGCGACCGTGATCGCCGAGGGCGAGGTGATGCAGCTTTCGGTCGCCAAGAACATGTCGACCACCGAGGACGAATATCTCGCGGTGATCCGGGCCAAGACGGCGGCGCTGTTCTCGGCGGCGGCCGAGGTCGGGCCGATCATCGCCGGCGGCGACCGCGGCGGCCGGGCCGCTTTCCGCTCCTACGGCACCAATCTCGGCCTCGCCTTCCAGCTCATCGACGATGCGCTCGATTACGGCGGCTCCTCGGCCGATCTCGGCAAGCAGGTCGGCGACGATTTCCGCGAGGGCAAGATCACGCTCCCCGTGGTGCTCGCCTTCCGCCGCGGTTCCGAGGCGGAGCGCGGCTTCTGGCGCCGTGTCCTGGAAAAGGGCGAGATCGCGGATGGCGATCTCGAGCGCGCGATCGGCCTGCTGCGCAGTCATCATGCGATCGACGATACGGTTGAGCGTGCCCGCCATTACGGTGCTGTCGCGCGCGATGCGCTCGGCGCCTTCCCGGACAGCCCGCATCGCAGCGCCCTCGTGGAGGTCATCGACTTCTGTATCGAGCGCGCTCATTGACGTCGGTCGGGGTTGCTTGCCGCATGGCCGCAAAACAGCCATGCTTGCGGCAGAAGCTCGACCGCATCGGTCTCGTCTGAACCCACGGTGTCCTGCATGACGACCCTGAGCGCCCGCCGCCTTCGCCAAGCGGCGGCCTGCCTCGCCCTTCTGACGCTCGCCGCTTCCCCGGCGAGGGCTGAGAAGACGATCGCCGACTATCTTCCCGAGGATGCCGCCACGACGCTTGCCGGCAGTTATCTCTCGGCGCTGAGCGCCGTCCGCACCTCGGATATCGACGCCGCGACGGTCTTCTTCGAGGACGCGCTGGCACAGGATCCCGACAACGCCGTCCTTCTCGACCGCACCTTCAGCATGCTGCTGGTCGCCGGAAAGGTCGCAGACGCGCTGCCGATCGCCGAGCGGCTCACGGTCGCGAAGGACAGCAACCGCATGGCGCAGATCGTCCTCGGCATCGAGGCGCTGAAGCGCAAGGATTACAAGGGAAGCGCCGAGCGCTTCGACAAGGGCGACCGCGGCACGCTCGCCAATGTCACCGCGAGCCTGCTGGCCGCCTGGGCTGCGCAGGGACAGGGCCAGACCGACGCAGCCCTCAAGATCGTCGACACCATGCAGGGGCCGGAATGGTACGGCACCTTCAAGAATTTCAACATGGCGCTGATCGCCGACATGGCCGGCCGCCATGACGAGGCGCTCGCCACGATCGCCAAGGCCTACAAGGACGACAGCGGCTCGATGCGCATCGTCGAGGCTTATGCCCGCATGCTCGCCCGCGCCGGCAAGAAGGACGAGGCGCTGAAGGCGCTGGAGGGCTTCCTGAAGAGCGGTCCGACGCAGCCGCTCGCAGTCCGCCTTGCCGACGAGATCAAGTCCGGCAAGAAGCCGGCGCCGCTCGTCACCACCGTTCAGCAGGGCGCGGCCGAAGTGCTTTACGGCATCGGCTCGGCGCTCAGCACCGAGAAGGGCGGCGACGAGCTCGGAATCGTCTATCTGCAGCTTGCGCGCTATCTCGATCCGAAGTCCGACCTCATGATCATGGCGCTCGGCGACGTTCTGCAGGGCTCGCAGCAGTTCGAGCGCTCGATCGCCATCTTCCAGCAGGTGCCGAAGACTTCGCCGCTCTATCGCGCGGCCGAGATGCAGATCGCCGTCAATCTCGACGCGATGCAGCGCACCGACGACGCCATCCGGCATCTGAAGCGCCTCGTCGCGGCCAATCCGAAGGATTTCGAGGCGCTGACCAGCCTCGGCACAATCTATCGCGGCAACAAGCGCTATCTCGAATCCGCAGACATGTACACGAAGGCGCTGGCCGCCATCGAGCCGTCGGATCCGCGCAACTGGCTGCTCTATTACTATCGCGGCATCGCCTTCGAGCGCGCCGGCGACTGGCCGAAGGCCGAGGCCGATCTCGAGGAGGCGCTCAAGCTCTCGCCCAACGAGGCGCAGGTGCTGAACTATCTCGGCTACAGTTGGATCGACAAGTCGGTCAATCTCGATCGCGGCATGGCCATGATCAAGAAGGCGGTCGAGCTGAAGCCGGACGACGGCTACATCGTCGACAGCCTCGGCTGGGCCTATTATCGCACCGGCCGCTACGACGAGGCGGTCGCGCAGCTCGAGCGCGCCATCGCCCTCAAGCCGGACGATGCCACGATCAACGATCACCTCGGCGACGCCTACTGGAAGGTAGGCCGCAAGCTGGAGGCGACCTTCCAGTGGTCGCATGCCCGCGACATGGATCCCGAGCCCGAGGCCAAGGAGCGCATCCTCGCCAAGCTGGCGCATGGTCTCGACAAGGTCGAGGAAAGCCGCGTCGCCTCGACCACGGGGAACACGGTGACCGACGCCACCATGTCAGGCGATGCACCGGCGACGCCGGATTCGGTGACCGTCGTCGAGGGCGACAGCCTCTGGAAGATCGCCGAGCGCGTCTATGGCAATGGCGAGCTCTACATGAAGCTCATCGAGGCCAATCGCGGCAAGCTGCGCAATCCCAACCGGCTCATCCCCGGCTTCGTGATCGAGGTTCCGAAGGTCACGACGCCGTAGCGCGCAGTTCTTCCGTGGCATCGGCTCCGCTCGCGCGCGCTCTGGCGCCGGCAAAGATCAATCTGGCGCTGCATGTCGTCGGCCGCCGGCCGGACGGCTATCACAGCCTCGACAGCCTCGTCGTGTTCGCCGCGTTCGGCGACATGATCGAGGCGGTACCGGCGGCGCCCGTCGCGACGCCGCTTGCGATCGAGGGGCCGTTCGCAGCCGGCCTCGCCGCCGGTTCGGACAATCTCGTCCTGCGCGCCGCGATGATCTTCGCGGCCCACTATCCGGGCGCCGCGATCCCTCCACTCCGCCTCGAAAAGAACCTGCCGCTCGCCTCCGGCATCGGTGGCGGTTCAGCGGATGGGGCGGCGACGCTGCGGCTGCTCGCGGCGCTGAACGGCATCCGGGATGAAAGCGGCCTTGCCGCCTGTGCGATGAAGCTCGGCGCCGACGGGCCGATGTGCCTTGCCAGCCGGCCGCTGCGGGCCCGCGGCATCGGCGAGGCGCTGACCGCCTGGGAGGGGCTGCCGCCCTTCCACATGGTTCTCGCCAATCCGGGGATCGGCGTCTCGACGCCGGCCGTCTTCCGGCGGCTCGAACGGCCCGACAATCCGCCCTTGCCGGACGCGCTCCCCGTCTTCCGTGATGCGGCGGCGCTCGCCGCCTTCCTGGAGGCCGCGACGCGCAACGATCTCGCCGGCCCGGCCCGGCTGGAGGCGCCTGTGATCGCGGCGGTCGAGGATCGGCTGGCCGCCAGCCCGGGATGCCTCTTCGCCCGCATGTCAGGGTCGGGCGCCACCGTCTTCGGGCTCTTTCCCGACAGCGAGTCGGCGCGTCGGGCGGCGGCGACGCTCGAAGAGCAACACGCCTCATGGTGGCTACGCCCGGTCGCCCTTGCCGCCCCCTCGGTCGGCGCCGTGTCGCGGACGGGCTGAAACCGTGGCAGACTGCGAAAGCTGCTCGCCTGCGCCAGATCAAGGCCAGCCGATGCCCGATGCGCCAGGCTGGCGCTGCCGACAGCCGAACCCTCATCCTCAGGAAGTGCCATGAGCCGGATCGACGAGACGCTGCCCTTCATTCCCGTCCGCTTCGCCGTCCTGGCCGTGTCCGACACGCGCTCGCTGGACACCGACAAGTCCGGCCAGACGCTCGCCGACCGGATCACGTCGGCCGGCCATGTCCTTGCCGAGCGGGCGATCGTGCCCGATGACGTCGAGGAAATCCGTGCCATCGTTTCCTGCTGGATCGCCGAGCCGTCGATCGATGTCGTGATCACAACCGGCGGCACCGGATTCACCGGCCGCGACGTGACGCCGGAAGCGGTGGAGCCGTTGTTCGAGAAGCGGATGGACGGCTTTTCTGCCGTCTTTCACCGTATCAGCTACGACAAGATCGGAACCTCGACGGTGCAGTCGCGCGCAACGGCCGGCCTCGCCAACTCGACCTTCGTCTTCGTCGTCCCGGGCTCGACCGGCGCCTGCAAGGATGCATGGGACGGCATCATCGCCCCGCAATTCGACTATCGCCACCAGCCCTGCAATTTCGTCGAGATCATGCCTCGTCTCGACGAACATCTGAAGCGCGGCAAGCTCCGCGTCTAGGGCGCCACCGAGGCACGAGACCGATGGCGTCTAGCCTCTGGCCGCAAACCCGTCGAAATAGTCGAAGAAGAGGCGGTCGGGGTCGTATTTGTCCCTGAGTTCGCAAAGCCTCTGCCACTTCTCCGGCGAGAACGCCTCGACAGCCGTGGCCGGGCGCTCGACGGTGTTGGCCTCGCCGACATAGTAGCCGAGGTTGAAGGGACGCAGTGCCGCGGTCATCGCGCGGTGCCAGTCGGCGTTCGCGTCGTCGTCTTTCGCATCCCACCACATGGTCCAGGGTCCGCCATAGACCTTCGAATGCATCGAGAGCGCCATGTTCTTCTGCGGCGCCGGAACATTCGGCCCGCAGAAGATCGTGAAGAGGAACACGGACATCGGCGAGGGCGCCTTCTGCACGAGCGGCAGCACCGCCTTCATCATCTCGCCCGGGCTGTGGTCGGAGAAGGTTGCCTCCACGCGCGAGCGAAGACCCTCCGGCCAAAGCGCGCCGGAGGCGTCGAAGAGCTGCTCGAAGGTCATCGGCGTCGCGAATGTGGAGGCGATCGGCGCGATCGGCCCATCCTCCAGCGGCCGCAGCGCGGCGCGGGCCGCCTCCGGCGTATCCTCGAAGGCCGAGCCGGTCACCATGCAGAGCCAGCCATTGTCGGCGCTCGCCGCTGCCTTCAGCTCGGCCGGCGCCTGCACGATGAACTGGCTCAGCTCGACGCTCGGCGCGATGCGGGGCGCGGCGTCGCCAAGCCAGGTGCCGATCGCCGGCGCATCCTCGAGACGATAGAAATAGACGCTGCCATGGATCGCCTTCGGCAGCGGATAGAGCTTCAGATAATACTTCGTGACGATGCCGAAGAAGCCGGGTCCCGCGCCGCGAGCGGCCCAGAAATAGTCCGCGTTCTCCGTCTCGCTCGCCTTGATGAGTTCGCCCGCGGCCGTCACGAGTTCGATCGCCTCGAGGCTCTCGGCCCTGGAGCCCCAGACGGTCGGGTTCCAGGCCATTCCGCCGCTGAGAAAATAGCCGCTCGCCTTCACCTCGGGACAATGGCCGGTAGGGAAGGCGAGCCCCAGCGGGTTCAACGCCTTCTGGATGTCGCGATTGCTGATGATGGGCTGGATCACCGCGCGGCGCGCTTCGACATCGATCGAGATGACGCGGGTGAGCTTTTGGAGGTCGATCAGCATGCCGCCGTGGCGCAAGGTCGGCTGGGCCCAGTTGTGCCCGCCCCCGCGCACGGCGACCTTCAGCCCGGCCTCGCGGGCGAAGTTCACGGCGGCGATGATGTCGTCCTCGTCGACGACCTTCACGACGATGTCGGGCAGGCGGTCGGGAACGAGCCTGTTCCAGAGGCCGCCACGGGCCGCGTCGAGGAAATCCGCGTCGCCGGCTGCGACGACCGTGCCCTTGCAGGCCGCCTTCAGGACGTCGATCTTCATGGTTCCGCGAGCCCCCCACTGCAACCGACCGGCGCGGCCACGGATATCGGACCGTCCGGATCGGACCGCTCCTCCGATAAGGCACTCAGCCTATCAGACGTGTCGCGAGACCGGCTAGCCCACCCGGCGCGCGATCAGCGAGGGCGGGACGCGCAGCACGATGAGCGCCAGCCGCGCCGCGCTCGGCAGGGCGCCGCCGGGCCGCGACGGTGCATCGCCCCGCAACACGGCGCGGGATCGGAGGAAGCTCAGCCGCCGCCCGCCGATACGGCGCGCGAGATCAACATCCGCGATGCCCGGCAATGGCCTGTGGCCGCCGACCTCGCGGTAGAGCCGCGCCGAGACCAGAAGTCCCTCGTCCAGATAGGGGGCCGCGAAGAGCCGCATCCTGAGAGAAGCGACAGCTTCGGCGAGTCGCGCCCCTGCCCCGAAGCCGGCGCGGGCATGGCGGAACGCCGCGGCGCGCAGCGTATCGCCCGATGCCTGCACGCGGTCGATGAAATCCTGTGCTTCGCGCTGCCAGCCGGGCTCGAGCGCCACATGCGGCGAGAGGAACAGCAGCCAGTCAGACCGTGCGTTCAACGCGGCGCGCGAGAGATCCTCGCCCTCGGCGGTAGTGGCGCGGACGAAGCGGCAGCCCGCGGCATCGGCGACCAGCGCTGTACCGTCGGACGAGCCGCGATCCACGACGATGACCTCGCGGACCAGGCCGTCCGCGGCGGCCGGCACCAGCGCCGCCAGCGCATGGGCCAGCGCCGTCTCGTCGTTACGGGTCGGGAGGATGACGCTGATCATGACCGATATTCTTAACTGCAATTTTCATCAATCGCGACGCGAATGAAGGGATCGCCGTGCCTGTGGGTTAATGTTCTTGCTTTGTTCCAATTGCGATCCTATCCTTCGGCGATGTCGCTCGCTCGTCCCCTCGATCCTGGCCTTGACCCTCTGGTGCTCGCGGCCGCCGCCCCGCTGATCGATCCCGACCGCCGCCGCGGCCGGGGCGCCGAGACCAACGCATCGGGCCGCTTCGAGAAGCTTCAGAGCATCCCCTTCGACGACGGGTGGCAGACGCTCGACGAACTGCCGCCCTTCAAGACCGAGGTGCAGGCCGAGAAGGCCAAGGTGATCATCACCCGCAACGATTCGCCGGATATCGCCTTCGATCGCTCGATCAATCCCTATCGCGGCTGCGAGCATGGCTGCATCTACTGCTTCGCCCGGCCGAGCCACGCCTATATGGGCCTGTCGCCGGGGCTAGATTTCGAATCGAAGCTCTTCTTCAAGCCGGACGCCGCCGCGCTGCTGGAAAAGGAACTGTCCGCGCCCGGCTACAAGCCGCGCACGATCGCGATCGGGACCAATACCGATCCCTACCAGCCGATCGAGCGCCAGCATCGCATGATGCGCGACATCCTCGAGGTGCTCGACCGCTTCAACCATCCCGTCGGGATCGTCACCAAGTCGGCGCTCGTGATGCGCGACATCGACATTCTCTCACGCATGGCCGAGCGCGGACTCGCCAAGGTCGCGATCTCGGTCACGACGCTCGACCGCCATCTCGCGCGCGTCATGGAGCCCCGCGCCGCGACGCCGCCACGTCGGCTGGAGACGATCCGGACCCTCGCCGCCGCCGGCATTCCGGTCGGCGTCCTGACGGCGCCGGTCATCCCGGCGCTCAACGACAGCGAGATCGAGCGCATTCTCGACGCTGCGGCCGAGGCAGGCGCGGGCGAGGCGGGCTATGTCATCCTGCGCCTGCCGCTCGAGGTGGCGGACCTCTTTCGTGAATGGCTGCTGCGCCATTATCCCGACCGCTACCGGCATGTCCTCTCGGTCATGCGCTCGATGCGCGGCGGCAAGGACTACGACGCGACCTTCGGCAAGCGGCAGAAGGGCGAAGGCCCCTATGCCTGGCAGATCGGCCGCCGCTTCGAGATCGCGACACGCCGGCTCGGCATGAACCGCCGCAACCTTCGCCTCCGGACCGATCTCTTTTCCCCGCCTGTGAAGGCACCGGCGCAGCTCAGCCTGTTCTGAGGTGTGGCGGGGCGTCGTCCGTGCGACAATGGCGGATCGTCATCTGTCGCCCGAACGCTCCGCTCGTGCGGCGCCCGGAGTCATCCATGACCGACCTGCCGCCCGATTCGACTGCCAAGCTCGCCCTTCTGATCGACGCCGACAATGTCCGCGCCGACTTCCTGCCGATCATCATCCGCGAGGCCTCGACGCTCGGCCGGATCGTCATCCGCCGCGTCTATGGCCATTTCGCCTCCAGCAGCATGAATGCCTGGCAGCCTTTGCT
The DNA here is from genome assembly GCF_030815145.1 of Kaistia geumhonensis. Taxonomy (NCBI): domain Bacteria; kingdom Pseudomonadati; phylum Pseudomonadota; class Alphaproteobacteria; order Hyphomicrobiales; family Kaistiaceae; genus Kaistia; species Kaistia geumhonensis. The sequence goes on along the minus strand of NZ_JAUSWJ010000001.1, from coordinate 4,141,064 downwards.
GCACAGTCATGCGCTGACGCCGGTGCATGTGCCGCCGGCCGCCGTCGGAAAGAACGCGACAGACATGAAGCTCGCCATCGAGGCGATGGACATGCTGCACGAGAAGGGGCTGGACGGCTTCTGCATCGCGTCCAGCGACAGCGACTTCACGACCCTGGCGAGCCGCATCCGCGAGGACGGCCTGCTCGTCTATGGTTTCGGCGAGCAGAAGTCGACCAAGCCCTATGTCGCCGCCTGCGACCGCTTCTTCTATTGCGACCTGCTGCTCGCCGAGGAAACGCCCAAGAAGGAGCGGACCAAGACGGCCGCGGCGACGCGTGCCAAGGCAGGGCCGAAGCTGCCGAAGGACGAGATCCATTCCGCGATCGACGACGTTTCGGGCGACGACGGCTGGGCGCATCTCGGCGCCGTGGGCACCATCCTCTTCAAGCGCATGCCGGATTTCGACCCGCGCAACTTCGGCTATCGCAAGCTGGTCGATCTCATGGAGACCGTCCCGGGGGTCGAGGTACGCCGCGCCGACATGGAGTCCGGCGGCAAGGCGGTGATGATCCGGCGCCTTCGCTGAGAGAGCGCGTCCCGGACGCCGACGCCTTGCCAGCGCCGCTCTTCGGCGCATTGTTGCGGCCATGGCCAGACGACCCGCCGATTCGCCCGCCCTGTTCGACCTGCCGGACGCCCCCAACGATGCGCTGGAGCGGCGGCTGCGCCGCGCCGGCCTCAAGCGGATCGCCGGGGTCGACGAAGCAGGCCGCGGCCCCCTTGCGGGTCCGGTCGTGGCTGCGGCGGTGATCCTCGATCCGAAGCGGGTTCCACCCGGTCTCGACGACTCGAAGAAGCTCGACCGGCCCGCCCGCGAGAAGCTGTTCGAGGCAATCATGGCGACCTCGGTGGTCGCGGTCGCAGCCGGCTCGGTGACCCGCATCGACCAGACCGATATTCGCCAGGCGACCCTCTGGGCCATGCGCCAGGCCGTCGCCTCGCTCGCCCACGACGCCGACCATGCCCTCATCGACGGTATCGACGTGCCGCCGGGCCTCTGCTGCCGCGGCGAGGCCGTCGTGAAAGGCGATGCGCGATCGGTGTCGATCGCCGCCGCCTCTATCGTCGCCAAGGTCACGCGCGACCGCATGATGATCCGCGCCGCCGGCCGCTTCCCCGCCTACGGCTTCGACCGGCACATGGGATACGGCACGCCGTTCCACATGGAAGCGCTCGCCAGCCACGGCGCCACGCCGCTGCATCGTTCGAGCTTCGCCCCCATCCGCGCGCTTCTTTCGAGCGTCGCCCCGGCGGCGATCGAGGTGGAGCTCGATCTTCTAGCCGCCGTACCCGCCTGACGCTGCGGACCGATCTCAAAACGAAACGGCCGGGCGCGAGGGCCCGGCCGTCCGAAATCGATGATCAGATTCGGCGTCTCAGTTGAGCCGCGAACGAACCTCGCCGATCGCCTTCTCGACAAGACCTGCGCCGGCCTCGCCCTTGAGCTTCGCCGAGAGAATCTTCTCCGCAGCGGCGATCGCGACATCAGCGGAGAGCGAACGCACTTCCTGAAGCGCGATGTTCTCGGCCTGGGTGATCTTGTCTTCCGCCATCTTGGTGCGGCGGGCAACATAGTCCTCCATACGGGCCTTGGCTTCCTCGGCCAGGGCGGCGGCCTCGCGGCTCGCCTGGTCGACGATGCCGCGCGCCTCGACCTCGGCGTCGCGGGCCTTCTTCTGATACTCGGCCAACAGCTGGGCGGCTTCCTCGCGAAGCCGCTTCGCCTCGTCCAGCTCCTTGGAGATGGACGCCGCCCGATTGTCGAGCGCCTTGGCGAGGGTCTTGTGCACGCCGAGATAGATCAGCAGCAGCAGGAAGAGGACGAGACCGACAAGCGCGAAGAATGTGGCGTCGAAACCCATGATCGCGATCCCCTTACTGCGCCCGAGCGGCCGAAACCGCTGCCGAAACCTCGTCCCGCGTCGGCTGCTGGCCCGTCAGCGCCTCGACGACGGCGCCGGCAGCGTCCTCGGCGATGGTGCCGACATCGGCGAGCGCCCGCGACTTGATGTCGGAGATGCGCGTCTCCGCCTCGGCGAGCTTGGCGGCGACATCGGCTTCGATCGCGTGGCGGCGGGCTTCGGCATCGGCCTTGGCCTGGTCGGTCGCCGTCTGCGCGATCTTGTGCGCCGAGCCACGGGCATCGGCGAGCGCCTTCTCATAACCGGCGAGCGCCGTGTCGGACTGCAGCTTCAGGCGCTGCGCCTCCTCGATATCGGCGGCGATGCGCTGGGCGCGGCCATCGATGATCGAGGCCATCCGCGGCACGATCACCCGCTTCATCAGCAGATAGAGCGCGCCGAAGCAGATGATGAACCACAGAATCTGCGACGGGAACGTATTGGTGTCGAAGGGCGGGAACGGACCCTTGTGCCCCTCGGCGGCACCGACCTCGCCATGGGTGGCTTCCGGCGGATGCGGCGGCGGAACCGCGGCTTCGCCCGGAGGCGGAGGAGGCGGAGGCGCATGCGCGTCAGCGGGCGGCGCCGGAGGCGCGGCTTCCTGAGCCGATGCGGACGTGACGAGCCAAGTCATCGAGGACCCCGGATCGAGGAAAGACGTCATGCGGCAGTGTCAAGCCTGCCGCATGACGGACCACAGAACCGCCGGATGGCGGCCGATCGGCGCTTAGACGACGAACAGCAGCAGCAGCGCGACGAGCAGCGAAAAGATGCCGAGCGCTTCCGTCACGGCGAAGCCGAGGATGAGGCGGCCGAACTGGCCATCGGCAGCCGACGGGTTGCGCAGCGCGCCCGAAAGGAAGCTGCCGAAGATATTGCCGAGGCCGAGGGCAGCGCCAGCCATGCCAAAGCAGGCGAGACCAGCACCGATGAACTTCGCGGCTTCCGCTTCCATTTCAATTCTCCTTTGAGAGGTAATTCTGTTGAGAGCAGTGATCGGTCGGCCCGCCCGGCTCAGTGGCCGGGATGCAGGGCGTCGTTCAGGTACATGCAGGTCAGGATCGTGAAGACATAGGCCTGCAGGAAGGCGACGAGGAACTCGAGCGCCGTGAGCGCGACGGTCATCAGCAGCGGCACGATCGCGCCACCGACGCCGACGACGCCAAGGCTCGCCAGCGACACGACGAAGCCGGCGAACACCTTCAGCGTGATGTGTCCGGCCAGCATGTTGGCGAAGAGACGGACGGAGAGGCTGATCGGCCGCGAGAGGAACGAGATGACCTCGATCGCGGAGACGAGCGGGATGACCGCCCCCGGCACGCCATGCGGCACGAAGAGGCCGAGGAAATGCGTGCCGTGGCGATAGAAGCCGTAGCCGACCACGACGAGCATCACAGACATCGCCAGCGCGAAGGTGATGATGATCTGGCTCGTCGCCGTCAGGAAATACGGGAACATGCCGAACAGGTTCGCCGTCAGGATGAACATGAACAGCGAGAAGACGAAGGGGAAGAATCGCATCCCCTCGGTGCCGGCGGAGGATTTGAGCGTCGAGGCCACGAACTCGTAGGAGAGCTCGGCGATCGACTGGGCGCGGCCCGGAATGAGCGACTTCTTGGCCGTCGCGACATAGAGGAAGCCCGTCACGACGGCGACATTCGCGACCATCGCGAGCGCCGAATTCGTGAAATGGAAGTCCATGCCGGCGAAATTGCCGAGCGGGAAATACTCATGGATCTGAAACTGATGGATCGGATCGTTCGCCACCGAGCCCGCCTCTTCGCCTTCGTGTCCCGCCGCGGATCGCCGCGGCCCCAAAACGGCCTATTTGCCGGACTTCACTCCCGGACGCGGCTTCACCCGCTCTTCCGGCTGCGCCACCTTGCCGACCGCGCGCAGGACGTTCAAGACGCCAGCGGCGAAGCCGAGCAGGAGCAGCACGATCATGCCCCAGGGGGTCGTTCCAAGAAAGTGATCGATCAGCCAGCCGAGGCCGGCGCCGACCAGAACGCCCGATGCGAACTCGCTCGCCACGCGGAGCGCAAGGCCCATGCCCTGCATCCCGCCCGACGGCGCGCCGTCCGCCTTCGCGTTCTGCTCCGTTCCGGCCCGCGCCTGCTCGAGCTTGTGGCCGAGCGAACGCAACCGTTCCGAAAGCGCGGCCTCGTCGCCGGCATGGCCCTTCTTGCCCGTCCCGTCTCCCGCCGAACCGTTGTCGCTCATCGCGCCGTCCTCGTCGGGTGTCGGGAAAAGCCGCCTGAAACCGCTGCCGTTCCCCTTTGAAGCCGCGCGCACAATAGTGACGGGCCTACGGAGTGTCAAGGCGACGGAAACAATGGTCAAGCCATTGTTTCAAAAAGAAATTCGCCGCCCGCTCCACAGCCGCCCGGCCCCGTGGCCGCGAATCCGCGCCGTGGTCGGCCGGCGCTTCGCGGCGGGAAGACCTTCCAAGGCGGTGCCGGCCATGCGAGAAGCACGACCATGAGCGACGAGCGCAGAACGACGAAAAGGCGCGATGCGGCGGCCGTCGGCAGCTTTGTCGGCGGCGTCATCGAACCGCTCTGCGCCAAGCGCGGATTCGCGACTGCCGACCTCATCGCCGCCTGGGCCGACGTTGTCGGGCCGCGCTATGCCCGCTCGACTCAGCCGGACAAGCTGATCTGGCCGCGGGCGGCGGGAGCCGAGGGGGCCAACAGGCCACGCGGGGCGACGCTCGTCATCCGCGTCGATGCCGGCATGGCCATCTATCTCCAGCACGAGACTGCGGTACTCATCGAGCGCATCAACGGCTTTCTCGGTTTCGGCGCGGTGACGACGCTGAAGATCGTTCAGGCGCCGGTCGCTCCGCCGGTGCCCGATAGAAAGAAGAGTGCGCCGTCGCCGGCCGCGGTCGTCAAGGCATCGGCCGCCGTCGCCGATATCGAAAGCGATGGACTGCGCGACGCGCTGGAACGGCTTGGCCGCGGCGTCTTCGGCGAGGTCGAGCGATCGTGAACGCACGATGCCGGTAAAGCGCCGCATTTGCGCTGGCATTGTTCCTTGAAGGCGTGGCAATCGTGGCGCCATCGATGGACGCCATTCCCTGAGGAGACTGAGACCGTGGACCTTGATCGCAGGCAGTTTCTCGTCCGGCTCGGCGCGGGCACGCTGGCGGCGGGCGCGTTCGCCATGCTGCCGGCCGCGGCCTTCGCCGCCGACGAAAAGGTTGATCTTCAGAAGCTGCTGGAGCCGGGCCCGCTCGGCGACATGGCCCTCGGCGACCCGAAGGCGCCGCACACCGTCGTCGAATATGCTTCGCTGACCTGCTCGCACTGCAAGCATTTCCACGACACGACCTTCAAGCCGTTCAAGGAGAAATATGTCGACACCGGCAAGGTGCGCTTCATTCTCCGCGATTTCCCGCTCGATCCGCTCGCGACTGCCGGCTTCATGCTGGCGCATGCGGCGCCGAACAACAATTTCTTCCCGATGGTCGACCTTCTGTTCACGCAGCAGGAGAAGTGGGCCTTTGTCGACGATCCGGTTTCGGCCCTGCTCGATCTTTCCAAGCAGGTCGGTTTTACACAGGAGACTTTCGAGCTGGCCTTGAAAAATCAGGCGCTGCTCGATGGAGTCAACGCCGTGAAGGACCGCGGCGCGAAGGAGTTCGGCGTCGACGCGACGCCCACCTTCTTCATTGACGGGGTGAAAAAGCCGGGTGCGCTCTCGCTTGAGGATCTGGACGCGCTTCTGTCGTGATGTGGCGCGCATCGCGCGGCCGGCCGGCCGTCATGGCCGGCTGACCGGCGACCGGGGGATGGCGCGATGAAGTTCACGCGCCTTCGCCTCGTCGGCTTCAAGTCCTTCGTCGAAGCGTCCGACTTCGTCATCGAGCCGGGCCTGACGGGCGTCGTCGGGCCGAATGGCTGCGGCAAGTCCAATCTCGTCGAGGCGCTGCGCTGGGTGATGGGCGAAAGCTCATACAAGAACATGCGCGCGTCCGGCATGGACGACGTCATCTTCTCCGGCTCGGGCAATCGCCCGGCGCGCAACACCGCCGAAGTCACCCTCGCGATCGACAATGCCGCCCGCAAGGCGCCGGCGGCCTTCAACGATGCCGACATGCTGGAGGTCACCCGCCGCATCGAGCGCGAGGCCGGTTCCGTCTATCGCATCAACGGCCGCGAGGTGCGGGCCCGCGATGTGCAACTCCTCTTCGCCGATGCCTCGACGGGCGCGCGCTCGCCTTCCATGGTCGGCCAGGGCCGCATCGGCGAGCTGATCGCCGCCAAGCCGCAGGCGCGCCGCGCGATCCTCGAGGAGGCGGCCGGCATTTCCGGTCTCTATTCCCGCCGCAACGAGGCCGAGACGCGGCTGAAGGCGGCCGAGCAGAACCTCGAACGGCTCGACGACGTCATCGGCGAGATCGACGGCCAGATCGAGGCGCTGAAACGGCAGGCGCGCCAGGCCAACCGCTATCGCAACCTCTCCACCGATATCCGCAAGGCGGAGGCGACGGCGCTCTATCTGCGCCTCAACGCGGCGTCGGCGCAGGTCCGCGACGGCGAGGCAGCGCTTGCGACGGCGACCGAAGGGGTCGCTGCGCGCTCCGAGGCACAGGCGAGCGCAGCGCGCGACCAGGCGGTCGCGGCGAGCGCCCTCCCCGCCGCCCGTGACGAGGAAGCCCGCGCCGCAGCTGTGCTGCAGAGGCTCACGCAGGCGCGCGACGGCATCAATGCCGAGCAGCGGCGCATGCAGGAGCGCGCCGCCGATCTCGAGCGGAGGCTGAAGGACCTCGAGGGCGACATCGCGCGGGCCGCCGCGCTCGAACGCGAAAACGCCGAGATGACCGCCCGGCTCGATGCCGAGGAAGCGTCGCTGCGCGAGGCGGAGGCCGAGGCCGGCCCGCTGGCTGCCGAAGCGGCATCGCGCCGGACCGCGGCCGAAGCGGGCGAGCGCGAGGCCGATCGTCGCCTCGCCGAGGCGACGGCGCATCATGCGGCCCTCGCGGCGCGCAGGAGCGAACTGGAGCGGGCGCTCAAGAACGCCGAGGACCGCCTCGCCAGGGTGCGCGGCGAGGCTTCGACCGTGGAGCGCGACGCCGCCGCGCTCACCGCGGAGCTCTCCCGGCTACCCGACCTTGCGGCGGCAGAGGCGGCGGTCGCCGCTGCCGAGTCCGGACGCGCGGAGGCCGAGGCGCGGGTCGTCGCCGCCGAATCGGCCGCTGCCGCTGCCCGCGAGGCCGAGACCGCGGCGCGCGCCCCTCTCGCCGAGGCAGAACGCGCCTTCGCAGGAATCGAAAGCGAGGCGCGGGCGCTGGAAAAGATTCTCGCCGCCGGACGGCAGTCGGGGCTCCGACCGCCCATCCTCGATTCGCTCGCCGTCGAGCGCGGCTTCGAGGCTGCCCTCGCCGCCGCGTTCGGCGACGATCTCGACGTTTCCGACGATGCCGGCGCGTCGAGCTACTGGGGCGAGGTCGAGCCGCTCGCCGAGGACCCGCTGCTTCCCTATGGCGCCGAACCGCTCGCCCGTCATGTCAATGCGCCGCCGCTGCTCGCCCGCGCGCTCGAACAGACCGGGATCGTCGCGCGAGAGCATGGCGCCGCTCTCCAACCGTTGCTGAAGACCGGCCAGCGCCTCGTCTCGCGCGACGGCGATCTCTGGCGCTGGGACGGTTTCGTCGCAACCGCCGAGGCGCCGACCGCCGCCGCGATCCGGCTCGCCAACCGGAATCGCCTGGCCGAACTCCGCGCCGAACTCGCGCCCGCCCGCGCGACCGTCGTCGAGCGCCGCGCAGCCCTCGATGCTGCGACGGCGGCCGTCAGGACGGCGGCCGATGCCGAGCGGATGGCGCGCGACGCGGTGCGTGGGGCCCAGAAGTCCGTCGATGCCGCCAAGGCGGGCCTCGCCGCGGCCGAGCGCGAACAGGGACGCCTTGCGGCCCGCAAGGCCGCCCTCCAGGAAGCCGGCAAGCGGGTCGAGGCAGCGCTGCGCGAGGCGGTGGCGGGACGCGCGAGCGCCGAGGCGGCGCTCGCCGCGGCCGACGATCCGGCGGTCGCCTTCGCCGAGACGACGATGCTGCGCGCCGGTCTCGCCGAGCGGCGCGCAGCGCATGTCGAGGCGCGCGCCGCCGCCGACGCGCTCGCCCGCGAGGGAGAACTCAGGCGCAAGCGCCTTTCCGCCATAGCCGGCGAGAGGCAGAGCTGGAAGGCGCGCAGCGCCGGCGCCGCCGAACAGAGCGCGAGCCTCGCGGCCCGCCGCGCCGAGATCGAGCGCGAGAAGGCGAAGCTCGCCGAGGCCCCCGCCGATTTCGACGTGCGCCGCCGCGCGGTGACGGCCGAGATCGCCAAGGCGGAGGAGGCGCGCCGCGAGGCCGCTACCCGGCTGAAGACGGCTGAAGCGGCCCAGGCCACGGCCGACGCCGCGGCGCGCGATGCCCTTACGACCCTCTCAGAAGCGCGCGAGCGCCGCGGCCGGGCCGAGGAGCGTCTCGCCGCCAGCATGGAGCGCCGCGCCGAGATCGAGGGCCGCATCACCGAACTGCTCGATTGCGCGCCGCATGAAGTGGCAACCGTCGCCGGGCTCGATCCGAACGCGCCGCTGCCCGATGTCGAACAGGTCGACAAGCGGCTGGAGCGGCTTCGGCAGGAGCGCGAGAAGCTCGGCGGCGTCAATCTCCGGGCCGAGGAGGAAGTGAGCGAAGGCGAAGCGCGCAGGGAACGCCTCGCCACCGACCGCGATGATCTGATCGAGGCCATCCGCCGCCTGCGCCTCGGCATCGCCAGCCTCAACCGCGAGGGGCGCGAACGGCTGCTTGCCGCGTTCACCGTCGTGAACGCCGAGTTCCAGCGCCTCTTCACCCATCTCTTCGGTGGCGGCACGGCTGAGTTGCAGCTGACCGAATCGGACGATCCGCTCGAGGCCGGCCTCGAGATCATGGCCCGCCCGCCCGGAAAGAAGCCGCAGACCATGACGCTTCTTTCCGGCGGCGAGCAGGCGCTGACGGCGATGGCGCTGATCTTCGCCGTCTTCCTCACCAATCCGGCGCCGATCTGCGTGCTCGACGAGGTGGACGCGCCGCTCGACGACCACAATGTCGAGCGCTTCTGCAACCTGCTCGACGAGATGGCGCGCACGACCGAGACGCGCTTCATCACCATCACCCACAACCCTATCACCATGGCGCGTATGAACCGCCTGTTCGGCGTCACAATGGCCGAGCGCGGCGTCAGCCAGCTCGTCTCGGTCGACCTCGAAGCCGCCGAGCGGTTCCTGGAGGCGAGCTAGCAGGGTTGCATGGGCGGCCGGCCGCGCCTAAATCTGCGTCCGATACGGCCGGATAGAGGAGACCAACGCAATGGATCGGACCGCGACGACGACTTTCGCCCGCGTCCTTTCTCCTGCTCTGGTCTCCCATCATGTCCGTTCCCTTCCGGGCCTCGCTCGTCGCCCTGCACGACGTCACGCTCGCCGCGCCTGACGGGCGCATTCTCCTCGACCATCTCGATCTTGCCTTCGGCGCCGAGCGCACCGGTCTCGTCGGTCGCAACGGTGCAGGCAAGTCCACGCTTCTGCGACTGATCGCAGGGGGCGAGGCGCCGCGCGCCGGCACCATCGAGCGCGTCGGCCGCATCGCGCTGCTGAAACAGGGTATCCGCGCTGATGGCCTGCGCGTCGTTGACATGGCCGGTGTCGGCGAAGCCTTCGACCGGCTGGCGCGGCTATCGGCTGGCGAAGGCAGCCTGGACGATGCCGCCCTCGCCGACTGGACGCTCGAAACGCGCTATGCGGCGGCGCTCGCTGCGACCGGACTGTCCCCGCTCGATCCGGAACGGCCGGCCTCGGCGCTTTCCGGCGGCCAGCGGACGCGGCTGGCGCTCGCCGCCCTGCTCCTCGCCGAACCGGACATGATCCTGCTCGACGAGCCGACGGACAGTCTCGACCGCGACGGCCGCGCCGCCGTCGCCGAGTTGATCGCGAACTGGAAGGGCGGCGCGCTGGTCGCCAGCCATGATCGCGGCCTGCTGCGCGCCATGGACCAGATCGTCGAATTGTCGGGCCTCGGTGCGCGATCCTATGGCGGCGGCTACGATTTCTATGCCGCGAAGCGCGCTGAGGAGCGCTCGGCGGCCGCCGAGAGGCTCGACGTCGCGGAACGCTCCCTGAAACAGACCCGCGAGCGCATCCAGACGGCCGCCGAGCGCAAGGCCCACAAGGACGGGCGCGGCCGGCGCGAACGAGCGAAGGGCGACACGCCGAAGATCATGCTCGATGCGGCACGCGAGCGGTCCGAGAAGAGCGCTGGCGCGGCTGGGCGGCTTGCCGAGCGGCAGATGGAGACGGCCGGCGAGTTGCTCGCCGAAGCGCAGGCGGCGGTGGAGCGCGTGGCGCAACTCGCCTTCGCCCTGCCCTCGTCCGGGCTCGCCGAGCGGCGTCTGGTGCTGGAGATGCGCGATCTCCGCTATTCCCATCCCGGCGGTCCGCTGCTCTTCGACGGTCTCGACCTCATCGTCAGCGGGCCCGAGCGCATCGGCATCACGGGCGGAAACGGCACCGGCAAATCGACGCTGCTTCGGCTCGCCGCCGGCGAACTGGCGCCGCTCTCGGGCACGGTCAGAAGGCCGGTCCCCTCGGTGCTGCTCGATCAGGAACTGGCCCTGTTCGAGCGTGGCGAGACCATTCTGGACGCTTTCCGCCGGCTCAATCCCGCGGCCACCATCAACGAGGCCCACGCGGCGCTGGCGCGTTTCCTGTTCCGCAACGAGGAAGCGCGCCGGCCTGTCGCCTCGCTCTCGGGCGGCGAGGCGCTGCGCGCGGCTCTGGCGGCCGTGCTTTGCGGGTCGAGCCCGCCGCAGCTGCTGATCCTCGACGAGCCGACCAATCATCTCGACCTCGACTCGGTCCAGGCGGTCGAGCAGGCACTGCATGGCTTCGACGGCGCCCTGATGGTGGCGAGCCACGACGCGGATTTCCTCGCCGCGCTCGGACTGACGCGGCGAATGGTGCTGCCGATGGGGTGATCGGGGATCAGATCTCCTCACGAGCCCCGAGAAGCCCCCTCCCTAACCCTCCCCCGATTCGCGGGAGAGGGAACGCCGCTCCGGACGTCATCGACGGCGCAGCCTGTCCAACCCAGAAGGCGGAGCAGCCCAAACGGCCGCGACCGGCCCTCTCTCCCGCGAAGCGGGGGAGAGATGGAGATGGGGCCTCGTGACGTTCCCTGACCTCCGCAGCTACTGACCCCGGTCCTAGCCTTCTACCAGCTCGCCAGCCGGCGCAGCGTCGGGGTCTTTTTGTACTGATGGCCGCCCATGCGCGCGAGGAGCACGACCAGCTCGTCGATCGCCTTCATCACATGCGGACCCTTGTTGAGCATCACGCATTCGGCCCGTGCCGCCATGGCGGCGTCGGTCATCTCGCCGCGCGAGGGGAAGCCCTTCTTGATGAGATGCTCCAGAACCTGCGTCGCCCAGATCACCGGCACCTGCGCGGCCTCGCCGATCCAGAGAATCTCCTCCTGCATCTCGGCGAGCCGATTGAATCCGATCTCCACCGCGAGATCGCCGCGCGCGATCATCACCGCCGTCGGCTGCCTACCCGCCGCGCGCACGATCATCTCGGGCAGGTTGGCGAGCGCCCGTGTCGTCTCGATCTTGAGGACGAGCGAAAGGGTCTGCCAGTCGTCGGGGCGGATGCGCGAAAGCGCGGCATGGAGATCGTCGATATCGGCGGCGGTCTGGACGAAGGAAAACTCGATGCCGTCGGCGTTGCGGGCGACGAAGTCGAGATCCTCGATGTCCTTCTCCGTCAGCGCCGGAATCGAGAATTCGGTGTCGGGGAAATTGACGCCCTTCTCTTCCTTCAGCTTGTAGCCGTCCTCGTCCGGCGCGCCGCTCGCCTCCACCACCACGCCCCAGGGAGCGACCTCGACGACGCTGGTCGGCAGCTTGCCGTCGTCGATGAAGATGCGCTCGCCGAGCTGGCAGGCGGCCAGCGCCTGCGGCAGCGTGCACTCGACGGCCATGAGGTCGGCCGGCGCCTCGCCCAGCCGGCCCGGCGCGGCGATGGCGAGGCGATCGCCCTCGCCGATGCGCTTGTTGCCGTCGAGCTTGCGGATCGTACCCGTTCGGATCTTCGGCCCGGCGAGATCCATCAGCACCTTCATGCGCCGTCCGCTCGACGCCTCGGCCGCCCTGGCATGGGCGATCATCCGCGCCCAGGCATCGCGGTCGTCATGGGCGCAATTGATGCGGATCGCCTCGACGCCGCGCGCCGCGAGATCGGACATGAAGGCGGGATCGTCGGCCGCCTCGCTCGGGCAGGTCACGAGCAGATGAACCGCACGGCCCTCGGCCGGCGTGCCGAGGATCTCGGCCGTGGCCGCGGCGAGCCGCCGCTCGCCGGCGAAGAATGCCTCCTCGCCGGGAAAATCGCGCCGCGGCTCGCTCGCCGTGATGGCGTCGAGCGCGGCGAGCACTGCTGCGAGCGTCGCCTCGACGCGGCTTTCGAGCCGGCCGATCGAGGAAAGGCCATGGGCCATCAGCCGGCGCTGCAATGGACGGTTGTCGCGTCGCCGAAGCGCCAGATAGTCGGCGAGATTGCGCGCGCCGGCGACGAAGTCCTGCCGCTCGATGCCCGTGGACCATGTGGCGAAGATCGCCTCGCCCTCCTCCGCCACCGCCTGGGCCAATTCTTCGACATCGGCACGAAGGGCGAGGCTTTCGTTGCGGTCCATCATCGGCTCTCCACGAGGCACGGGGATCGAAGTCCACCGCCTATCGCAGCGCGACGAAAGGCGCATGACACAGATCAACAGCCGCGCTGGCGCATCGGTTGCCGGCGGGCGAACATGCGGCGATGACCGCGCTGCCTCCCCCTTCCCCCGCCACGCTCCTCGCCTGGTACGACCGCCATGCCCGCCGCCTGCCCTGGCGCATCGGCCCGGCCGATCGCCGGCGCGGCGTGACGCCGGATCCCTACCGCGTCTGGCTGTCGGAGATCATGCTCCAGCAGACGACCGTCGCGGCGGTGAAGCCCTATTTCGAAGGATTCCTCGCCCGCTGGCCGGATGTCGCGGCGCTCGCCGCCGCGCCGTCCGAGGAGGTCATGAAGGCCTGGGCCGGGCTCGGCTATTATTCGCGGGCGCGCAATCTGAAGGCCGCGGCCGAAACCGTCGCGCGCGAGCATGGAGGCCGGTTTCCGGCGACCGAGGCCGGGCTCACTTCGCTCCCCGGCATCGGCAGCTATACCGCCGCCGCAATCGCCGCGATCGCCTTCGACCAGCCGGCCGCGGTCGTCGACGGCAATGTCGAGCGCGTGCTCTCGCGCGTCTTCGCCGTTGAGACCCCGCTGCCGGCGGCGAAGACCGAGATCCGCCGCCTGCAGGCGGGGCTGACGCAGAAGGAACGCCCCGGCGACTATGCACAGGCGATGATGGACCTCGGCGCGACGATCTGCACGCCACGCCGCCCGGCTTGTTCGCTCTGCCCATGGTCGGAAAACTGCGCCGCCCATGCCGCGGGCATCGAGGAGTCCTTCCCGGTGAAGCCGAACAAGGCGGCCCGGCCGGAGCGGACCGGCACCGCCTTCGTCGCGCGGCGCCGCGACGGCGCCGTATTGCTGCGCCGCCGCGCCGAGAAAGGGCTTCTCGGCGGCATGACCGAAGTTCCGGGAAGCGACTGGCTGCCATCTGCCGGCCCCGCATCGACTGCGGCGACAGCGCCAATCGCCGCGAGCTGGCAGGCGAAGGGCGTCGTCGTGCACGTCTTCACCCATTTCCGCCTGACGCTTTCGATCCTCGCGGCGGAGCCGGCCGACAACCCGGCTGCGCCTGAGGGCCATTGGTGGTCGAGCGCGGAGGAGCTGCCAGGCGAGGCGCTGCCGAGCGTCATGAAGAAGGCCATCGAGACCGCATTTCCCGGCGCGACCAAGCGCCGGCGTTGAGCGCGGCCGGCATGGCCAGTCGTCCGGAGAGCCGCTATGAAGTCGGTCCGCCTCAAGGGGAGCCCACCATGACCGAGATCCGCCATATCGTCTTCGACATCGGCAATGTTCTGATCAGCTGGGAGCCGGAGCGGCTCTATCGCCGGCTCATTCCCGACGAAGCGGCGCGGCGCGTGTTCCTCGCCGAGGTGCTGACGCATGAATGGAATCTTGAGCAGGACCGCGGCCGCAGCTGGGCCGAGGCGGAGGCCGAAGTGCTCGCCCGCTACCCGCAGCATGGCGACCTGATCCGCGCCTGGCGGCTCCATTGGCACGAGATGGTTCCGGGATCGATCGAGGAAACGGTCGACATCCTCCGCGCCCTGATTGCCGCCGGCTACGACGTGACCGCGCTCACCAATTTCGCCGAGGACACATTCGCCGAGGCGCAGGCGCGCTTCCCCTATCTGACGACGTTCCGGGGCATCACCGTTTCCGGCAAGGTGCGCCTCGTGAAGCCGGACCTCGCGATCTATCGCCATCATGTCCATGCCCATGATCTCGACCCGGCGGCGACGCTGTTCTTCGACGACATGCCGGCCAATATCGAGGCGGCGCGCGCCGCCGGCTGGAACGCCGAGCGCTTCGTCGATCCCGCCACGATGCGGGCCGATCTCGCGAAGTGGGGCGTCCGCCTTTCCGCCTGACGGAGTCTTGCCATGGCCGGCCTTCACGCCGTCACCGTCCCGGTGCTGCTGCGCTACCTGCGGCAGCTCGACGGGCTCATGCTGCGGCTGGACGCGTTCGCGCGTGACGGCGGGCACGACGAGCGCGCCCTGCTCGCCACCGCGCTCGCCGAGGACATGTTCGACCTTCGCCGCCAGGTCCTGATCGCTGCCAATTTCTCGGTGCGCGCCCTGAAGCCGGTCGCGCCCGAGCTCGCGGCGCTGGGTCAGGCCGAGGGCGAGCGGATCGCCGATCTCCGCCTTCGCATCGCCGAGCGGATCACGGCCCTGTCGGCGCTCGATCCGGAGGCCATCGACGCCGCCGAGAGGCTTCCAGCCTCCGAGCGCGCAGGCGAGGCCATGGTCGAGGCCGATGCCCTCTCCTTCGCTACGCTTTATGCGCTGCCGAACTTCTTCTTCCACCTGACGAGCGCCTACGCGATCCTCCGGCATCTCGGCGTGCCCGTCGGCAAGCCCGATTTCGACGGCTTCCACGCCTATCCGCCCGGCTTCCGCTTCGTATGAATGCCGCGGGGATCGTCGCCCTGCTGGCACTCCTCGGAGCGGTTTTGGGCGTTGCCGATGGTCGGGCGGAGAGCGGCCGGCCAGCCTGGACGCCGCGGCCCGATCAGACCTGGCATCTGCAACTGCAGGGGACGGTAGAAACGCGCTACGACGCGGACGTCTACGACATCGATCTCGTCGACACACCGCAGGCGACGATCGACGCGCTCCATCGCCGCGGCCGGTTCGTCGTGTGCTATTTCTCCGCCGGATCGTCAGAGGATTTCCGGAGCGATTTCGGATTGCTCGATCCATCCGTCATGGGGCGGCCGCTCGATGGCTGGCCCGGCGAGCGCTGGCTCGACATCCGTTCGCCAGCCGTCCGACGGTTCATGACCGAGCAGCGGCTCGACCTGGCGGTCGCCAAGGATTGCGACGGCGTCGACCCCGACAATGTCGATGGCCATGCGAACGGCAGCGGATTTCCACTGACCGCCGAGGACCAGTTGGCATTCAACCGCTTTCTCGCGTCAGAAGCACATCGCCGCCATCTGAAGGTGGGCCTCAAGAACGACCTCGATCAGGTGGCGGCCCTCGCCGGTCACTTCGACTTCGCGGTCAACGAACAGTGCCACGCCTATGGCGAATGCGCGATGCTGCGTCCCTTCGCCGCCGCCGGGAAGCCGATCTTCAACGTCGAATATCGAAGCGATTACCGGACCGACCGGCAAGGCGCGCGAAAGGCCATGTGCGCATCGGCAAGGGCGATGTCCATGCGCAGCCTGGTGCTGCCGCTCGCCCTCGACGACAGCTTCCGCTTCGCCTGCGACTGACGTTCCGAGGGGCCCGGTCAGCCGCCCGCGACCGCCATCTCGTCGCGGACCTGCTGGCGCAGCGTGTCGATGAGCGCGAGGCGGCCGTCGACATGGGTGTGCCAGAAAGTCCAGCCATTGCAGGCGTCGAGTCCCTGCACCAGCGCGCCAACCTTGTGGATCGAGCCGGAATGACTGCCGGATTCGACCGAGCCGTCGGCGCGCACGCGCGCCTGGTGGCGGCCGTTCGCGGCGGAGAGGATGGCGCCGGCCTGGACCAGCCCGCGCTCGAGGAGAGCGCCGAACGGAACGCGAGGCTCCGCCTTCTTGCCCTTGAGGAGTTGCAGGGCTGCCGCGGGCGCTGTCTCGATGGCCGCGATGCGGGCGGTCGCGGCCTCGATATAGGCTTCCTCGCGCTCGACGCCGACATAGTGGCGGCCGAGCCGCTTGGCGACCGCCCCCGTAGTGCCCGAGCCGAAGAAGGGATCGAGCACGATGTCGCCGGGCTCAGTCGATGCGAGCAGCACGCGGGCGAGCAGCGCCTCGGGCTTCTGCGTCGGGTGGAGCTTGTCGCCGGCCTCGTCCTTCAGCCGCTCCGAGCCGGTGCAGATCGGGATCAGCCAGTCCGAGCGCATCTGGACGTCGTCGTTGAAGGCCTTCATGGCCTCGTAATTGAAGGTGTAGCGCGACTTCGGACCGCGCGAGGCCCAGATCATCGTCTCATGCGCGTTGGTGAAGCGCTTGCCGCGGAAATTCGGCATCGGGTTGGTCTTGCGCCACACGACGTCGTTGAGGATCCAGAAGCCGAGATCCTGCAGCATCGTGCCCACGCGGAAGATGTTGTGATAGGAGCCGATCACCCAGATCGTGCCGTCCGGCTTCAGCACGCGCCGCACCGCAAGCAACCAGGCCCGGGTGAAGGCGTCATAGGCCTCGAAGCTCGCGAACTGGTCCCACGCGTCGTCGACCCCGTCCACGACCGACTGGTCCGGTCGCGTCAGCCCGCCTTCGAGCTGGAGGTTGTAGGGTGGATCGGCGAACACGACATCGATCGAATGGGCGGGAAGCTGTTCCAGCGCGGCGACGCAGTCGCCCCTGATGATCGTATCGGCAAAGGCCGGACGCGCACCCGTCGCGACCGTCTTCAGCTGAACTCCCCGCATACCCGCAACTCCCAACGCAACACCCACAGATTCCGGCGACCATGGTTAGCGAGCAGGGTGAAAACGGGGTTAGGAAGCGTGGTTAATAAGACCTTTCGCGGCGCCTGCGGCGCGGCGGACATCGTTTCGCCGGAGAAGATCGGCTAGAATCGCCCCACATGGCTGCGCATCATGCGCCGCACCCGCACGACCGGCCCGATGACGGCCGCAAGACCGAGGCCCCGATGACGTTTCGCCTGCCCCTCGTCGCCGCGATGCTCGCGCTCCTCGCCGCGCCGGCCCTTGCCGACAGCGCGATGCTGGTGATCGATTCCTCGGCCTCGATGGCCGGCAAGCTGGGGCGCGACCGCAAGGCGGACCTCGTCGCCGACGCGGTCGCCTCGGCCATGACCGACTTCCCCACCGAGGCGAAGGTCGGGCTGCTCGCCTTCGGCAGCGAGAGCAAGTCGAGCTGCGGCGACGCGACGGTCGTGGTGAAGCCGCAGACGGACGGCAACGACGCGGTATCCCAGGCAGCGGCCAAGCTCACGCCGCGCGGCAAGGCGCCGCTCGCCGTCGCCATCGAGCGCGCAGCCAACGCCATCGACTATCGCAGGGAGCATGCGACCATCGTCGTCATCGTCGACAAGATCGAGACCTGCGATGCCGACCCCTGCGTGCTCGCCGAGTCGCTGAAGGCCCGCTCGAAGGATCTGGCGATCGAGGTGATCGGGCTCGGCCTCGACGAGGCCGACAGCGCGCGCGCCGCCTGCATCGCGGAAAAGGGCGGCGGCAAGTTCCTGAATGCCAAGGACGGCACCGATCTCGGCGGTGGTCTCGCGGCGGCGCTCGCCAATGCCAAGGCTCCGCCGGCCACGCTGCCCTCCGCCTCGATCGAGGCGCCCGGACGGGTCATCCAGTCGGACCGCTTCTCGGTCGGCTATGACGGGCCGAAGACGAAGGGCGACCGTATCCAGATCACCTGGCCCGGGCTTCCGGCGGGATCGGAAATCCGCAGCGTGCTCGTCGCCGCCGACGGCAAGACGCGCGAGATGCAGGCCCCGGCGGAAGCCGGAACCTACGAGATCCGCTACTATCACCCCGAGCTCAACGCCGTGCTGGCGACGCGCACGCTCGATGTCGCGATGCGTCCGGTCACCGTCTCCGCGCCGGCCCGCGTTCCGGCCGGAGCGCCGATGTCGATCGCCTGGACCGGGCCGGCCGAGCGCTTCGACGAGATATGGATCACGAAGGCCGGCGACCCGACCCGCCTCGATGGCGTCGGCCTTCGCCACAACGGCAAGTCGGTGACGCTCGATGCGCCGCTGGAGCCCGGCAGCTACGAGGTGCAGTATCACTCGGCGGCCGACAACACCGTTCCCGCCAAGGTCGCCATCATCGTCGATCCGCCGTCAGCGACGCTGACCGCGCCAGCCTCGGCAACGGCCGGAACGCGCATCGACGTCGCGTGGACAGGCCCCGGCGCGCGCTATGACGACGTGACCATCGCCCGCAGCGACATGGCTTCGTCCGAGCATCTCACCATGGCCCGCGTGCGCCCGGACATGCCGACTGTGCGCATCACCGTTCCCTCCGAGCCCGGCTCCTATGAGCTGCGCTATGTCGCCGGCGACGGCAAGGCCGTGTTCGCGACCGTCCCGATCAGCGTGCAATAGGCAGCGCCGCTCCGATCTGTTAGGACGCGGCCGCAACAATCAGGAACTTTCTTCCCATGCTCGTCATCTTCGACTGCGACGGCGTCCTCGTCGATTCCGAGATCCTTGCCTCGCGCGTCGACAGCGAGCGGCTCAAGGAGATCGGCTATGAGATCTCGGTCGACGAGATGTCGCATCGCTTCGCGGGCCTGACCTGGGACCGGATCGCCAAGATCATCGAATCCGAGCTCGGCCGCCCGCTCCCCGAGGGCTTCCACAAGCAGACCGATGCGGAGCTCGACCGTCGCCTCGCCGACGAACTCGACATCATCCCCGGCGTCCACGACATGCTGGACCGCCTCGACTACCAGCGCTGCATCTGCTCGAACTCCTCGCCGGAGCGCCTCAAGATCTCGCTGACCCGCACCAAGCTCTATGACCGCTTCCGGCCTTACGTCTTCTCAGCGGTGGCGATCGGCAACAAGCGGCCGAAACCGGCGCCCGACGTGTTCCTGCACGCCGCGAACGAGTTCGACGCCGATCCGCGCGACTGCGTGGTGATCGAGGATTCGACCCATGGCGTGCATGGCGCCAAGGCGGCGGGGATGCGCGTCATCGGCTTCATCGGCGGCTCGCATTCGTGGCCCGGCCATGCCGACCAGCTCACCGCTGCCGGCGCCGAGACCGTGATTCGCCGCATGGCCGACCTGCCGGCCACCGTCGCCGCCTTCGCGGCCTGGTCAGGCCTCGACGAGTGAGGCGGCGCGCCAGGTGACGGTGGAACTCCGGCCGCATCACCTGCTCTGCATGTTGACCTATGTCGGCAAGGGCTACAGCGCGGCGTTTTGCGACAATTACGAAGCCGTGCTGGCACGCCTCGCCGCCGGCGAGGAAATTCTCCTCGTCGACGGGCCTGACACTGTCTGCGCGCCCGCCCTTCTGCTTCCCGATTCCCACTGCCGCAACGAAAGCGTCACCACGCGCGATGCCGCCGCCGCGGCGGCCGTGTCGGCGCTTCTCGGCATCGATCTCGGGACCGGAAGCCGCTTCTCGCTGCACGATGACCGGGTTTCGGCGATGCGCGCGGCCTTCGCGGCCGGAACCAGCCGCGCCGCCTGCGCCGACTGCCAGTGGCAGGCGCTGTGCGACACGGTCGCCGGCAGCGGCTTCAGGGGCGCGCGGCTCAGGACGGGCCGCGCGGTCTGAGACTCACTCGGCCGCCTGCTCGAAGGGAGCCGGCCGCTCATAGGTGAGCTTCGGCTGGCGCGCGGCGCGCGTCTCGTCGAGCCTCCGCCTCGGCGCGAAGCGCGGCGCCTCGCGGAAGCGGGCAACATCGCCCGCCTTCGCCTTCATGACGAGATCGCGCAGCGTGGCGACGAAGAGATCGAGCGAAGCCTTCGATTCCGATTCCGTCGGCTCGATCAGCATCGCGCCATGCACCACGAGCGGAAAATACATCGTCATCGGATGATAGCCCTCGTCGATCATCGCCTTGGCGAAATCGAGCGTCGTGACCCCGGTGCCATCGAGGAAGCCGTCGTCGAACAGCACCTCGTGCATGCAGGTGCGGTCGCCCGATGGTTGGGTCATCACGTCGCGTAGGCCGGCGCGCACGTAGTTGGCGTTGAGCACCGCATCCTCGGATGCCTGGCGAAGGCCGTTGCCGCCATGCGAGAGCATGTAGGCGAGTGCGCGGACGAACATGCCCATCTGCCCGTGGAAGGCGACCATGCGGCCGAACGGCGTCTCGCCCGCCTGAAGCTCCGCCTTGTCCTCGACCAGCACCGGCCCCTCGGCTTCGATCCGCACGAAGGGCAGCGGCGCGAAGGCGGCGAGGCGGCTCGAGAACACCACCGGCCCTGCCCCCGGCCCGCCGCCGCCATGCGGCGTCGAGAAGGTCTTGTGCAGGTTGATATGCATGGCGTCGACGCCAAGCTCGCCGACCTTGGCCTTGCCGACGATGGCGTTGAAGTTGGCGCCGTCGCAGTAGAAATAGGCGCCCGCCGCATGCACCGCCGCGGCGATCGCCACCACGTCGCGCTCGAAGAGGCCACAGGTGTTCGGGTTGGTCAGCATGATCGCCGCCACCTGGGGCGAAAGCAGTGCCTTCACCGCCTCGGGATCGACGGTGCCGTCGGCGCGCGCGGGGACCGTGACGACCTTGAAGCCGAGCAGCGCCGCCGTTGCCGGATTGGTGCCATGCGCCGATTCCGGCACCAGAACGATGTCGCGCGGCTCGCCGCGGGCCTCGATCGCGGCCTTGATCGCCATCATGCCGCAGAGTTCGCCATGCGCGCCGGCCTTCGGCGACAGCGCGACGCTGGTCATGCCGGTCATCTCGATCAGCCAGCGGCCGAGCTCGGCCATCAGCTCCACCGCGCCGGGCACGGTCGAGAGCGGCTGCAGCGGATGGATGTCGGCGAAGCCCGGAAGCCGCGCGGCCTTCTCGTTGAGGCGCGGGTTGTGCTTCATCGTGCAGGAACCGAGCGGATAGAGCCCGCTGTCGATGGCATAGTTCTTCTGCGAAAGCCGCACATAGTGGCGCACGGCCTCGGGTTCCGAGAGCCCCGGCAGGTCGAGCGGCAGCCTGCGCTGAAGCTTGCCGAGCCGCGGCGTGAAGGCCTCCGGCTCGTCGAGATCGACGCCCGTCGTCCCATGCCGCCCGATCTCGAAGATGAGCGCCTCTTCCTGCTGCAGCGCGCGATTGCCGGTAAACGTGTCGATCGCGCTCACGGAGGCCTCGCCGGCGGCAGTGGGCCGGCCCTCTCTGTTCATGGTCATTGGCAGGTTCCGCCGGTGAGAATTTCAGGCGTCGGTGACGTGCGTGTCATGGCCATCACAGCACCTTCTGCAGCGCCGCCGCGAAGGCGATGCGGTCGTCGACCGTGTTCACCTCGGTGGAGGCGACGATGAGGAGATCGGCGAGGTCGGGGCGCCCCGGTTCGAGTCGCGATACTGGAACGCCGCCGAGGATGCCCTTTGCCGCCAGCGCCTCGACCACACCCGCAGCGTCACGCGGCAGGCGGATCGTGAACTCGTTGAAGAAGCTCTCGTTGAGCAGCGAGACGCCCGGCACCTCGACGAGCATTTCGGCGAGTTCGACCGCGTTGGCGTGATTGATGCGTGCGAGCCGCGCGAGGCCCGTTTCGCCGAGCAGCGTCATGTGGATGGTGAAGGCGAGCGCGCAGAGGCCTGAATTGGTGCAGATATTCGAGGTCGCCTTGTCGCGGCGGATATGCTGCTCGCGCGTCGAGAGCGTCAGCACGAAGCCGCGCCGCCCCTCCGCATCCACCGTCTCGCCGCAGAGCCGGCCGGGCATCTGGCGGACATGCTTCATCCGCGCCGCGAAAAGCCCGACATAAGGACCGCCGAAGGTCAGCGGATTGCCGATCGACTGGCCCTCGCCGACCACGATGTCGGCGCCCTGCGCGCCCGGCGGCTCGACGAGCCCGAGCGAGACCGCCTCGGTGAAGACGGCGACGAGCAGCGCACCGACCTGATGCGCCTTCTCGGCAATCGGTGCGAGGTCGATCAGGTGGCCATAGACGGACGGGGACTGCACGACGACGCAGGACGTCTCGGCGTCGATCCGCGACAGGATGTCCTCGGTGCCGAGCGGATCGGCGTCGAGCGCATCGACGGTATCGGACGCCATGGCCGAGGTCGTCGCGACCACGGCACGGTAATGCGGATGCAGCCCGCCGGAGAGCACGGCCTTCTGCCGCCGCGTCACGCGATGGGCCATCAGCACCGCCTCGGCCGTCGCGGTCGAGCCGTCATACATGGAGGCATTGGCGACCTCCATGCCGGTCAGATGCGCGACCTGGGTCTGGAATTCGAAGAGATATTGCAGCGTGCCCTGCGTGATCTCGGGCTGGTAGGGCGTGTAGGAGGTGAGGAACTCGGAACGCTGGATGAGGTGATCGACGCTCGCCGGCACATGGTGCCGATAGGCCCCGGCGCCGACAAAGAACGGCACCGAACCGGCCGGCACGTTACGGGCAGCCATCCGTCCGAGCGTGCGCTCGACGGACAATTCGCCAGCGGCCTTGGGGAGATCGAGGCCATGCACCCTGAGATTGGCCGGGATGTCGAGGAAGAGATCGTCGATCGAGCCGACGCCGATGGCGGCGAGCATGGCCTGCCGGTCCGCCTCGGAATGGGGAAGATAGCGCATCGCGCACCCTTTGATTGACGGCGAACCGAACTCGCCCGTGCGGTCAGAGCGTCTCGAGGTAGTTCCGGTAGGTGCTCTCGTCCATGAGGCCGGAGAGCTCGCCCTTGTCGGCGACGACGAGGCGCAGGAACCAGCCGGCGCCCTCGGCCGCCTCGTTGATCGCGGCGGGCTGGTCGACCAGCCCGGCGTTGATGCCCTCGACGGTGCCGGAAATCGGCGCGAACACCTCGCTCGCCGCCTTGACCGATTCGACCACCGCCGCCTCGTCGCCCTTCTTCAGTTCCTTGCCGATCTCGGGAAGCTCGACATAGACCACGTCGCCGAGTTGCGACTGCGCGTAGTCGGTGATGCCGACGGTCGCGATGTCGCCGTCGATGCGGACCCATTCGTGGTCCTTGGTGAAATAGGTCGCCATGGCGGCTGGTCCTCTGGTTCTTGTCGGTCGGAAGGCGTGTTCGGAACGAAGTCTTGGTTCAGGACGAAGTCTTGGTTCAGGACGAAGTCTTGCGGAAATAGCGATGCGGCACGAAGGGCAGCGGCACGACCCGCGCAGCAAGATCCTTGCCGCGGACCGAGAGGGTCAGCGGCGTGCCCGCCTCCGAGGCGTCGGCAGCCACATAGCCCATCGCGACCGGCCCGCCGGCGGTCGGTCCGAACCCGCCCGAGGTGACGAGGCCGACCAGCGTTCCCGACGCGTCGCGGATCTCGGTGCCCTCGCGCGCCGGAGCCCGGCCGTCCGGCTGGATGCCGACCCGAAGTCGCGCCGGCCCGTCCGCGAATTCGGCAAGGATGCGGCCGGCACCGGGGAATCCGCCCTCGGCGCGCCGCCGCTTCGGGACCGCGAAGCCGAGATCGGCCTCCGCCGGCGAGGTCGCCTCGTCGATATCGTGGCCATAGAGGCAGAGGCCGGCCTCGAGGCGCAGCGAATCGCGCGCGCCGAGCCCGATCGGCTTGACCTCCTCCTCGTCGAGCAGTGCCCGCGCGACGGCCTCGGCCTCGGCGGCCGCGACGGAAATCTCGTAGCCGTCCTCGCCGGTGTAGCCGGAGCGGCTGATCGCAACCGGAATGCCGTCGAAGGCCGTGTCGGCCGCCGTCATGAAGCCCATCGTCTCCGCACCGGGCACATGACGCGCGAGCACGGCCGCCGCCAGCGGCCCCTGCAGTGCGAGAAGAGCCCGGTCCTCGACAGGGCGAAGGGTCACGCCGTCGGGAAGGTTCGCCGCGATGTGGGCGTAGTCGATCGCCTTGCGCGCGGCGTTGACGACGAGGAACAGCGTCCCGTCCGCGTCCGCCCCGGCCGGGCGCGTGACCATGAGATCGTCGATGATGCCGCCCTCGGCGGTCGTCAGCAGCGTGTAGCGGATGCGGCCGGGCGCGAGATTGAGGAAATCGCCCGGCGTCAGTGCCTCCAGCGCCCGCGCCGTCGTCGCATGGTCGGGCCCCTCCAGGAAGGCCTGCCCCATATGGGAAACGTCGAAGAGGCCGGCACTCTCGCGCGTCCAGTTGTGCTCGGCGAGGATGCCGGCCGGATACTGGACCGGCATCGCATAGCCTGCGAAAGGCACCATGCGGGCGCCGAGCGCGCGATGCAGCGTCGCCAGCGGCGTTTCGAGGAGGGAATCGGCAGCAGCGGAGTTTTGGGCTTCAGACTCTCGGGCGTCGGCCATGAAGGCTCCTCGGACGGGGTTCCAATGCGCGGCCTGTCCGAAAGACGGACTGTCCGCGCCCCCTCTGTCCGAGAACCTGAGAGATTTCCCTTCCCTGCCTTGCGGCCGGGAAGGCTGCTCCTTCGGTGAGCCCCGCCTTTGCGAAGACGGGTCTGCTTTCCAGAGCGTCGCCGACCGTCCGGTCCTTGAGCCTGAGAGTTTCCGGGGCGGTTGCTCCTTCGGCGCCGGCGGGGCGAACCCCACCAGTCTCTCCCGGCGGTCGTGGGAACGATGCCTTTCGGCCTCATTCCGGCCGGATCGCGACGACAACCCGGCCGAGACGGAAGTGTAGAGAGCGCCGCGCCCTAGTCAAGGAAGACCGGCGTGGCCGCCATGGGCGAAGCGCCGCAGCGGCGGCGCAAGCAGCTGCCCTGCCTCAGCCGGTCGGCGCGCCGCGCCGCGCGGCCTTCGGCGCCGGGCCTTCGTCGAAGCCGACATAGATCTTGTAGTCGGAATTGCCGGGCGCGATCGGCAGCGTGATCGTCTGGTCGATCTTGGTGAAATCGCCCGCGAGATTGGGCGCGGCCAGCGTCACCTGGATCTTGTAGAGCTGCGAGGAGATCATCTTGTCGGTGCCCTGCACCGCGGCAATGCGCAGCGGCACGGTCACCGGGCCCGCCTTGCCGGCCGGCCCCGCGACGACGCGGCCGATGACGCCCACCTTGACGGCGACCTCACCATTGGCGGCCCTGGTGCATTCGCGGGCGGTCTTGACGATGGAGGCGATGAAGGTGACGGGCGGCCCGGCGCCAGTCACCGGATCGGGCTTGGCGCCAGCCTGATAGGCGGTCATCTGCTCGGTGCCGGGCCGGATCGCCACCGGCGGGCAGAGCTTGAAGGTCGCCTGATAATCGTTGGGATCGAGCACCACCGCCCCGGCCATGCCGGCGCTCGGACCGCCGAACAGTGCATTGGCAACCGGATTGGTGCCGCCCGTGGCGGTGGTCGGGACCGCGGCCGATCCATCGGCCGCTGTGCCGACCGGCACCGGCGCGGATGCGCTTTGCGAGCCGCCGCCGAAGCTGTTGCACCCGGCGAGCGTGGCGGCCAGGAGGATCGCCGTGGCGGGCAGCGCGGAGCGGACGGGGCGCGAAGCGCGGACAGACGATGACTGCATTGCCAGATATTCCTCGACGCTGAAGCGCGACCTCTATAACAGTCGCTTCCGTCTTTGGCGACTTAGTGACCGAAACGATCCGCGCCGCCCTTCGCGGCGCTCCGCTCCGGCCCGACGAGCTTGCCGCCTTCGCCGGCCGGCGATAGGGTGCGGCTTCGGCCGCCGGGACGGAAGGCGGTCCGGTGGAGGTATCGAGTTCCGTGAAATATGTGAGCACGCGCGGCACCGCGCCCCAGCTCGGATTCTGCGACGTCCTGCTCGCCGGCCTCGCACGCGACGGTGGCCTTTATGTCCCCGAGACGTGGCCCGCCTTCTCGCCCGAGACGCTGGCCCGGCTTGCCGGCCGCCCTTATGACGAAGTCGCCTTCGCGGTCATCCGCCCCTTTGTCGGCGGCGAGATCGGCGATGCCCTCCTCGCCCGGCTCTGCCGCGAGGCCTACGCGACCTTCCGCCATCCCGCCGTGACGCCGCTGGTGCAGACGGGACCGAATGCCTTCCTGCTGGAGCTCTTCCACGGTCCGACGCTCGCCTTCAAGGACGTCGCGATGCAGCTGCTCGCGCGGCTGATGGACCATGTCCTCGCCTCGCGCGGCCTGCGCGCCACCATCGTCGGCGCCACGTCGGGCGATACGGGTGGTGCCGCGATCGAGGCCTTCCGCGGCCGCACCGCGACCGACATCTTCATCCTGTTCCCCAAGGGCCGCGTCTCTCCCGTCCAGCAGCGCCAGATGACGACGGCGCGCGAGGCGAACGTTCATGCCGTGGCGATCGAGGGCTCGTTCGACGACTGCCAGGCGATCGTCAAGCAGCTGTTCAACGATCTGAAATTCCGCGACCGCGTCGCGCTTTCCGGTGTCAACTCGATCAACTGGGGCCGCATCGTCGCGCAGGTCGTCTATTACGTGACCTCCGCGCTGGCGCTGGGCGCGCCCTGGCGTCCCGTCTCCTTCACCGTCCCGACCGGCAATTTCGGGGATGTCTTCGCGGGCTATGTCGCGAAGCGCATCGGCGTGCCGATCGAACGGCTGGTGATCGCCACCAACGCGAATGACATTCTCGCCCGCACGCTCGAAAGCGGACGCTACGAGAAGAGCGGCGTCGTGCCGACCCAGTCGCCCTCGATGGATATCGAGGTGTCGTCCAATTTCGAGCGGCTCCTCTACGAGGCTGCCGGGCGCGACGACGCGGTGGTGCGCCAGCTGATGGGCGGGCTCGCCCAGTCCGGCGCCTTCACGGTGCCGGGCCCGGCTCTCGAGGCGATCCGCTCGGAATTCGCCGCCGGCCGCGCCGGTGAGGACGATACCGCCGCCACGATGCGCTCCACGCTCGCCGCCACCGGCTATCTGGCCGATCCGCACACCGCCGTGGCGCTTTCGGTCGCGGCGCGCATGGATGTCTCGGCGGCGCCGATGGTGACGCTTGCGACGGCCCATCCGGCCAAGTTCCCGGCCGCGGTCGAGGCCGCGACCGGCGTCAGGCCCGCCCTGCCCTCCTGGCTCGGCGATCTCATGGAGCGGGAGGAACGCTTCGCCGTCCTCCCCAATGACAGCGCCGCCGTCGCCCGTTTCGTCGAGGAACGGGCGCGGGCGGTCGCGGAAAGGGCAGCAACATGATCGATCCGAGCCGGGCGATCCGTCCAAAGGGGCGCCCATGAGCGTCGAGGTGACGAGACTGCCCTCCGGCCTCACGATCGCGAGCCACGGCATGGACCATCTCGAGAGCGCCGCGCTCGGCGTCTGGGTCGGCGCCGGCTCCCGCCTCGAAAGCCCTTCCGAACACGGCATCTCCCATCTCCTGGAGCATATGGCCTTCAAGGGCACGGCCCGCCGCTCCGCGACCGACATCGCCGAGGAGATCGAGGCGGTCGGCGGCGAGGTGAACGCCGCGACCAGCGTCGAGACGACCTCCTACTACGCCCGCATCCTCAAGCCCGATGCCGAGCTTGCGGTCGACATCCTCTCCGACATCCTGTGCAATTCGGCCTTCGACGCAAACGAGCTCGAACGCGAGCAGCATGTCATCGTGCAGGAGATCGGTGCCTCGCTCGACACCCCCGAGGATCGGGTGTTCGATTTCCTGATCGAAGGCGCTTTTCCCGGCCAGCCGCTCGGCCGCACCATTCTGGGGACTGAGGAAACGGTGCGCCGCACGCGCCCGCATCACCTTTCGTCCTATCTCGAGCGCAACTATCACGGCCCCTCGATGGTGCTTTCCGCGGCCGGCGCGGTGGATCACGACCGCCTGGTGCGCCTCGCCGAGGACCGCTTCGCCGCCCTGCCGACCACGCCGCTCGCCGAGCCGGAAACGGCGCGCTATGTCGGCGGCGACATGCGCGAGCGGCGCAAGCTCATGGAAGCGCAGATCCTGCTCGGCTTCGAGGGCCTGCCCTACGCCTCCGAGGACTTCCATGCCGTGCAGATCCTCGCCTCGCTGCTCGGCGGCGGGATGTCCTCGCGGCTCTTCCAGGAGGTCCGGGAGAAGCGCGGCCTCTGCTATTCGATCTACTCGTTCCACTGGAGCTTCGCCGATACCGGCCTTTTCGGCATCCATGCGGCGACGGGTGCAGAGGATATCGACGAGCTGATGCCGGTGCTGACGGGCGAGCTCGAGCGGGCCAGCCTCGACATTTCCGAGGCCGAGGTCGCCCGCGCCAAGGCGCAGATGCGCGCCAGCCTGCTGATGAGCCTCGAAAGCCCGGCGGCCCGCGCCGGTCAGCTCGCCCGCCAGGTGCTCCTCTTCGGCCGCACGATCCCGGTGGACGAGCTGGTGGCCCGGATCGACGCCGTCGACGTCATGCGGCTGCGCGAACTTGCCGGCCGCATCTTCACCGGGTCCACGCCGACGCTCGCCGCCATCGGGCCGATCGAGCGTCTGGCGCATCGCGACCGGATTGCCGAACGCCTGGGGTCGCCTGTCGCGGCATAGGAGCCGGAATGGAATTTCTGCGCTCGGTCGTTCCGTTCCAGCCGACCCCGGTGATCTCGACCGAGACGGTCACGCTCCGAAGCCCCTCCATGGGCGACTATCAGCCATGGAGCGAGCTGCGCGGCGCGAGCCGCGGTTTCCTGACGCCCTGGGAGCCGGTCTGGCCGGTCGACGATCTGACGCGGCCCGCCTTCCGGCGGCGGCTGCGCCGCTACCAGCGCGAGATCCAGGAAGCGACCGGCTATCCCTTTCTGGTCTTCCGCACGGCCGACATGGCGCTCGTCGGCGGGTTGACGCTGTCCCATGTCGTGCGCGGCGTCACGCAGTCCTGCTCGCTCGGATACTGGATGGGAGAGCGCTTCGCCGGACGCGGCTTCATGACGGCGGCGGTCAGGGCCGTCATTCCCTTCGTCTTCGACACCCTGAGGCTGCACCGGCTGGAAGCGGCATGCCTGCCGCACAACGCCGCCTCGATCCGCCTTCTCGAAAAAGCCGGATTCACGCGCGAGGGCTACGCCCGTCGCTATCTCAATATCGACGGCCGCTGGCAGGACCATCTGCTGTTCGCCATCGTCAGCGACGATCCGCGCCCTTGAGGACAGCGCCGGCGCTCGGCCAAAAACCCTTGGACGGACCAGCCTCGGGATAGTACTTCTCGACGGCCTGCAGGAGGTGTGTTTGTCGGTTAACCGTATCGTCGCAGCGATCGGGCTGGTGGTGTTCTTGATCGCCGGGGCGGTTCTGCCCGCCCATGCGCTCGACGCCCTCACCGTGCCGCTCGACGGGAAGACCCTCGATCTCACCACGGCCATCGACTATGCCTCGCGCGAGCCTTCGGACCGCGTGCAGGTATCGACGGCGCCCGGCGCCGACGGCATCGTGCGCCGTATCGAGGTCCGCTCCAACGAAAACGGCGGCAACTCCTTCTGGGCCTATTTCGCGCTGGCCAACAATGGCGACGAGCAGATCGACCGTCTGCTGGTGGCGCCGCATTTCCGTCTCGTGAATTCCGGCCTGCTGATCCCCGACCTCGGCGCCTCGCGCATCGCGCAGGTGACGCCGAGCCAGGGTTTCCCGCCGGAGCGCCAGCCGAGCCAGGAAGCGGACATCTTCCGCATCACGCTCGATCCGGGCGCGGTGGTGACCTTCGTCGCCGAGCTTCGCACGCCGAACCTGCCGCAGCTCTATCTGTGGGATCCCGACGCCTACAAGGATTCCATCAATTCCTTCACCCTCTATCACGGCATCGTTCTGGGGATTTCGGGCCTGCTGGCCCTCTTCCTCACCATCGTGTTCGTGGTGAAGGGCACGGCGATGTTCCCGGCGACGGCGGCGCTCGCCTGGTCCGTGCTCATCTATCTCTGCATCGATTTCGGCTTCTGGAACAAGGTGATCCAGATCGCGCCGGGCGACGACAAGATGTGGCGCGCCGGCGCCGAGGTGTTGCTCTCGGCAACGCTGCTGATCTTCACCTTCGCCTATCTCAACCTCAACCGATGGCATGTGCGCTACAGCCACGCCGTGATCGCCTGGCTTGTCGGCCTCATGTTCCTGCTCGGCGTCGCCGTCTTCGAGCCGGGCATCGCCTCGGGCGTTGCGCGCATCTCGCTCGGCGCGACCGTCGCGGTCGGCTTCATCGTCATCGTCTATCTGTCGCTGCACCACTACGACCGCGCCATCATGCTGATCCCCACCTGGGTGCTGCTGATGGTCTGGGTGTTCGGCGCCTATCTCACCATCACCGGCGCGCTCGCCAACGACGTGATCCAGCCGGCGCTGAATGGCGGGCTGGTACTCATCGTTCTGCTGATCGGCGTCACGGTCATGCAGCACGCCTTCGCCGGCGGCACTGTCGTGCAAGGCGCCATCGGCGAGACCGAGCGCCGCGCCCTTGCCCTGGTCGGAGCCGGCGACATCGTCTGGGACTGGGACGTCGCGCGCGACCGCATCCTGACCGGCGTCGACGCCGAAGACCTGCTCGGCCTCAAGCACGGCACGCTCGAGGGCCCGGCGCGCGACTGGCTCGACGTCCTGCATCCCGCCGATCGCGACCGCTTCAAGGCGACGCTCGACGCGGTGATCGAACAGCGGCGGGGCCGCATCGCGCAGGATTTCCGCCTCCGCGCCGAAGACGGCCATTATCGCTGGTTCCATCTGCGGGCGCGTCCGGTCATCGGCTCCGATGGCGAGGTCACGCGCTGCGTCGGCACCATGAGCGACGTCACCGAGGAGCGCACCGCCGAGGAGCGGCTGCTGCACGATTCCGTCTTCGACAACCTGACCGGTCTCGCCAACCGCGCTCTGTTCATGGACCGGCTCGCCGCCGCGCTCGTCCGTGCCGAGGTCGAGGAAGCGGCGGAGCCGTCCGTCTTCGTGCTCGATATCGACCGCTTCAAGCATGTGAACGACAGCTTCGGCATCTCGGTCGGCGACTCGATCCTGCTCACCGTCGCGCGCCGGCTGTCGCGCCTCCTGAAACCGCAGGATACGCTGGCTCGCCTCTCGGGCGATCAGTTCGGCTTCCTGCTGCTTTCGGAGGGTGAGCCCGAGCGCATCGCCGGCTTCGCCGATTCCGTCCGCCGCGCGCTGCGCGCGCCGATCTCCTTCGGCGACAAGGAGATCTTCCTCACCGCCTCGCTCGGCATCGCAATGCACGACGCCGAGCGGCGCGATCCCCTCGAAATGTTCCGCGACGCCGAGATCGCCATGTATGCGGCCAAGCGGCTGGGCGGCGATCGCATCGAGGCCTTCCGTCCCGCGCTGCGCCAGAACGGCGGTGATGCGCTGACGCTGGAGGCGGATCTGCGCCGCGCCATCGGCCGCGAGGAGATCAAGATCCTCTACAAGCCGATCGTGCGCCTGGAGGACCGGACCGTCGGCGGCTTCGAAGCCGAGATGCGCTGGGACCATCCCAAGCTCGGCCGCGTGCCGGCGAGCGAGTTCCTTTCCCTGGCCGAGCGCAACGGGCTGATGATGCCGCTCGGCCTCTTCCTGCTCGACAAGGCGGCACGCCAGCTTTCCGAGTGGCAGGAACAGCTTGGCCCGCATGTCCCGCTCTTCGTGGCGGTCAACATGTCGAGCCGCCATTTGCTGCGCCACGATCTCATCAACGACGTGAAGTCGGTGCTCTCGCGCGCGGCCGTTCAGCGCGGCACGCTGAAGCTCGAATTCGCCGAGAGCCTCGTGATGGAGAACCCGGAATATGCGGTGCAGGTTCTCGCCCGCGTCCGCGATCTCGGCGCGGGCCTGACGCTGGACGATTTCGGCACAGGCCATTCCTCGCTGTCCTATCTCCAGCGCCTGCCCTTCGACACGCTGAAGATCGACCAGGGCTTCGTACACGGCCCGACGGCGCGGCAGCGGCGCGTCATCCTGCGCGCCATGGTCGGCCTCGCGCATGACCTGCACATGGACGTGATGGCGGAAGGCGCCGAGAGCGAGGACGACGCGCTCGACCTCTACGATATCGGCTGCGAGTTCGCCGCCGGCCAGCTCTTCGGCCCGGCCATGACCGCGGCCGAAGCCGGCACGCTGCTCTTCCGCGAGGAAGAAGCGATGATCGCGTAGGGGGCCGTCAGCCCACTATGCAGGAGCGGGAATGCGGCGACGGGCCGATGCGGCTTGACAGTCGCGCCCCGCCTCCCTCTATTCCGGGCATCGCCGGACGAGATCCCCATGGCCGAAACCAGCAAGCCTCCGCTCGAAATCCTGCTCTCCGCGCCGCGCGGCTTCTGTGCCGGCGTCGATCGGGCGATCCAGATCGTCGAGCTCGCACTGGAGAAGTTCGGCGCGCCCGTCTATGTGCGCCACGAGATCGTCCATAACCGCTATGTGGTCGACAGCCTCAGGCGGAAAGGCGCCGTCTTCGTCGAGGAACTGGACGAGATCCCCGACGACGGCCAGCCGGTCGTGTTCTCGGCCCATGGCGTGCCGAAGAGCGTTCCCGAGGCGGCGCGCTCGCGGCAGATGTTCTTCCTCGACGCGACCTGCCCGCTGGTTTCCAAGGTGCACAAGGAAGCGCAGATCCATTTCAAGCGCGCCCGCGAGATCGTGCTGATCGGCCATGCCGGCCATCCCGAGGTGATCGGCACCATGGGCCAGCTGCCGCCCGGCGCCGTCTCGCTCATCGAGACCGTCGCCGATGCCGAGGCGTTCCAGCCGCGCGATCCGGAACAGCTCGCCTATATCACGCAGACCACTTTGTCGGTCGACGACACCGCGGCCATCGTCAAGGTGCTGACGGCGCGCTTTCCTGCGATCACCGCGCCGCACAAGGAAGACATCTGCTACGCGACGACCAACCGCCAGGAAGCGGTGAAGCGGATCGCGGCCTCGGTCGATGCGATGATCGTGGTCGGCGCGCCGAATTCGTCCAACTCGCAGCGTCTGCGCGAGGTCGCCGAGCGCGAAGGCTGCCCCGTCTCCGTGCTCATCCAGCGCGCCGCCGAGATCGACTGGACCGTGCTCGGCACCCTCCGGCGCGTCGGCGTGACGGCCGGCGCCTCGGCGCCGGAAGTGCTGGTCGAGGAGGTGATCGACGCCTTCGCCGCCCGCTATGCCGTGATCGTCGAGGTCGTGCAGACGGCCGAGGAGACGATCGCCTTCAACCTGCCGCGCGAACTGCGCCCCGCCGCCGCTGCCTGACCGGAATCATGGCCGTCTACACAGAGATCTCCGACGACGAGATCGACCGCTTCGTCGCGAGCTACGACATCGGCACGGTGGTGTCGCTGAAGGGCATCGCCGAGGGCGTCGAGAACTCGAACTTCCTCCTCGTGACCGAGAAGGGTCCGCATATCCTCACGCTCTACGAAAAGCGGGTGGATCCGAACGACCTCCCCTTCTTCATCGGACTGATGGAGCATCTCGCGCGGCGCGGCCTCACCTGCCCGCAGCCGGTGCGCAACCGCGCCGGCGAGGCGCTCGGCGAGGTCTCGGGCCGTCCTGCCGCGATCGTCACCTTCCTGGACGGCATGTGGATCCGCCGGCCGCGCGTCGAGCATTGCGCAGCCGTCGGCGCCGCCCTGGCCGATCTCCACATCGCGGGCGAGGGCTTTTCGCTCACCCGCCGCAATGCGCTGTCGGTGCCGGGCTGGCGGCCGCTCTTCGAGCGGTCGAGAGAGCGGGCCGAGACCGTGACGCCCGGCCTCGTCGCGCTCATCGCCGACGAACTCGACATCCTCGAGAAGAGCTGGCCGACCGACCTGCCCGCCGGCGTCATCCATGCCGACCTCTTCCCGGACAATGTCTTCTTCCTGCGCGGGAAGCTCTCGGGCCTGATCGACTTCTATTTCGCCTGCAACGACTTCTTCGCCTATGACGTGGCGATCTGCCTCAACGCCTGGTGCTTCGAGGCGGACGGCGCGCTGAACGTCACCAAGGCACGCGCCCTTCTCGGCGCCTATGAGAAGACACGCCCCTTCTCCACGGCCGAACGCGCGGCGCTGCCGCTGCTCGCCCGCGGCTCGGCGCTGCGCTTCCTGCTGACGCGGCTCTATGACTGGCTCAACGTCCCGCCCGGCGCGCTCGTCGCGCCGAAGGATCCGCTCGAATATCTGAAGAAGCTCCGCTTCCACCAGTCGGTCGCCGATGTCCGCGCCTATGGGATCGAACCATGACCGACGAACAACGTGTCCAGATCTGGACGGACGGCGCCTGTTCCGGCAATCCCGGACCCGGCGGCTGGGGCGCAGTGCTGCTCTACAACGGCACGGAGAAGGAACTCTCCGGCGGCGCCGCCGAAACGACGAACAACCGCATGGAGCTGACGGCCGCCATCGAGGCACTGAACGCGTTGAAACGCCCCTGCGCCATCGATCTCCACACCGATTCCCAATATGTGAAGGGCGGCATCACCGGCTGGATCTTCGGCTGGAAGAAGAACGGCTGGAAGACGGCCGACAGGAAGCCGGTCAAGAATGTCGACCTCTGGCAGCAGCTCGACGCCGCGCTGCAGCGTCACGACGTGAAGTGGCACTGGGTGCGCGGCCATGCCGGCAACGAGGCGAACGAGAAGGCCGACCTCCTCGCCCGCCAGGGCATGGCACCCTACAAGCCGCAGCGCCGCAGCGCTGCCGCCCCCTGACGCTCAGAGCAGCCCGAGGATCGCCGCGGCGCCCGAGACGCTGACGCCCGGCGCCTCCTCGATATTCAGCGCCTTCACGACACCGTCCTCGACGATCATCGCATAGCGCTTCGAGCGGACGCCGAGGCCGGCGGCGCCGAGATCGATGTCGAGCCCGACCGCCTTGGTGAACAGTCCCGCGCCATCGGCAAGGAAGAGGATCTTGCCGTCCGCGCCGGTCGCCTTCTCCCAGGCGCCCATCACATGGTGGTCGTTGACGGCGACGACCGCGATCTCGTCGACGCCCTTGTCGCGGATGGCGTCCGCCTGCTCCAGATAGCCCGGAAGGTGATTGGCGTGGCAGGTCGGCGTGAAGGCGCCGGGGACGGCGAAGAGCACGACCTTGCGGCCCGCGAAGATGTCGGCCGTCGATTTCTCGACGACGCCGTCGGCGGTCTTGATGCGGAAAACGGCGTCGGGAAGGCGCTCGCCAACCGAGATCGTCATGCTTGGCTCCTGGTTTGGGAATCTCTCGTGCTGAGACCGGCGAGCCTAGAGACTTTCAGGGCTGGCCGGAAGGTGGCGGCTCATTCGGCGAGCGGCGTTGCGGTGCCGTCTGCGCCGAGCCTGAAGGCGCGCGTCGCTGCCTCTCCCGCCGAGGTCATGGTGAGCCGAAGCACGGCGCCGTCGAGCGGCGTCGTCGCCGTCTTGCGGTCGACCGCGATCCTGTAGCGCGCCGGGCCGGCGCTGGCCGTCTCGGCCTCGGGCGGCGCCGGATACCAGTCCGGCGGCATCTCGACAAAGAGGGCGGTGGCGGCCGGATCCGGCGTCGCGACCTCGACCTCGAACTCCGGCGCCTTGTCGCTGCCGCCGACCCGCCGGAGCGTCGTCACCTCGAAGGCGCCGGCTCGTCCCGGCCCCGGCAGCGCCGCGTGCGCTGCGGTGATCGCCGCCATCGCGCCATCATCGGGCGCGCCGGGCGCAACATCGAGGGTGGCGGCGAGATCGATCGGCACGCAGACATCGGCGCAAATGCCGAGATTGGCCGTGAGCTCGAGCCGCACCGGCTTCGACGGATCGCTGTCGGCGAAGCTGACCGGCAGCACGACGCGGTCGTGATAGACATTCGAGACCGAGAAGCCGTCGTCGCTGCGCTCCGGAGCCGGAAAGGCGACAGACGCCCCTCCGGCATTCCTAGATCCCGAGAAGTCGAAGCGGGGCGGGATGCCGGCGTCGCCCGGCGTCCGCCAATAGGTCTTCCAGCCGGGATCGAGCACGATCTCGATCGCCGCCTGCAGCGGCGCGCCGGGCGCGGGCTGCGCCGCCAGGAGGCGGATGGCGACGTGATCGGTCGATGCCCAGTCGCCGCTCGCCGCATGTCCGGCGACGGGCTGGAGGACCAGGATCGAGCAGGCGATGATGGAACGGAGCGGCGTCACGGCGATTTCGAAGTGCGGGACGGAGACTGCGCTGCTCTAGCCCTCCGCGCACCGCCGCGCCAGCCGTCGGTCATCACGTCTTGGTGCGCCGCTGCGAACTGGCGAGAGGGTGGCGCGCTTTCAATTTGACCTCGGGGTGCTAGAGTCGAACCATGGTGAGGAACAACCGCATGGATGATCGCGAGCAGGGCTATCTCGACGGACAATTCCTCGTCGCCATGCCCGGCATGCTCGACGAGCGCTTCGCCCGGTCGGTGATCTATCTCTGCGCTCACTCGGAAGAAGGCGCGATGGGGATCGTCGTCAATCAGGCGGTTCCGCAGATCCGCTTCTCCGAACTGCTGGTCCAGCTTGATATCATCCCCGAAGGGCCCGAGATCCGCCTGCCGCGAGCGGCGAGCCGGATGATCGTCCAGCGCGGCGGGCCGGTCGAGACCGGGCGCGGCTTCGTCCTGCACAGCGCCGACTATTTCGCCGACAACTCGACCCTCCCCATCGACGAGAACATCTGCCTGACGGCGACGCTCGACGTGTTGAAGGCCATCGCCTCGGGCTCGGGACCGGAAAGCGCCATGCTGGCGCTCGGCTATGCCGGCTGGGGAGCGGGCCAGCTCGAGGAAGAGATCCAGGCGAATGGCTGGCTGTCGCTGAAGGGCGATGCCGACCTCATCTTCGACACCGATCTCGACGGCAAATATGCCCGCGCGCTGGCGTTGATCGGCGTCGATCCGGCAATGCTCTCCGGCGAAGCCGGTCACGCCTGAGGCGGGCCGCGGCGCAACACGCCGCGGGCATAGACGAAGAAAACCGCGAGCAGTGCCAGCGCCAGCCCGTACCACGTGCCGACATATTGCAGGTGGTTGTTGGGGAAATTGACCAGCGTCTCCCCGCCTTGCGGCAGGCCGCCGGGATTGGGCGTCGCGTCGGCATCGATCGAATAGGGCGCGACCTCGGCGGCCGGCAATCCGGCGGCCCGCGCAAAGAGCGCCGGCTCGCGCGCGAACCACTGGTTGTCGGCGCTCATCCCGTCGGAGAAGACGTGCCACGGACGCTCGGGACGGCGCAGCAGGCCGGTGACCGTCACGTGGCCGGCGGGCTGGCCTTCCATGCGTGTGGCGGCATCGCGGCGATCATCCGGCACGAAGCCGCGATTGACATAGACGATCCAGCCGGGATCGGTGCGCAGCGGCGTGAAGACCTGCCAGCCGACGCCGCCGATCGGCCCCTTGGGCGACATTAGCGTCATGTAGAGCAGCGCTTCGCGATCGTTCAGGAACGTCCCCGAGACGGTGACCGGCGTGTAGTCGGCCTCGGCGAGATCGAGCGTCGGCCAGGCCTCCGGGCCTGGCGCGGATACGGGAGGCGCCTTGAGGCGGCTCTCGACATGCGCGATGAGCGCCTCTTTCCAGTAAAGCCGCTGCAACTGCCAGGTACCGAGCGCAACGAGCACTGCGAAGACGACGAGGGTCGCGATCCCCGGAGCGATCAGGCTCTTGATCGGCAAAGCTGCGCGAGCGGGTCTCGAATCGGTCATGACTCGGTCATCGGCCTTTCCGCCGGCCGCCGCGGCGCGGCGCGGCTACTGGAGCCGACCCTGCTCCGCCTTGGTGCGATACTGGATCGCGATCATCAGCCCCTTCAGCGGCCTGAGCATGCCGAAGGACAGGATGAGGATGAGCGGCACCCAGAGCAGGATGTGCACCCAGAATGGCGGCTGGAACGAGAATTCGACGTAGAGCGCCAGGAAGGCGACGATGAAGCCGACGATCAGGATGACGAAGACGGCGGGACCATCGCCCGAATCGATGAAGGTGTAGTCGAGGCCGCAATTGCTGCAGGAGGGCTGGAGCGCGAGGAAGCCCTTGAAGAGCCTTCCTTCGCCGCAGCGCGGGCATCGGCCGCGCAGGCCCGTCTGGCTCGGGGAAAGCGGCGGATAGAGGGCCCGATCGACATATCCGGTCGGCGCCTCGGTGGCGGGCTCGCTCATGGGAGGCTCCGGAAAGGGATGCGCCGCGAAGCTCGGGGCCCGCGGCGCATCGACAACTGCATCAGGCCGCGTGGATCGGCGCGCCCCAGCCACCCCAGATATAGATGGCGAAGAAGAGGAACAGCCAGACCACGTCGACGAAGTGCCAGTACCAGGCGGCCGCCTCGAAGCCGAAATGCTCCTTCGGCGTGAACTGGCCGGCAAGCGCACGCAGCAGGCAGACGATCAGGAAGATCGTGCCGATGAGGACGTGGAAGCCGTGGAAGCCCGTCGCCATGAAGAAGGTGGCGCCGTAGATGTTGCCGCCGAACGAGAAGGCCGCGTGCGAATACTCGATCGCCTGCACGCAGGAGAAGATGATGCCGAGCACCACCGTGCAGACGAGGCCCCATTTCAGGCCCTCGCGGTCGTTCTCGAGCAGGGCGTGATGCGCCCAGGTGATCGTGGTGCCCGAGGTGAGCAGGATCAGCGTGTTGAGCAGCGGCAGGTGCCAGGGATCGAAGACCTCGATGCCCTTCGGCGGCCAGTGACCGCCGGTGAACTCGACGCGGGCCACCTGCTGCGCCTCGTTGGCAAAGAGGCTGGCATCGAAGAAGGCCCAGAACCAGGCGACGAAGAACATCACCTCGGAGGCGATGAACAGGATCATGCCGTAGCGCAGATGCAGCTGCACGACGCGGGTGTGATGACCCTCCTGACCCTCGCGGATCACGTCGACCCACCACGACGCCATCGTGTAGATGACGACGAGCAGGCCCGGCACGATCCACCACAGCGAAGCGCCATGCATGTAGGAAATGCCGCCGATCGCCATGATCAGGGCACCGACAGAGCCGAGGAAGGGCCAGGGGCTCGGATTGACGAGATGATAGTCGTGATGCTTGGCGTGGGCTTCAGCCATCGAGGTGCTCCCCGGTCCTTATCGCAGCTTGGTTTCCGCCGCGTCAGGCCCGATCGATGCGACTGGCGCAGCCGCGGGCTCCACGCTCGGATAGAAGGTATAGGATAGAGTGATGGTGTCGGTGTAGCGGGACTCGCTGTCGCGGTCCATGGCCGGATCGACGAAGAAGGTCACCGGCATCTCGACCTTCTCGCCGGGCTTCAGCGTCTGCGCGTTGAAGCAGAAACAGGCGATCTTGTTGAAATACTGGCCCGAACGGTCGGGCGCGACATTGAAGCTCGCCGTGCCCGTCGAGGTGACGTCCGTGCGGTTCTCGGCGAGAAAGCTGACATGGGCCACCTCGCCGAGGCGGACCTTCATCTCGCGCTGCAGCGGGCGGAACGCCCAGCCGATGCCGTTGGCGACATTCGCATCGAACCGGACCGTCACGACGCGGTCGAGCACGTCGCCCGGCGCGCTTTCGGCGCGCTGCGTCGTGCCGCCATAGCCGGTCACCTGGCAGAACAGGCGGTACAGCGGCACCGAGGCGAAGGCGGCGCCGAGCATGGCCGCGCCGAACACGACGCAGGCCGCAGCCGTCACGCCGAGCGAACGCTGACGCTTCGCAGCCTTGGTCTCCGCCGTGGCCGCCTTGGTATCGTCGAGGGGAGTCTGGTCGGTCATCGCTAGAGCGTCCTGTCCGCGACATGGCCGCCGAGCTTCACGATCGTCACCGCCCAGAACAGGATGACCAGCGCGCCGAGCGCGAGGCCGATCGCGATCGAGCGCGCGCGGCGGCGGCGGATCTGCTCCGGCGTCAGGCGGACGCCGTCCTCCGCCCCCGGCGAAGGGCCGCTGCGTTCGAGATCGGCTACCATGCCAGCCCCGCGAGCATGGCGAGGCGCTCCACGAGCAGCATCGCGAACAGCATGAAGAGATAGAAGATCGAGAAGGCGAAGAGGCGTTTGGCCGGCACCATGGCGGTGTCGGCGTCGCTCATGCGGAAGACACGGACCGCCATGCCGACGAAGACGAGGCCGAGCATCCCTGCGGCGACGCCATAGGCGAGCGAGGCGAAGCCGAGCACCGCCGGCAGCACGCCGATCGGCGCCAGCAGCACGGAATAGATCAGGATCTGGCGCCGCGTCTCGGCGAGGCCCGAGACGACCGGCAGCATGGGAACGCCGGCCCGCGCATAGTCGTCGGACTTGAACAGCGCCAGCGCCCAGAAATGCGGCGGCGTCCACATGAAGATGATGAGGAAGAGAACGATGCTCTCGAGGCTGACACCGCCCGTGACCGACGCCCAGGCGACGACGGGCGGGAAAGCACCGGCGGCGCCCCCGATGACGATGTTCTGCGGCGTCCAGCGCTTCAGCCACATCGTGTAGATGACGACATAGAAGAAGATCGTGAAGGCGAGCAGTCCGCCGGCGACGGGATTGACCAGCACGCTGAGCACGCCGACCGAGAAGGCCGCGAGCGTCAGACCGAAGGCGAGCGCCTCGCCTTCCGTGACGCGCCCTGCCGGGATCGGCCGGCCGCTCGTGCGGCGCATGACGCGGTCGATATCGGCGTCGTACCACATGTTGAGCGCGCCGGACGCGCCGGCCCCGACGGCGATGCAGATGAGCGCCGCGAGACCGATCACCGGATGGATTCCGCCCGGCGCCAGCACGAGGCCGGTCAGGGCGGTGAACACGACGAGCGACATCACCCGCGGCTTCAGGAGCGCAATATAGTCGCCCGGCCCTGCAAGGCTGAGGGCGGCTTCATCGACCCGGTCGAGTTGAACGTCGGACATCAAACCATGTTCATTGAAAGCAGGAGCCGGGCGGACCCGGCTCCATCGCCTCGTGGATGCGCTCAGTGCTTCACGTCACCGATGCGCGGCAGGACTTCCCACTGGTGGAAGGGCGGCGGCGAGGAAAGCTGCCACTCGAGCGTCGTCGCGCCGGGACCCCAGGGATTGTTGGGCGCCGGGACCTTGCGGCGGAACGCGTCGTACACGCCGTAGAGGAACACGAGCACCGCGAAGGCCGAGATGTAGGAGCCGATCGAGGAGACGAAGTTCCAGCCCCAGAAGGCGTTCGGATAGTCCGCATAGCGGCGCGGCATGCCGTCGAGCCCGAGGAAGTGCTGCGGGAAGAAGACGAGGTTCACGCCGATGAAAGTGATCCAGAAGTGCAGCTTGGCGATCTTCTCGTTGTAGAGATAGCCGAACATCTTCGGGAACCAGTAGTACCAGCCGGCGAAGATCGCAAACACGGCGCCCAGCGACAGCACGTAGTGGAAATGAGCCACCACGAAATAGGTGTCCTGGAAGACGCGGTCGAGACCGGCATTGGCGAGCATGACGCCCGTGACGCCGCCGACGGTGAACAGGAAGATGAAGCCGATCGCCCACAGCATGGGCGCGCGAAACTCGATCGAGCCGCCCCACATCGTGGCGATCCAGGAGAAGATCTTGATGCCCGTCGGTACCGCGATGACCATCGTGGCGGCGACGAAATAGGCCTGCGTCTCGAAGGAGAGGCCGGTCGTGTACATGTGGTGCGCCCACACGACGAAGCCGACGACGCCGATGGCGACCATGGCATAGGCCATGCCGATATAGCCGAAGATCGGCTTCTTCGAGAAGGTCGAGATCACATGGCTGATGATGCCGAAGCCCGGCAGGATCAGGATGTACACCTCGGGATGGCCGAAGAACCAGAACAGGTGCTGGAAGAGGATCGGGTCACCGCCGCCATCGGGCTTGAAGAATGTGGTGCCGAAATTGCGGTCCGTCAGCAGCATGGTGATCGCGCCGGCGAGGACGGGCAGCGACAGCAGCAGCAGGAACGCGGTCACGAGCACCGACCAGGCGAAGAGCGGCATCTTGTGCAGCGTCATGCCCGGGGCGCGCATGTTGAAGATGGTGGTGATGAAGTTGATCGCGCCGAGGATCGACGAGGCGCCCGAGATGTGCAGGGCGAGGATCGCGAAATCCATCGCCGGGCCGGGCTGGCCCTCGGGCCCCGAGCCCGAGAAGGGCGGGTAGATCGTCCAGCCGCCGCCGACGCCGTGCTGTCCGGCCGCGCTCGGCATGAACAGCGAGATGACGAGGAGCAGGATCGAGGGCGGCAGCAGCCAGAACGAGATGTTGTTCATGCGCGGGAACGCCATGTCGGGCGCTCCGATCATGATCGGCACGAACCAGTTGCCGAAGCCGCCGATCATCGCCGGCATGACCATGAAGAAGATCATGATCAGGCCGTGGGCGGTCGTAAAGGTGTTGAAGACATAGGGATTGCCGAAGATCTGCAGGCCGGGATTCTGCAGCTCCATGCGGATGCCGACCGACAGCGCGCCACCGATGATGCCCGACATGATCGCGAAGATCAGGTACATCGTGCCGATGTCTTTGTGGTTGGTCGAATAGACCCAGCGACGCCATCCGGTCGGATGGTGGTCATGCGCAGCCTCGGCGGCATGAGTGGCCATGGCCCTGTCCCTTCCTTGCAAGTCCTCGGCTCCCGGCCTTCCGAAGAGGCTGGAGCATTGTTCGTTTCAGCGACGCCGCTCGATCAGCGCGTCGCGACTTCCACGCTCGATCCGGCGGCGGCCACCTTGGCGGCCTCGGCCTTGATGCTCTCGTCGAGCGCCTTGTAGGCACCCGGCAGGTCGGTCTTGGCGGCGGTGACCCAGGCCTGGAACTGTTCGGGCTTCACGACGCGGATGGCGATCGGCATGAAGGCATGGTTGATGCCGCAGAGTTCGGAGCACTGGCCGTAATAGACGCCCTCGCGCTCGGCCAGGAACCAGGTCTCGTTGAGACGGCCGGGAATGGCGTCGATCTTGATGCCGAAGGCCGGCAGGGCGAAGGAGTGGATGACGTCCTGCCCGATGACCTGCATGCGGACCACGGTTCCGACCGGCACCACCATGTCGTTGTCGACGGCGAGCAGGCGCGGCTGCGTGGCCGGATCGGTGATCTGGTCGTCCGAGAGCATGGTCGAATCGAACGCGACGCCCTCGTTGTCCGGATATTCGTAGTTCCAGTACCACTGGATGCCGGTCGCCTTGACGGTCAGCACCTTGGCCGGATCGTAGTCCTTGATGATGCGGCCGGGATCCTGCTGCGCGAAGAGCAGCGAGAAGGACGGCACGGCGATGCCGATGAGGATCAGGATCGGCGCGACCGTCCAGACGACCTCGATCATGGTGTGGTGCGAGGTGCGCGACGCGGTCGGATTGGCCTTCGCGTTGAAGCGGACCATCACATAGATGAGCAGCGCCAGCACCAGCAGCACGACGAGCACCATCGCGATGACGATGCCGATGTTGAATGCGTTGATCCGCTCCATGATCGGCGAAGCCGGCTCCTGAAGCCACATCGCCCAAGGCGTCGGCTGGGCGGCTTGCGCCGGACCCGACATGGCGCCGATGGCCGCCGCGATCGACCCGCCGAGCCCGAGGCCCGATCCGAGACGCGTCATCGCCTTCGTCACGTCGTCACTCCCTCTTCATTCCATCGCAGCCCCGGAGCGAGCGCAGATTCGGCCTCCGTTGCGCCATTTTCAATGACAGTATAGGCCGAAGGCAGCATGCTTCCACGGGCGAATGCGGATTTGCCGTGCATCGCCCGAGACAAACCACATGGACCTTTGCCTCGCAACGGTGGATCGTGAGAAATGATGCGGCAAATCGCGCCCGCGGCCACCTCCCGAAGCGGCTGCGGCGAAGGGCGCGCGCCATGACCGGCGCGGCTCGCAA
Organism: Kaistia geumhonensis; assembly: GCF_030815145.1. Taxonomy (NCBI): domain Bacteria; kingdom Pseudomonadati; phylum Pseudomonadota; class Alphaproteobacteria; order Hyphomicrobiales; family Kaistiaceae; genus Kaistia; species Kaistia geumhonensis. The sequence continues at coordinate 4,097,329 of NZ_JAUSWJ010000001.1, read as the reverse complement.
ATGGCTGGATTCCAGGAGATCGACCCCTTGACCATCACCCTTTCCAACAGCCGCGCCAGGGGCAACCGCGCGAAGGAATCCGGTTCCCGCGCGAAGGGCTCGGCCGCGCGCCTCGCGGGCCTCGCCGCCGTGCTCGGGCTCGCGCTCGCGCCGCTCGCGGTCCCGGCCCCGGCACTCGCGCAGGGCGTGTCCAAGGGCATGCATGGCGACTGGGAGACCCGCTGCGACCGGCCGCCGGGCGCCCAGGAGGACATCTGCTCGATGATGCAGTTCGTGACCGCCGAGGACCGCGACAATGTCGGCCTCTCGGTCATCGTCCTGAAGACGGCCGACAAGAAGGCCAAGGTGATGCGCATCCTGGCGCCGCTCGGCGTTCTGCTGCCGTCCGGTCTCGGCCTCAAGATCGACAACAACGAGATGGGCCGCGCAGGCTTCGTCCGCTGCCTTCCGGACGGCTGTCTCGCCGAGGTGATTCTCGACGACAACCTCATCCAGAAGCTCCGGAACGGGAAGATGGCGACCTTCGTGATCTTCCAGACGCCGGAAGAGGGCATCGGCATCCCGATCTCGCTGAACGGCTTCGGCCCCGGCTTCGACGCGCTGCCCTGACGGAGGCCGGCGATGGCGGCGATCACCTCGGCCGATTCCCTGCGGGCGCTCTACGGCGCGCCCTCCCCGCGCTCGCTCGCCAAGCAGCTCGACCATGTCGACGCGCATTGCCGCGCCTTCATCGCGCTGTCGCCTTTCCTCGTCCTGTCGACCCAGGGGCCGGACGGGCTCGGCGACGCGACGCCGCGCGGCGACCATCCGGGATTCGTCGCCGTCGCCGATGAGAAGACGCTGGTCATTCCCGACCGGCCCGGCAATGGCCGCGTCGATTCGCTCTCGAACCTCGTCGAGCGGCCGGGCATCGGTCTTCTCTTCCTGATCCCCGGCTTCGACGAGACGCTGCGCGTCAACGGCACGGCGGTGATCGAGGACGACATGGCGCTCCGGACGGCGCATGCGATCAATGGCCGCCCGCCGCTCACGGTTCTCGTCGTCACGGTGCGCGAAGCCTATCTCCAGTGCGGCAAGGCGTTGATGCGCTCGAAGCTGTGGGCCGAAGAAAGCCGTGTCGAGCGCAGCCGCCTGCCGACCATGGGCGAGATGATCAGGGACCAGACCCGATCCCTCGATCCGCCCGAGACGCAGGACGTCATGCTCGCCCGCTATCGTCAGGCGCTCTACTGAGCTGCCCGCCGCCGGGGATGCGAAAGCCCCTCGCCTTCCCTATCTGACCGGTCTGACCTTTCGCGGCCCCGCCGATTGCGCGCGCCGCCCGACCTCCTGGAGTTTCCCATGGCCGACGAACATCTCTCCATCCTCGCGCGCGCCGGTCTTGATCGGGCGGAAGCCGAGAGTGTCGTGGGCGAGGCGCTCGCCGGTGCCGACGACGGCGAGCTCTATCTCGAATATGCCGAGAGCGAGGGCCTGCTCTTCGACAACGGCCGCCTGTCCAGCGCCAGCTACGATTCGCGGCAGGGCTTCGGCCTTCGGGCCGTCGCCGGCGAGGCGGTCGGCTATGCGCATTCCGGCGAGGTGTCCATCGACGCCATCCGCCGCGCCGGCGAGGCTGTCGCATCGGTGAAGGCTGGCCGGTCCGGCACGCTGGCGGAAGCGCCGGCCGGCACCAACCGCCGCCTCTATACAGACGAGAACCCGCTCGGCAGCCCGAGCTTCGCCGAGAAGGTGCGCCTGCTCGAGGAGATCGATGCCTATGCGCGGGCGAAGGATCCGCGCGTGCGGCAGGTCAGCGCCTCGCTGGCGGGCTCCTGGCAGGTCGTGGAGATCCTGCGGCCGGACGGCACCTTCCGCCGCGACATCCGCCCGCTCGTGCGCATCAACGTCTCGATCGTCGCCGGCGACGGTGACCGGCAGGAGCAGGGCTCCTACGGCATGGGCGGCCGCGAGGCGTTCGGCGCCTTCGTGGCGACCGGATCGTGGCAGCATGCGGCCGACGAGGCCCTGCGCCAGGCGCTGGTCAATCTCGAGGCCATCCCCGCCCCTGCCGGAACCTTCGACGTCGTGCTCGGTCCCGGCTGGCCGGGCGTCATGCTGCACGAGGCGGTCGGCCACGGTCTCGAAGGCGATTTCAACCGCCGCGGCGAAAGCGCCTTTGCCGGGCTGATGGGCCAGCAGGTGGCGGCGAAGGGCGTGACGGTCGTCGACGACGGCACGATCCTCGACCGCCGCGGTTCCCTCTCCTTCGACGACGAGGGCACGCCCACCCAGGCGACGACGCTGATCGAGGACGGCATCCTGGTCGGCTACATGCAGGACCGCCAGAACGCCCGGCTGATGGGCGTCGCGCCGACCGGCAACGGCCGCCGCCAGTCCTACGCCCATGTGCCGATGCCGCGCATGACCAACACGATCATGCTCGGCGGCGCCCATGATCCAGCCGAAATCCTCGGTTCGGTGAAGAACGGCCTCTACATGGTCTCGTTCGGCGGCGGCCAGGTCGACATCACGAGCGGCAAGTTCGTGTTCTCCTCGACCGAGGCGTATATGATCGAGAACGGCCGCATCGGCGCGCCGGTGAAGGGCGCCATGCTGATCGGCAACGGACCGGAGGCGATGCGCCGCGTCTCGATGGTCGGCAACGACATGCAGCTCGATCTCGGCATCGGCACCTGCGGCAAGCGCGGCCAGGGCGTCCCGGTCGGCGTCGGCCAGCCGACGCTCCGGATCGACCAGATCACCGTCGGCGGCACGGCGACCTGACGGAACACGAGATCGGCGGGGCTCCCCCTTGCCGGCGGCGGAACGTCGCACATCTTTCTCAAGCGGAAGCCGAGCCGCGCGCGCGGCTCGCAGAGATGTTCGACGCCGATTGCCCGGAGGCCCCCGATGTTCCGCACCATCGCCCCTTCCCTCTTCAGCTCCGCCCTCGCTGCCCTCCCCTTGGCGCTTCTGGCGCCCATCGCAACTGAAGCCGCGACGCCGATCACCGGCGTCTGGGCGCGCGGCGACGGCAACGCCCATGTCCGCATCGAACCCTGCGGCGCGAATGTCTGTGCGACCAATATCTGGGTGAAGCCGGGCCGGAAGGACGAAGCGGTCGGCGACACGCTCGTCATGATGGTGAAGCCGGAGAGCGAGAAGCGCTATGCCGGCAAGGCCTATGACAAGCGCCGCAAGCTGACCTATTCGATGGAGATCGACGTCAAGCCGAACCTGCTCAGCAGCCGCGGCTGCCTGCTCGCGGGGCTCGCGTGCAAGTCGATCAGCTGGCGGCGGCTCCAGTAGCAGGCCGCCGGCCTTCGCGAACCGGAGGGTCGAACCTCAGGGGTAGAGCCGCTGGCTCTGCCACCCTTCGGCGTCGGTCGACGATCGCGTGAACAACACGCGGTCATGCAGGCGGAAGGCGCCGTCCTTCCAGAACTCGATCTGCTGCGGGCGGATGCGGAAGCCCGACCAGTGCGGCGGGCGCGGAACCTCGCCGATCGGATAGCGCGCCGCGACGAGCGCGACGGCCTTTTCGAGCGCGAAGCGCGATTCGAGCGGGCGCGACTGCTGCGAGGCCCAGGCGCCGAGCCGGCTGTGGCGGGGCCGAGTCGCGAAATAGGCGTCGGCCTCGGCCGCGGTCACCTGTTCGACCGGTCCGCGCACACGCACCTGACGGCGCAGCGACTTCCAGTGGAAGAGCAGCGCCGCCTTGGGCTGTGCGATGAGTTCGCGGCCCTTGGCGCTCTCGCAATTCGTGTAGAAGACGAACCCGTCTCCGTCGAAATCCTTCAGGAGCACCATGCGCACATCGGGAAGACCGTCCTCGTCGACGGTCGCCAGCGCCATGGCGTTAGGGTCATTCGGCTCGCTCTTCTCCGCCTCGAGAAGCCAGGCGGCGAACAGACCGAAGGGATCGCCCGCTTCCGTGAAGTCACTCATTCTTAACCCCGATCCGTCGATGCTTGCGCCACTCCCGCGAGGTGCGTGCGTGCCGCGACTGACGACAGATATAGCGGGTGCCAGCCCGATCGCCAGCCGAACCCTGATCGGGTTCATCGGCCTGCCTAGCGGTGGTCACCTTTGAAGCGGCTCGGATGCGCATTCCTGTGCCTCGCGCTTTCAGGCTGCGGCCTGACGCCGTTCGGCAGCGATGCGCTGGATACGACCACCACCGGCTCGATCGCTCCGGTGCCAGCCACGACGACGGCGACGAGCCCCGTCCCGCCGAGCGCAGCGCCCTCCCCCGTCGTCGCCTCGCTCGACCCGTCCGATTGGGAAGCCATTCGCGCCGTCTCGGCGGAGCGTCTCGCCACGGCCGGCGCCGGTTCGGAGATCGACTGGACCAACCCTGATACCGGCAACAGCGGCACCATCGCCCCGCTCGCCGCGATGCGGCCGCAGGACGGGCTTTCCTGCCGGCCCTTCGTTCTCACCGTCAGCGACGTGCGCGGCGTCCGCCGCTACCAGGCGAGCGCCTGCCGCGGCGAGGGCGGCTGGCAGCTTCACGACGTGACGGCCGACGACAAGGCGCTGCTCTGACGCTGCCGAAAAGCACGGCCGAAACACGCCGCTCGACTGGAATCAATTCCTACGGCTTCTTATATGAAACACCGATCCCGGGTCTTTGGAACGGGACCGAATTCTGCCCGTCAGGGGGTTTTCAATGAGAGATCCATATCAGGTCCTCGGCGTCGCGAAGACGGCGAGCGAGGCCGAAATCAAGAAGGCGTTCCGGAAGCTCGCCAAGGCGTCGCATCCGGACAGCAACCAGGACGACCCGAAGGCCCAGGAGCGCTTCGCCGAGATCAACGCCGCCTATGAGATCGTGGGCGACAAGGAAAAGCGCGGCAAGTTCGATCGCGGCGAGATCGACGCCGAGGGCAAGCCGCGCTTCCAGGGTGGTTTCGAGGATTTCCAGGGCTTCTCGTCGCGGGGTCCGCGCCCCGGTCCGGGCGCGCAGAGCTTCCGCTGGACGAGCCAGGGCGGCGCGGGACAGGGCGCCGGCGACGACGACATCCTCTCGGAGATCCTGTCCGGCTTTTCCAACCGGGCCGGTTTCGGCGCTCGCCGCGGCGGTCCGCGGCCGCAGGCGCCGCGCACGGCCGGCGAGGACGTGCAGGCGACCGTCGCCGTGACGCTTGAGCAGCTGATGCTCGGCGAAAAGGTGCAGGTCGAGCTGCCGACGGGCCGCACGCTGGAAGTCTCGATTCCCGCCGGCACGCGGTCCGGCAAGCAGATTCGCCTGCGCGGTCAGGGCTGGGCATCACCCGACGGCGGCCCGACCGGCGACGCGATGGTGACCGTCGAGTTCGTTCCGCATCCGCTCTTCAAGGTCGAGGGCGACAATCTTCGGATCGAGCTGCCGGTCTCGCTCGACGAGGCGGTTCTCGGCGCCAAGGTGCGCGTGCCGACGCTGGGCGGCCCCGTCACCATGACCGTCCCGGCCGGCTCCAATGGCGGCCGGCTGATGCGGCTGAAGGGCAAGGGACTTCCGACGGCGCTCGGCGGTCACGGTGACCTTCTGGTCGCGCTGAAGCTGATGCTGCCCGACGAGATCGATCCCGATTTCGAGGCGCTGATGCGACGCTGGCGCGAAGCCGGCCACGCATCGGTGCGCGGACCCGAATACGGCGCCTGATTCTCAGGGACGCGGGGCGGCGGCGCGGGCGAGACGATCTCGGATCGCCTCGCCGAGGCCTTCGTGCGGGATCGGCGCGACAGCGATCGTTTCCGAGAGCCCGTCGAGCTCGCGCAGCGCGGCGAAGAGGCGCGCCGCGGCTTCGACGACATCGCCCCGCGCGCTGAGATTGACAACTGCCACCGCGCCGTCGGCACCCCGCGGGAGGTCCGGGCCGAAGGCGATCAGCGCCTCGCCCGGCTCGACGCGGTCGACATCGAGGCGCACGGCGGCGGTGGGAGCATAATGGGAGGCGAGCATGCCGGGCGCGACTGGCGCGGCCTCGGCATGGGTCCGCGCGAGGAGCGGACGCCCCGTCACCGCCTCGATCGCGGACCGGGCGAGGCCGCCGGCCCGAAGCAGCACCACGCGGTCGGCTTCGACCTTCAGGATCGTCGATTCGACGCCGACACGCGTCGGGCCGGCGTCGAGGATGATTCCGACGCGCTCACCGAGGTCCGCCGCGACATGCGCGGCGCTGGTCGGGCTAACATGGCCCGACCGGTTGGCGCTCGGCGCCGCCAGCGGGCCGCCGAATGCTTCGAGCAGCGCATGCGCGACGGGATGGGCCGGCACGCGGATCGCGACGGTGTCGAGACCGGCTGTCGCGAGATCGGAGAGCGGCGCATCCGCGCGCTTCGGCAGAACGAGCGTCAGCGGGCCGGGCCAGAACGCCTCGGCGAGACGGCGCGACAGCGGATCGAACAGCGCGAGCGGATCGGCGGCCGCAAGATCGGCGACATGCGCGATGAGCGGGTTGAATCGCGGCCTGCCCTTGGCGGCATAGATGCGGGCGACGGCCTCGCCGTTTCCGGCATCGGCCGCGAGCCCGTAGACGGTCTCGGTCGGCATGCCGACGAGCCCGCCGGCGACGAGCACCGCGACCGCCTCCGCGATCGCCCCCGGATCGGATGCTGACCTGATCATGCCGTGCGATGCCTCGGTGCCCATCGGCCGCTTGAAGCGGCCGCGGCGGCCGGCGTCAAGGCCGGCGGGGCGACCGGATGCCGCAAAGGGGCGCAAAAGCCGCATTCCGCACCCCGTCCGGATCGTTCGGCCCTCGCTGTGCGTTGGCCGGGCTGGTAGAACCAAGCGGCCGGCGCGGAGCGCTCTCCCCGGCGAGCGCCGAAAGACGAGACGGGAGTCCATGGCGACGCTGCTCATCCATCATCCGATCTTCGCCAGGCACCTCGTCCCCTTCGGCCATCCCGAGCGACCCGAGCGTATCGCTGCTGTCGAGGCGGCGCTGGCGCTGCCCGCCTTCGATGCGCTGCGCCGCGAGGAGGCCGCGATGGCGGACGAGGCGATGATCCTCTCCTGTCACACCCGCGCCCATCTCGACGCCATCCGCCATGCGAGCCCGAGCGAGGGCATGGGCCGGCTCGATGCCGATACCGTCATGTCGCCCAAGACATTCGAGGCGGCCCTCACCGCCGTCGGCGGCGCCTGCCAGGCGGTCGACGCGGTCATGACGGGCGCTGTGGCCAACGCCTTCTGCGCGATGCGCCCGCCCGGCCACCATGCCGAGCCGGAGCGGGCCATGGGCTTCTGCTTCTTCAATCAGGCCGCCATCGCCGCCCGCCACGCGCAGGCGCATCACGGCGCGGGCCGCGTCGCGATCGTCGACTGGGACGTGCATCACGGCAACGGCACGCAGGCGATCTTTTGGGACGACCCTTCGGTGCTCTATTGCTCGACGCACCAGATGCCGCTCTATCCAGGCACCGGCGCGGCGTCGGAGACGGGCGCGCACGGCACCATCGTCAACGCCCCGCTGCCGCCCGGCGCCGATGGTGCCCTGTTCAGGAACGCCTTCGAAACGCGCATCCTCCCCGCCATCGACGCCTTCCGGGCCGATCTCGTCATCATTTCGGCCGGCTTCGACGCTCACCGGCGCGATCCGCTCGGCGGGCTGGAGCTCGACGAGGAGGACTTCGCCTGGGCGACCGACGCGCTGATGGCACGGGCCGACCGCGACTGCGGCGGCCGTATCGTCAGCATCATGGAAGGCGGCTACGACCTCAAAGGCCTCGCCGGATCGGCCGCAGCCCATGTGACGCGGCTGATGACCAGCACCTAGCCGAGCCAGGCCGGGAAGAGCTTTCCGAGCGAGCCGACGATCATTTCCATGGCGATAGCCGCCAGCACGAGCCCCATCAGCCGTCGCGTCAGCGACAGTGTCATCGGCGACATCCAATGGCTGATCAAGGGTGCGGCGAGCATGGCGATGCCGAAGAAGACGAGATAGAGGGCGAGCGTGATCGCATAAACGCCCATGGCGCCCGCCTCGGCAGAGGTTTGCGCGAAGACGATGACCGTTGCCATCGTCCCCGGTCCAAACGCGATCGGAATGCCGAGCGGGTAGACGCCGATGCTGGAGGCCGAGGAGAACTTGGCCTGCTCGTCTGGCGTCCCGGCATGGGAGGGGTGATCCTCGCCATTCAGCATCGTGAGGGCGATCAGCAGGACGATCAGCCCGCCCGCCAGACGGAAATGCGGGATATCGATGCCGAAGACATTGAGCAGCAACCGGCCCACCAGGGCGCAGATCACGCTGCCTATGGTCACGGTCGCGATCATGACGAGCGCCGTTCGCCGGCTGGCGGCGGGAGGCTGGCCTCCCGTCATGGCAAGGAAGACGGGCAGCGTGGTCAGCGGATTCATGATGGCGAACATCGCCGCGAAGAACTTGAAGCCTACAGTCCAGTCCATCGGTCACCGTCTCTCGATTGCACCACGGCGCGAGCATAGCCCCAGGGGAAGCCGCGCATCCACCCGCGCCATGCTTGCCTCCCGCCCGCCAATGATCGAAAAGAGGCGCGTCAGTTGCGGAGAGCCCTCATGACCGAAACGGCCGCCCCGATCGCCAGCCTCACCTTCGAGAAGGCGCTGGCCGAGCTCGAATCGATCGTCGGCCATCTCGAGCGCGGCGATGTTCCGCTCGAGGAGTCGATCCGTATCTACGAGCGCGGCGAGGCTCTGAAGAAGCATTGCGAATCGCTGCTCGCCCAGGCCGAGGCGAAGGTCGAGAAGATCCGCATCGGCGCGTCCGGCCAGGCGGTCGGCACCGAGCCGCTCGACGTCGGCGACTGACGATCCACTGAACGATCCGTCGCCGAACGCGCTTCTTCCCGCAGCGCCCGTCAGCGTCCATCTTCAGCGGACGACGCTGCAACGAAGGATGCCGGAGGCGACATGAGCAATCTGACCGACAAGGACCCGATCTTCGGGGACGCCGCCTCCAGCGACGCCGTCGAGCTCGTCGTCGTGCCGCGAACGGCCGATATCGGCGGCTTCACGGTGCGTCGGGCGCTGCCCACCGCCAAGCGCCGCCTGGTCGGCCCCTTCATCTTCCTCGACCAGATGGGTCCCGGCGAATTCGATCGCGGCAAGGGTCTCGACGTGCGGCCGCATCCGCATATCGGACTGGCGACGGTCACCTATCTCTTCGATGGCGAGATCGTCCACCGCGATTCGACCGGCGTCGAGGCGACCATCCTGCCGGGCGCCGTGAACTGGATGACGGCCGGCCGCGGCATCGCGCACAGCGAGCGGTCGAGCGGCGAGTTCCGCACGCGGCCCGATCATCGCGGCCTCGCCGGGCTTCAGACCTGGGTGGCGCTGCCGAAGACGCATGAGGAGACGGCGCCGGCCTTCCATCACCATGACGCCGCAACGCTCCCGGAAGTGGTCGCCGGCGGCGCGCGGGCGCGGCTGATCCTCGGCGAGGGTTGGGGTGCCGAGTCACCTGTCGCGACCTTCACCGACACGATCTATGCCGAGATCACGCTCGAGGCCGGCAGCAGCATCCCGATCGACGCGATCCATGTCGAGCGCGCGCTCTATCTCTACGAGGGCGAGATCGAAATCGCCGGCGACAGCTTCGAGGCCGGACGGCTTCTCGTGCTGAAGCCGGGCGACCCGATCACGGTACGCGCGCGCACTTCGGCGCGATTCGTCCTCGTCGGCGGCGAGCCGATGGATGGGCCGCGCTATATCTGGTGGAACTTCGTCTCCTCATCGAAGGAGCGCATCGAGAGCGCCAAGGCCGACTGGAAGATGGGCCGCTTCGACAAGGTGTTCGGCGACGAGCAGGAATTCATCCCCCTTCCCGAATGAACGCCGTCTCTAGACGAGCGCGGCGCCCAGCCGGCTTCGCCACGCCGAAAGCCGGTCCTTGAGGATGGCGCGGAGCAGATAGGGCGTCTCGGGCGGCTCGATCCGTTCCAGAACCTCGAAGGCGAGATCGATTTCGCCATTCTTGTCGAAGGCCGCCTGCAGCGCCGCACCGGGGTGGCTGCCGAACCGCAAGCTGAAGAAGATGCGGTTGGCGATCGCCTCGACGTCCGGCGTCTGTCCGACGAAGACGGCGCCGCTCGACCGGCTGCGGATCGCATAGATGCCGGGCGCATCCTTGCGCTTGCGATAGGCGTCGACCGCCGCCTTGCGCCGTTCCCGATCCATGATGAAGCTCCGCCGTCGTCCGATGACCACGGCGGTATATTACCCGGACTTTATCCTGTCAATTTGATCCGGATAAAATCAGGTCTGTTCGGGCGTCGGGGGAGCGGCGGTGACCTGGCCGCCGGTCATCAGAGCGAGCTTCGCCTCGAGCGCGGCGACGCGAGCCGCGAGCGCATCGTTCTCGGCGCGGGCCTTGGCGGCCATCTCGCGCACCACATCGAAATCCTCGCGCTTCACGAAGTCCATCTCGGACATGAAGCGCTCGGCCTGGTGGCGCATGGCGGTCTCGGCCTCGCGGCGCACGCCCTGCGCCATGCCGGCGGCGTCCGTCATCAGCTTGGCGAAATCGTCGAAGAGACGGTTGGGGCGCTCGTCCATGGCAATCCTCCGGATGCGAACCTGTCGCTGTGAAGAGACTATGGGTGGCCGCCCGACCGGTCACAAGAGCCTGAACCGCCATCGCGGCTGCGGCTCTTGACCGCTTCGGGCGGATCAGCGCACCAATGCCGCGGCAGCAAAGGCGAGCGATGCTCTACGTCATCCCCTACCCCACCATCGATCCGGTGCTCATCGCGATCGGTCCCTTCGCGATCCGCTGGTACGCGCTCGCCTATATCGTCGGCATCCTGTTCGGCTGGTGGTATGCGAAGCGGCTGGTTTCCAACGCCCGCCTCTGGGGCAAGGACGGATCGCCGATCACCCCCGTCGATCTCGACGATTTCGTGCTCTGGGCGACGGTGGGCATCATCGTCGGCGGCCGCATCGGCTATGTGCTCTTCTATGATCCCGGCGCTTTCCTCGCCGCGCCGCTGACGATCTTCGAGGTCTGGCATGGCGGCATGTCGTTCCATGGCGGCTTCCTCGGCACGACCATCGCCATGGCGCTGTTCTGCTGGAAGCGCGGCATCCCGTTCCTGTCGCTCATCGACGTCATCGGCCCCAGCGTCACCGTCGGGCTCTGCCTCGGCCGGCTGGCGAACTTCATCAACGGCGAACTCTGGGGCCGTCCCGCCGACGTGCCCTGGGCGATGGTTTTCCCCAATGCGGACGGCCAGCCCCGCCATCCGAGCCAGCTCTACGAGGCGGCGCTGGAAGGCATCGTCCTCTTCCTCGTGCTGCGCATCCTGACGCACAAGCAGCTTCGCCTGCGCCAGCCGGGCTATGTCGCCGCCGTCTTCGCCATGGGCTACGGACTCGCGCGCATCATCTCCGAGTTCTTCCGCGAGCCCGACATCCAGATCGGCTATTTCTCCGGCGGGCTCACCATGGGTATGCTGCTCTCCGTCCCGATGGTGCTCGCCGGCCTCGGCCTTCTCATCTATGTCCGCCGTCGCGACCGTGTCTGAACCGGCGACGCCGCTCGCCCTGCGGCTCGCCGCGCGCATCCGCGCCGATGGCCCGATCACCGTCGCCGATTATATGGCCGCCTGCCTCGGCGATCCGGAGCATGGCTACTACATGCGCCGCGATCCCTTCGGCGCGGCCGGCGACTTCGTCACCGCCCCCGAGATCAGCCAGATGTTCGGCGAACTCGTCGGCCTCTGGGCGGTGGAGACCTGGCGGCGGATGGGCAGCCCGGCGCGGGTCGTGCTCACCGAATTCGGCCCGGGCCGCGGCACGCTGATGGCCGACGCGCTGCGCGCCGCCCGTGTCGCACCCGACTTTCGCGCCGCGGCGACGCTCGTGCTCGTCGAGACCAGCCCGCATCTGCGAACGATCCAGCAGGAGGCCCTCGCGTCGCACGCTCCCGTCTTCGCGAGCGGTTTGGAGGAACTGCCGGACGGCCCGCTCATCGTCATCGCCAACGAGTTCTTCGACGCGCTGCCGATCCGCCAGTATGTGCGGACGGAGCAAGGCTTCGCCGAGCGCATGGTCGGCCTCGTCGATGGTGCCCTCGCTTTCGGCCTGCGTCCGGCTGCCCGTCCGCCTGTCGTCCCGCACGGTCTCCCCATCGGCGCCATCATCGAGACGAGCAGCCCGTCGGTCGCCGTCGTCACGAGCCTCGCCGATCGATTCGCCCATGCGCCCGGTGCGCTGCTCGCCATCGACTACGGCCATGACGGCGGTGTCGGGGATACGCTCCAGGCGTTGCGGCACCACCGCTTCGTCTCGCCGCTCGAAACCCCGGGCGAGGCCGACATCACCGCCCATGTCGATTTCGCCGCGCTCGCCGCCGCCGCGCGCCGGGCCGGCGCCGTAACGTTTCCGCTGACGGATCAGGGCGATTTCCTGCTTCGCCTCGGCCTCCTGGAACGCGCCGGCGCGCTGGGCGCCGGCAAGGATGCGGCGACGCAGGACGCGATCCGCGCCGCGGTTGACCGGCTTGCCGGTCCCGACGCCATGGGAACGCTGTTCAAGGTGCTGGTCGCGGCATCGCCCGGCCTCGTGCCGCCCCCTTTCGACTGAAGGACCGACCCGATGAAGATCACCGCCGACGCGCTGGACCTCCCCGGAATCCGCCACGGCTTCTACACCCGGCAGGGCGGCGTCTCCGACGGCATCTATGCGAGCCTCAACTGCGGCGTCGGCTCGTCCGACGAGCGGACGCGGATCCTCGAGAACCGGGCGCGCGTCGCCCGCGACCTCGGCGTCGCCCCCGACCGCCTCGCGACGCCCTATCAGGTGCATAGCCCGGATGTCGTCGTGGTCGACGAGGTCTGGCCCGCCGGCGAAGGCCCCAGGGCGGATGCGGTCGTGACGGCCCGGCCCGGCCTCGCCGTTGGCGTCGGTACGGCGGACTGCGGTCCGCTGCTCTTCGCCGATGCCGAGGCGCGCGTCGTCGGCGCGGCCCATGCCGGCTGGCGCGGCGCCTTCACCGGCGTTCTGGAAGCAACGCTCGCCGCGATGGAGGGGCTCGGCGCCGATCGCGGGCGCATCACGGTCGTGCTCGGTCCGACCATCTCCGCCGCCTCCTACGAGGTGGGGCCGGAATTCGTCGCCCGCTTCCTGGAGGCCGACACCACCAATCAGCGCTTCTTCGCGCCGTCGGAGCGCGAGAGGCATCGGCAGTTCGATCTTCCGGCCTATCTCGGCCATCGCGCCGCCGCCGCCGGCGCCGGCCGCTTCGTCGATCTCGGCCTCTGCACCTATGCCGATCCGGCCCGCTTTTATTCCTATCGCCGCATGACCCATCAGGGCGAAGCGGACTATGGGCGGCTGCTTCACGCCATCGCACTCGCCGATGAGGAAACGTGATCGGGACAAGTGAGCGGATTTGATCGGATGACCGGCCGAATTCTGGACCGGTCCGGCATTTGCCGCTAGGAAGGGTCCGGGGGCTCCGGTTGCGGACCGGCGGGACGATGGAATGACGGTGAAGGCATATCGGCCGGTCTGGGCCCTCCTTGCCATGGCTGCGCTGGGGCTTTCCGCCTGTGGCAGCGGCGAAGGCATCAGCGGCGCGGCCCAGTCCATGGCCAATGCGGCCATCCCGCCGATCTCCGCGACCCCGCCTTCCGTACCGCTGTCGCAGGCGAAGTTCGCCTTCGCGCCGGTGACGGGCGCCCCCGCGACGGTTCTGACCAACATTTCGGCCGAGCTCGGCAAGGAGGCCTTCGCCCAGCAGGTGAGCCTCGTCCCGGTCGACGATCCGGCGGCGACCTATATCGTGAAGGGCTATCTCTCGGCGGTCGGCGACGCCTCGGGCACCATCGTCGTCTATGTCTGGGACGTTTTCGACCGCAGCGGCAAGCGCGTGCATCGCATTTCCGGCCAGGAAACGGCGCCCGGCGCCGGCGTCGACCCGTGGCGCGGCGTCGACCGGTCGACGGCTATGGATGTCGCGCGGCAGACGATCAGCGCCATCGTCGCCTGGGGACGGAGCGGCCCGGCGAATGCAGGGGCGGTCGCCAGCGCGCCGATCGCGCCCGCCCCGGCGGCCGTCACGGCAACGCCCGTGAGCGCCACCGAGACCCAGACACTGCCGGCCACGACGGCTCTGCCGCCGCTGCCGTCATCCACCATACCGGCGAACTGAACCGCGCCGCGACGCAATCGCGTTTGCAGTGCGGAAGTGGACTTGCTACAACGCCGCCGCTCCGCCCAACGATGCCGCCCCGGAATCGATCGCAACTCGCGAAGCAGGACCAACGGGACCCCACACCTTGAAGCTGGTTGCCGGAAACTCCAACCGGGTGCTCGCCGAGGCGATCGCCACCTATCTCGAGATCCCGCTGGCCAAGTGTCTCGTCAAGCGGTTTGCTGACCAGGAGATCTTCGTTGAGATCCAGGAAAATGTCCGCGGCGAGGACGTGTTCGTCATCCAGTCGACGAGCTATCCGGCCAACGACCACTTGATGGAGCTCCTGATCATCATCGATGCGCTGCGCCGCTCCTCGGCGCGCCGCATCACGGCGGTCCTCCCCTATTTCGGCTATGCGAGGCAGGACCGGAAGGCCGGCCCGCGCACGCCGATCTCGGCCAAGCTCGTCGCCAATCTCATCACCCATGCCGGTGCCGACCGCGTTCTGACGCTCGACCTGCATGCCGGGCAGATCCAAGGTTTCTTCGATATCCCGACCGACAACCTCTTCTCGGTGCCGGTGATCACCCGCGATATCCGCGAGCACTACGAACTGCAGAACATCATGGTCGTGTCGCCGGACGTTGGCGGCGTGGTGCGCGCCCGTGCGCTCGCCAAGCGCATCGACGCTCCGCTGGCCATCGTCGACAAGCGGCGCGAGCGGCCCGGCGAATCCGAGGTCATGAACATCATCGGCAATGTCGAGGGACGCGACTGCATCCTCTTCGACGACATCGTCGATTCGGGCGGCACGCTGTGCAACGCCGCCGAGGCGCTGCTCGCCAAGGGCGCGAAGTCGGTCGTCGCCTACATCACCCATGGCGTTCTCTCGGGCGGCGCCGTCGCGCGCATCGCCTCGTCGATGCTCAAGGAACTGGTGATCACCGATTCGATCCAGCCGACCGAGGCCGTGCAGGGCGCGCCCAATATCCGCGTCACCTCGATCGCGACGCTGATCGGCGAGGCGATCAACCGCACCGCCAGCGAGAAGTCGGTGTCGAGCCTCTTCATCTGAGGCGGACCTTCTTTCCTTGTCCTTCGCCGGCGCCTCGTCTATAAGGCGCGCGGCCGCGCCGACACCCCTGGAGGCACCGCGGCCTTTTTCGTTTGGACAAGGAGAATTCCGATGAGCACTTCCTACGAGCTCACGGCCTCCGTGCGCAACCGCGTGGGCAAGGGGGCCGCCCGGGCGTCGCGTCGCGAAGGCAAGATTCCGGCCGTCATCTATGGCGACAAGCAGCCGCCCCTCGCGATCGAGCTGTCGCACAAGGACGTGTACATGAAGCTGCATGGTGGCGGCTTCCTGACCACCGTGGCCACGATCAATGTCGACGGCCAGAAGATCCGCGTCATTCCGCGTGACTACGCGCTCCACCCCGTGAGCGACCAGCCGATCCACGTCGACTTCCTGCGCGTGACCGTCGGCGCCTCGCTGCACGTCAAGGTTCCGGTCCAGTTCGTGAACGAGGACAAGGCGCCCGGCCTCAAGAATGGCGGCGTGCTGAACATCGTCTCGCACGAACTCGACGTCACGGCGCCGGCCGATGCGATCCCCGATCACATCGTCGTCGACCTGACCGGCCTCGAGATCGGCTCGTCCGTGCATCTGTCCGGCGTCTCGCTGCCGGAAGGCGTCAAGGCGACCGCGGCGGACGACGTGACGCTGGCGACCATCGTCGCCCCGGCGGCGCTGACCTCGGAAGAGGCGGCGGAAGCTGCGGCGGCCGAGGCTCCCAAGGCCTGATCCGGCTGACCGGTTCGGGACGCGCAGCGATGCTCCTCATCGTCGGCCTCGGCAATCCCGGCGGCCAATATGCCCTGAACCGGCACAATATCGGCTTCATGGCGGCGGATGCGATCCACCGCCGCCATGGCTTCGGACCCTGGCGCAGCCGCTTCCATGCGGATGTCGCCGAGGGCACGCTTTCGGGGCGGCGCACGCTGCTCATGAAGCCGCAGACCTATATGAACGAGAGCGGCCGCGCGGTTGCCGAGGCTGCCCGCTTCCTCAAGATCCCGAACGCCGACATCGTCGTTATGCACGACGAACTCGACCTGCCGCCCGGCAAGACGCGGATGAAGGTCGGCGGCGGCCATGGCGGCCATAATGGCCTGCGTTCGATCACCGCCCATCTCGGCGACGACTACCGGCGCCTGCGCCTCGGCATCGGCCACCCCGGCGCCAGGGAACTCGTGGCGGGCTATGTGCTTCACGATTTCGCCAAGGCGGACGGCGCATGGGTGAACCCGCTGCTCGATGCGATCGCCGACAGCGCCAATCTCCTCGCCGACGGCAAGGATTCGACCTTCGCCAACCGTCTGCACCGAGCGACGGAGCCGCCGAAGCCGGCCAAGCCCGAAGCGGGGCCCGATGCCCCCCCTCCCCCGTCGGCCAAGGCCACGTCGTCGTCTGAGCCGAAGCCCGCCGACGGTCCTTTCGCGGCGGGGCTCAAGCGGCTGTTCGGCAAGGGCGACTGATGCTCGCATCGGCAGCGCGCGCCGGCTGCGGCCTTTTCTTCTCGGAGGATCTCGCCCGCGGGCGGGTCGTCGACGACATGAGGATCCTCGAACTGTTCCGAAGCGATACCAATCTCGACACTCTCCTGAACTGAAAGAACACCATGGGCTTCAAATGCGGGATCGTCGGCCTGCCGAATGTCGGCAAGTCGACCTTGTTCAACGCTCTGACCAAGACGGCAGCGGCGCAGGCGGCCAACTATCCCTTCTGCACCATCGAGCCGAACACCGGCGAGGTGGCGGTGCCGGACCCGCGGCTCGACACGCTGGCGCGGGTTGGCAAGTCGCACGAGATCGTGCCGACGCGCCTTACCTTCGTCGACATCGCCGGCCTCGTGCGCGGCGCCTCGAAGGGCGAGGGTCTCGGCAACCAGTTCCTCGCCAATATCCGTGAGGTCGACGCGATCGCGCATGTGCTGCGCTGCTTCGAGGACGGCGACATCACCCATGTCGAGAACCGCATCGACCCGGTCGCCGATGCCGAGACGGTCGAGACGGAGCTGATGCTCGCCGATCTCGACAGCCTCGAGCGGCGCGTCGTCCCGCTCAGGAAGCGGGCGGCCAACGACAAGGAAGCCAAGCATCAGGCCGACCTGATGGACGCCGCCCTCGCTCTGCTCCGCGAGGGCAAGCCGGCCCGCCAGCTCAAGGTCTCCGCCGAGGATCGCGCCGCCTTCGATGCCCTGAATCTCCTGACCTCGAAGCCCGTGCTGTATGTATGCAATGTCGAGGAAGCCTCGGCCGCGACCGGCAATGCCTATTCGAAGCGCGTCGAGGAAATGGCCAAGGCCGAGGGCGCGGGCTGCGTCGTCATCTCGGCGGCGATCGAATCCGAGATCGCCCAGCTCGATGCCGCCGAGCAGAAGGACTTCCTCGAGACGCTCGGCCTCGAAGAGCCGGGCCTCGACCGGCTGATCCGCGCCGGCTACGCCCTGCTCGGTCTCATCACCTATTTCACCGTCGGCCCCAAGGAAGCCCGCGCCTGGACCATTCCGGTCGGAACCCGCGCACCGCAGGCCGCCGGCGTGATCCATACCGATTTCGAGCGCGGCTTCATCCGCGCCCAGACGATCGGCTTCGAGGATTACGTGCGCTACAACGGCGAAGCCGGCGCCAAGGAAGCGGGACGCGCCCGCGACGAAGGCAAGGACTATGTCGTAGCCGATGGCGACGTCATGCTGTTCCGCTTCAACACCTGAGTTCGGCCGTCAGGCCTCGTCGCGATCGCGGCGGGGCCGGCGGCGCTTCAGGGGAGCCTGCCCCCCCTTCGGCTTCTGCGATCGCGAGGCCTCGTCGCGCCGCGGCTCCGGCTGACGTTCCGGAGCAGTCTCGCGAGCGGCAACCTGAACGGTCTTTTCCCGCACCATGCGCGGCGCCGCCTTCGGCTCGGCCGAAGACTCGCGGCTGGCCGCGTCCTGGCGCGACAGCACCGGCGGCAGGTCGATCGGCGCCTCGGGCTCGACGCGATTCGCCAGGAAGGCCGGCAGAGGTGTAGCCTCCTCGTCGGCAACGGGTCTGCGACGCGGCGCGGCAGGCTTCTGCTGACCGGCCCGCGCGCCGTCCTGCGGCACGGCCTCGGGCGTTGCGCCCCCGGGCCGGCGCGTCTCACGGCGGACCGGATCGGGCGCCGCGGAACTGATGAAGTCGCCGTCCTCGATGCGCGCGGCCGGCATGCGCCGCTCTCGCGACGGCGGCGGGTCGGAGGGAGGGTTGGCGGATGCGGGCTGCGAAAGCCGCTTCAGCGCATGCTCGATCGCCGGCTCGTCCGACGCCGCGCGCCGGCGCGAGGCTTCGCGCTTCTCGCGTTCCTGCTGTGCGGGCGTCTCATGCTCCACGACGGCCGGCGGGGAACGCTCGGCGCGGGTCTCGCCGCGAACCTCGTTCGCGGATCCCGCCGACCTCGAGGGCGGAACCCTCGTCTCGGCCGCCCGCGCCTCCGGCTCGCGCCGGTCGGGCTCACGACGATCAGATCTTGCCTCTGCGGCACGCTCGACCCTCGCCCGTGCCTCCGGAGGCGTTGACCGGTCTCTCGCGGAGGCCGGCGTCACGTCCCGCATGCGCTGATGCGGCTCCGACGCCGCGACGTCGGTCGAAGCCGACTTCGGCTGGACCGGCTTGACGTCCCAGGCCCTCGGCTCGACGCGACCCTGATCCGGAGCGAACGGATCGGCCGCATCGTCCTCCTCTTCCTCCTCGGCATCGAAGACGGGCGGGAGGTCCTCGATGATCGTGGCGCTTCGCTCGGGCTGCCTCCGGGCCGGCAGGGGCTCTTCCCGGGGCTCGGGGGCCCGGTGCTCGAGGCGGACAGCGGCGCTTTCCACGATCGGCGCCGGCATGGCCGTGAAGCCGCGCTCGGCGATATCCATGAGGTTCTCGTTGACGCGGAACAGGATGACCACGGCCTCGCAGGCGATGCGCGCCGCGACGATGCCGGCCAGCGTCCCGATGATCGAGACCGAGATCAGCACGAGCCCCGGCACGGGCGCCGTCTCGACCATGGCGATGCCCGAGGACAGGCCCCAGACGCCGAAGAGGACGGCGATCGCCGAAACGAGCCAGAACAGCAGCTCCATCGCGGACGGGGCGACGAAGCGGTCCCATTTGAAGACATCGAAGAACGAATTCATACCGTCATCCCGGCAGGCGCCGCGTCTACCCCACCCCGAGGCTGGGCCGATGCGTCTCGGCGGTCAAGGCGGCAAGTCGCCCGGCCGCCGTCACATTTCCTTCAGGGCCGCCGCTTCCCAAGCCGTGAACCCCGGATCGGCCAGCAGCGTCGCGACATAGTCGGCGGCCGGCGCGCTGAGTTCGGGGCGATAGGTTCGGAAACGGCTCGCCACCGGCGCATACATGGCATCGGCGATCGTAAATGTCCCGAAGAGATAGGGCCCGCCCGCACCGAATCGATTCCGGCAATCGCTGAAGATCGCGTCGATGCGGCGAATATCGGCTTCGACCCCGTCGGCGTCGAGGCCCTCGCCGGGGTGCTCGGCGAAGAGGTCCATCGGCATCGCCATCCGCATCGGACGGAAGCCGGAATGCATTTCCGCCGAAACCGATCGCGCGACGGCACGCGCGGCGGCATCGGCCGGCCAGAGGTGGGGCCAGCTCTCAGCGAGATATTCGCAGATCGCCAGCGAATCCCAGACGGTGACGTCACGGCCGTCGCGGTGGTCGACGAGAACGGGAACCAGCCCTGAGGGGCTGAAGCCGCCGATCGCGGCCCGCGTACCCGGCGCGCGCAGGGCCGTCACCACGGTTTCGAATGAGGCGCCGGTGGCGGCGAGCGCCATGAAGGGGCGCAACGACCAGCTCGACCAGATCCGTGTCCCGACATGGAGCGTGAAATCGGCCATCCTCGCCACCCCTTGCCCGTTCAGTGGCCGTCGAAGGCGATCAGCGTGCGAACCGGCACGTCGAGCGCGCGCAGCTTGTCGGCGCCGCCCAGCGCCGGCAGGTCGACGATGAAGCAGGCTGCCTCGACGACGGCGCCGGTCTGCCGCAGCAGCTTGATCGCCGCCTCGGCCGTGCCGCCGGTGGCGATCAGGTCGTCGACGAGAATCACGCGCTCGCCCTTGGCCACTGCGTCGACATGGATCTCGATCCGGTCGTGCCCGTATTCGAGCGCATAGTCCTCGCCGATGGTTTCCCAGGGCAGCTTGCCCTTCTTGCGGATCGGGACGAAGCCGGCCGAGAGCTGGTGCGCCACCGCCCCGCCGATGATGAAGCCGCGCGCCTCGATGCCGGCCACCTTGTCCACCTTGGAGCCGGCCCAGGGCTGCACGAGGTCGTCGATCGTGCGGCGGAAAGCGCGCGGATTGCCGAGCAGCGTGGTGATGTCGCGGAACATCACGCCCTTGGCGGGATAGTCCGGGATGGTGCGGATGGCGGCGGCGTAGTCGAAAGGTTCTGATGTCATCTCGGCACGTCGAATCGTTCGGGCGCGGCGTGGCCGCGGGCGGTTGAGCCACAGCCTTGCCCGAGCAGCAGCCCGGCGTAAAGCCGCGGCATGTGATCAGCGGGCGAGCACGCGACCGGCGACGGCGTCGAGCCGTGCGAGAAGCGCGGGGTCGCGCGCATCCGGCGCCGTGATGAGGGCGTGATCGAGCGCGCGGTCCGATCCGATCGGGCACGGCTCGTGCTCGGCCGGGAAATCCCGGGCGAGCCGCGCGACCAGCCGCTGCGCCTTGTCGCGGTTCTCGCCGAGCACGCGGATCACCTCGTCGACCGTGACCGCCGCATGGTTCGGATGCCAGCAGTCATAGTCGGTAACCATGGCGATCGTGGCATAGGAGAGCTCCGCCTCGCGGGCGAGCTTCGCCTCGGGCATGTTGGTCATGCCGATGACGTCCGCGTTCCACGACCGGTAGAGATGCGATTCCGCGACGGACGAGAACTGCGGCCCCTCCATCGCCACATAGGTTCCGCCGATATGGTGGGGAATGTCCTCGGCCGCGGCGGCGAGGCGGATGCGCTCGACGAGGCGGGGCGCCACCGGATGTGCCATCGAGACATGCGCGACACAGCCATTGCCGAAGAAGGTGGAGACGCGGCCGACGGTGCGGTCGATGAACTGGTCGACGATGACGAAATCGCCGGGGAAGAGTTCCTGCTTCAGCGAACCGACCGCCGAGACCGAGACGAGGTCGGTCACGCCCGCGCGCTTCAGGGCATCGATATTGGCGCGGTAGTCGATGCCGGAGGGCGCGAGGCGATGTCCGCGTCCATGCCGCGGCAGGAAGACGATCGGCGTCGCGCCGATCCGGCCGAAACTCAGCTGGTCGGAGGGCGTGCCCCAGGGGCTTTCCACCGTCCGCCACTCCGCGTCCTCAAGGCCGGGAAGGTCGTAGAGGCCCGAGCCCCCGATGATGCCGAGCACTGCCTTCGTCATGTCGTGCGTTCCCGCGTCCTGTCCGTCATGGCCATTTCACCTCGGGCGGCATCGAGGAAAGAATGGAATCGACATTGCCGCCGGTCCTCAGCCCGAAGATCGTGCCGCGGTCATAGAGGAGGTTGAACTCGACATAGCGGCCGCGGCGCACGAGCTGCTCCTCGCGGTCCGCCTCCGTCCAGGGCGCGGCGAGATTGGCGCGGACGATCCTCGGATAGATGTCGAGGAAGCTTGCGCCGACATCCCGCGTGAAGGCGAAATCCGCCTCCCAGTCGCCGGAGTGCAACCCGTCATAGAAGATGCCGCCGATGCCGCGCGGCTCGCCCCGGTGCTTCAGGAAGAAATAGGTGTCGCACCACTCCTTGTAGCGGCCGTAATCGGCGACGGCGTGACGCTCGCAGGCCCCGCGCATCGCGGCGTGGAAGGCGATGCTGTCGGCGTCGTCCTGCGTGCGGCGGCGATCGAGCACCGGCGTCAGGTCGGCGCCGCCGCCGAACCACTGCCGCGTCGTGACCACCATGCGCGTGTTCATGTGCACGGCCGGCACGTTGGGGCTCCTCGGATGCACGATCAGCGAGATGCCGCCGGCCCAGAAACGGGGATCCTCGTCGGCGCCTGGGATGTCCTTGGCGAATTCCGGGGCGAAGCTGCCATGCACCGCCGAGACATGCACGCCCGCCTTCTCGAACAGCCGGCCCCGCAGCATCGCCATGGTACCGCCGCCGCCGTCAGTGCCGGTATGGTCGGTTCGCTTCCAGGGCTTGCGCTCGAAACGGCCCGGCGCGCCGGGATAACGATCGTCCGCAGCCTCGCGCTCCAGCGCCTCGAAGGCGGCGGTGATGCGCGTCTGGAGCTCGAGGAACCAGTGGGCGGCGCGGGCCTTCTTCTCGTCGAGCCCGTCGGGCAGGGTCATCGGCTCATCCTCCCTGGTCTTCCATCGTCGCGACGACAGGCGGGCCGCCGAGCTGCCGCAGCACCTCCCCGGCCACCATCGCCACGGTCATGGCGAGATTGATCGACCGCAGCCCGGGGCGCATCGGCACCACGAGGCGCTCGTCGGCGATCGCATGCACCGCGTCCGGGACGCCGGCGCTCTCGCGCCCGAACATCAGGAGATCGCCGGCGGCATAGTCGAAATCGAGATAGGAGCGCTCGGCCCTGGTCGTCAGCAGCAGAAGCCGCCCGCCTCGTTGGCGGCGAATGTCGTCGAATGCCGCGAATGAAGGGTGGCGCGTGAGGGTCGCGCGCTCCAGATAGTCCATGCCGGCCCGCTTCAGCCCGCGATCGGAGAGATCGAAGCCCGCCGGCTCGACGATCTCCACCGGCAGCCCGACACAGGCGGCGAATCGCAGGATCGCGCCGGTATTGTGCGGAATATCGGGCTGGTAGAGGACGATGCTCGGCAAGGAAGGGCCGTTCGGAACGGAAATGGGAGCGCTCGGACGTTGAAGACATCCGGACGCTCAGGACAAGGAAGGCGGCCGGCGCTCCGGACATAACCATGCTGCGCTACTTTGAAAAGCTGATCGACCCCTTCGCCGTCGAGGATGGGACGCCGCCGACCGGCCTCCTCGCCTTCTACCGCTATTTCCTGGCGCCGGTCTGGCCCTATGTGCTGGCGCTGATGGCGGCGGGACTGGCGGTCTCCCTGGCCGAGGTCGCGATCTACGCCTATGTCGGGACCCTCGTCGACATGATGTCGCGCGGCACGCCGGCGACCTTCTTCGCCGAGCATGGCTGGCACCTGGCGCTGATGGCGCTCGTCGTGCTCGTCGTCCGCCCGCTGGTGAACGCGGTGCAGACCGTGCTTTCCAACCAGACGCTGCCGCCCGCCCTCACCGCCCGCATCCGCTGGCTCAACCATCTCCATGTGGTCGGTCAGTCCTATTCGTTCTTCCAGAACGACTTCTCCGGCCGCATCGTCACCAAGATCGTTCAGACCGGCTCCTCGCTGACGCAGAGCATGACGCAGGTCATCGACGCGCTCTGGGTGATCTCCGTCTTCGTCATCAGCGCCTTCGCGATCTTCGCCGATGTCGGCATCGTCATGGCCGTGCCGCTCGTGCTCTGGGTGGCCGCCCTCGTCACGCTCGCCCTCACTTTCGTGCCGCGCGTGCGCAAGCGCGCCGCCGCCGCGTCCGAGGCGCGGTCGCTCCTGACCGGCAAGCTCGCCGACATCTACGGCAACATCCAGACGGTGAAGCTCTTCGCCCGCGACGGGCGCGAGCGCGACACGGCGCGAAGCGCCATCGCCGAGCAGACGGGACGCCTGCTCGACCAGAACCGCCTGCTGACGCGGCTCTCGCTGCTGCTGCAGCTCGCCAATGCCTTCCTGATCGGCGCGACGGGCGCTGCCAGCGTCTGGCTCTGGACGCGCGGCGCGATCAGCCCCGGCGAGACGGCGGTGGCGCTCGGCCTCGTGATGCGGCTCTCGGTGATGTCCGGCCGCGTGATGATGACGCTGACGGGGCTCTTCGACAATGTCGGCACCGTCGAGGACGGCATGCGCACCATCGCGCGGCCGCACGGCCTCGCCGACCGGCCCGACGCCGCCGACCTCGTCGTCTCCAAGGGCGAGATTGTCTTCGAAGACGTGCGCTTCTCCTATGGCGGCGGAACGCCGGTGCTGCGCGGCGTCGACCTCGTGGTGAAGCCCGGCGAGCGCATCGGTCTTGTCGGCCGCTCCGGCGCCGGCAAGACGACCATGGTCAGCCTGCTCTTGCGCCTCTACGACCTCGAGAGCGGCGCGATCCGCATCGACGGGCAGGACATCGCCTCGGTCACGCAGGGCTCGCTGCGCGCCGCCATCGGCGTCGTGACCCAGGATACCGCGCTGCTCAACCGCTCGATCCGCGACAATATCCGCTATGGCCGGCCCGACGCGGACGACGACGCCGTGCGCCAGGCGGCGGCCCGCGCCTCCGCCGACGGCTTCATCGCCCATCTCTCCGATCCGCGCGGCCGCAAGGGCTACGACGCGCATGTCGGCGAACGGGGCGTGAAGCTCTCCGGCGGCCAGCGCCAGCGCATCGCCATCGCCCGCGTGCTGCTCAAGGACGCGCCGATCCTCGTTTTGGACGAGGCGACCTCGGCGCTCGATTCGGAGATCGAGGCAGTGATCCAGGAGCAGCTCGAGGGCCTGATGGCGGGCAAGACCGTGATCGCCATCGCCCACCGCCTCTCCACCATCGCGGCGATGGACCGCCTCGTCGTCATGGACGAAGGCCGGATCGTCGAAACCGGAACCCACCGGGAACTGCTCGAGCGC